>NZ_DASRVN010000627.1:0-31011 GCF_035655035.1 Kribbella sp. | reverse complement strand
CGCGCTGCGTGCGCTGAGCGGCTGCCGGACCGGCCGGATCGCCCGCTCCCCCGACGCCGGCGCGTTGCTCGGCGAACTGCTGCTCGACCGGGTGCTCGCGGTCGGCGAGACCGCCGTCGTCCGGTACGAGGTCGAGGACCGGAACGGGCTGCCGGCCGCGGACTACCAGCGGTTCAGCGAGTGGGGCGGGATGCACTACGTGCTGGAGGTGCAGTTCGATCGGGCCGCGCTGCCTGTCCGCGTGTACGAGCTCCGCCGACGGCACACCCTCGGACCGAACCTGGTGCACCGCGAATTGATGCTCACCCCCGACGGCCGCGTCCACACGCTCGAGCCGTCCGCGGCCCCTGGCACGGTCGGCATCGCCTGGGAGTGGGACTAGGTCCTGAACCCGGCGTGGACGTGGTCGTGGTGGGTGTTGTCGGAGAAGTACGCCGCGCCGGAGAGTTGGTAGGGGCCGCCAACGTTGTACGAGCCAATCGATTCGGCAGCCTGCATGTACGACGTGACCAGTGAACGCGGCGTCGACGGCGAGACCACCGCGTGGCCGTTGATCTGCCAGGTGTCGAACGCGCGGCCTTTCGGGTGATCGCTCGGCCGGGTGGTGCCGAAGACGTCGATCGGGTGCCCGGAGCGGATCACGCTGATCCCGATCCGGTACGTCTTCGCGAGCTCGAGCATCGTGGTCAGCACACTGTCGTGCACCTGCCCGGACCGGATGTCCGCGGCGGATGCCGGCGGCAACGTGATCTGCTCGCTGGCCAGCACCTGGCGCGCGGCCGCCGACAGGCTCGCGGCCGGCGCCCCGGGCTGCGCCGGATGGGTCGCGGTCACCCGCCAACTCCCGTTCGACTTGCTCAGCCGTACGTCGACCGTCGTACCGCCGCTGATCAGCCGGTTCGCCCGGATCGAATACACCCGGCACGGCACGAGCACGCTGGCCGAGTCGCTCAGGATCCCGCCGTACTGCGCGTCGATCACGTCCACCACGGCCCGCGTCTCGGTCGGCTGCAGCATCTTCACGACGGCCGCAACAGCCACCGCCTTCGCCTCCGGCTGGATCTCTCCCGGCCCCGGGACCCACGACTTCACCGCCGGCAACGAAACCGTAGGCGTGGGGGACGCTGCCGAAGTGGGCGGCTTGCTGGACGAGGGCGTGCCGGACGAAGGCGTGCTGGGCGGCGTGGTGGATGGCGGCGTTGTGGAGGGCGGGCCGGACGTCCCGGAAGGGCTCGGTTGGTTGGTGGCCGTGGAACTACTGCACCCGGCCAGCAACCCAGCCCCTGCGACCAGAAACACCCGACGCTTCATATTCGCAGTGTCCTCGCCACCACCAAACCCAGCTACTGCGTCACGCGATAGACGTCGAACACGCCCTCCACCGACCGCACGGCCTTCAGCACATGCCCGAGGTGGGTCGGATCGCCCATCTCGAACGTGAACCGCGACTTCGCGATCCGGTCACGCGTGGTGGTCAGCGCCGCCGACAGGATGTTCACGTGGTAGTCGGACAGCACCCGCGTGATGTCCGACAGCAACCGCGCACGATCGAGCGCCTCGACCTGGATCGCCACCAGGAACACGGACTGAGCCGTCGGCGCCCACTCGACCTCAACGATCCGCTCCGGCTGGGTCTTCAGGTTCTCCACGTTCGCACAGTCGGAACGGTGCACCGAAACGCCCGCACCCCGCGTGATCCAGCCGATGATCTCGTCCCCGGGCACCGGCGTACAGCACCGCGCCAGCTTCGACAGCACGTCGGTCGCGCCCTTGACGATGACACCCGCGTCGCCACGGGCGGTGCGCTTGCGCCGCTCGCGACTGGCCGGCAGCCGGACGCCCTCGGACAGGTCCTCGGCCGCGCCCTCCTCGCCGCCGTACGTCTCGATCAGGCGCCGTACGACGGCCTGTGCGCTGACGTGCTGCTCGCCGACGGCGGCGTACAGCCCGGTGACGTCCGGATACCGCAGGGAGTTGGCGACCGCGGTCAGGGTCTCGTGGGACAGCAGCCGCTGCAGCGGCAGGCCCTCCTTGCGGAGCTGCTTCGCGATCGCGTCCTTGCCCTGCTCGATCGCCTCGTCGCGGCGCTCCTTGGAGAACCAGTGCTTGATCTTGTTCCGCGCGCGGGGGCTCTTGACGAACGTCAGCCAGTCGCGGGACGGCCCGGCGCCCTGCGCCTTCGAGGTGAAGACCTCGACGACGTCGCCGTTCTCCAGCGTGCTCTCCAGCGGCACCAGCCGGCCGTTGACCCGGGCGCCGATACAGCGGTGCCCGACCTCGGTGTGCACCGCATACGCGAAGTCGACCGGCGAGGACCCGGTCGGCAGCGACATCACGTCGCCGCGCGGGGTGAACACGTACACCTCGGTGTTGTTGATCTCGAAGCGCAGCGAGTCCAGGAACTCCGACGGGTCCGACGTCTCGCGCTGCCAGTCGACGAGCTGCCGCACCCAGGGCATGTCGTTCGGCCCGCCGATGTCGGTGCTCGGCGTGGCCGGCACCGCCGACGTCGGGTCCTCCTTGTACTTCCAGTGCGCGGCGATGCCGTACTCCGCGCGCCGGTGCATCGAGAACGACCGGATCTGCAGCTCCACCGGCTTGCCCTGCGGGCCGATCACCGTGGTGTGCAGCGACTGGTACATGTTGAACTTCGGCATCGCGATGTAGTCCTTGAACCGGCCGGGGACCGGGTTCCAGCGCGCGTGCATGATGCCGAGGGCGGCGTAGCAGTCCCGGACCGAGTCGACCAGCACCCGGATCCCGACCAGGTCGTAGATGTCGCCGAACTCGCGGCCGCGGACGATCATCTTCTGGTAGATCGAGTAGTAGTGCTTCGGCCGGCCGGTGACGGTGGCCTTCACCTTGGCCGAGCGCAGGTCCTCGTGCACCTGGTCGATCACGGTCGCCAGGTACTCGTCGCGGGACGGGGCGCGCTCGGCGACCAGCCGGACGATCTCGTCGTACACCTTCGGGTGCAGGGTCGAGAACGCCAGGTCCTCGAGCTCCCACTTGATCGTGTTCATACCGAGCCGGTGCGCCAGCGGGGCGTAGATCTCCAGCGTCTCGCGGGCGATCCGCTCCTGCTTCTCCTGCCGCAGCGAGCCGAGCGTGCGCATGTTGTGCAGCCGGTCCGACAGCTTGATCACCAGCACCCGGATGTCCTTGGACATCGCGACGACCATCTTGCGGATCGTCTCGGCCTGCGCGGACTCGCCGTACCGCACCTTGTCGAGCTTGGTGACGCCGTCGACCAGCATGGCGATCTCTTCGCCGAAGTCGCGGGTCAGGTCCTCCACCGTGTACGGCGTGTCCTCGACGGTGTCGTGCAGCAGCGCGGCGCACAGCGTGGTCGCGGTCATACCGAGCTCGGCGAGGATGGTGGCGACCGCGAGCGGATGCGTGATGTACGCGTCGCCGGACTTGCGCATCTGGCCGGTGTGGTACCTCTCCGCGGTCCGGTAGGCGCGCTCGATCATCCCGAGGTCGGCCTTCGGGTGGGTGGCCCGGACCACCCGGAACAGCGGCTCGAGCATCGGTGCCCGGTTCGGATGCCGGGTGCCGCCGAGGCGGGCGAGCCGGGCACGGACCCGGGCCGGCGCGATCCGCGGCGGCTGGGTGGCAGGCGGCGGCGAGGCCGGAGCCGGCCGCACCGGTGACGGCGCGCGCGGAGGCTCCTGCGGTACGGCGTTCGGTACCGCGGATGTCATCGCCGGGTCTTCGCCCACGTTTGTGTCCCTCCGCCGACAGGCCACCAGTCTAGAGGCCTTCGCCCAACCAGGCAGACCCGCCTGTGGACAACACGCCGGGTCACCCGGCGGCTGCGGAGAGTGTAGCCGTTATTACACCGTCAGCAGTGCGCTGACCTGCTCGCCGTCGAGGCGCTTGCGGCCCGGCAGGAACGACAGCTCCAGCAGCACCGCCGTACCGACGACCTCCGCGCCGCACCGGCGGATCAGCCGCAGACAGGCCTCGACCGTGCCACCGGTCGCCAGCACGTCGTCGATGACCAGCACCCGGTCCCCCGGCGCGAACGCGTCCTGGTGCACCTCGATGGTCGCCTCGCCGTACTCCAGCGCGTAGGACTCCTCGTACGTCGCGGCCGGCAGCTTGCCCTTCTTCCGGACCGGGACGAACCCGGCGCCGAGGGCGAGCGCGACCGGGGCGGCGAGGATGAACCCGCGCGCCTCGATCCCGACCACCTTGTCGACCACCGGCCTGCCGTCGTCGTCGGTACCGGCCGCGGCCAGCGCCTCCACCACCTGGCCGAAACCGGTGTGATCGGCCAGCAGCGGGGTGATGTCCTTGAACACCACCCCCGGCTGCGGGTAGTCCGGGATGTCGCGGATACCGTCCGCGAGCACCTGCTCCAGCGTGCGCATCACTTGCCGCGCTTCGAGCGCGGCTTACGGGTCGGCTGCGGCCGTCCGGCGGCCGCCGCCTTCATCGGCCGGGTCGACGCGGTCGGCACCGAACCGGTGGCCCGGTCCGCCTTCCGCGGCGTGTCCTGGACGACCGAACGCGCCGCCGCGTCCGCCGGCGCACCGGCGGTGGCCGGCTCGGCCGGAGCCGCCGCCTTCGCGGCCTGGGCCTTCTTCGCCGCGACCCGCTTGCTCAGCGCCTGCATCGCGGGCTCGCGCTCCTTGAAGACCGCGAGCAACGACGGGGCGATGAAGATCGACGAGTACGCACCGACCGCGATACCGACGAACAGCGCCAGCGACAGGTCCTTCAACGGGCCGGTGCCGAGCACGACGGTGCCGACGACCAGGATCGCGCCGACCGGCAGCAGGGCGGTGACCGTGGTGTTGATCGACCGCACCACGGTCTGGTTGACGGCCAGGTTGGTGGCGTCGGAGTACGTGAACCGGTTCGACCCGGTGATCCCCCGGGTGTTCTCCCGGACCTTGTCGAACACCACGACCGTGTCGTACAGCGAGTAGCCGAGGATCGTCAGTACGCCGATCACCGTGGCCGGCGTGACGTCGAAGCCGATCAGTGCGTACACCCCGACCGTGATCGTGACGTCGTGGACCAGCGCGATGATCGCCGCCATCGACGCCTTCGCCTCACGGAAGTACAGCCAGATCACCGCGAACACCAGGACCAGGAACACGATCAGCGCCATGATCGCCTTGTTGGCGATCTGCTGCCCCCAGGACGCACCGATCTGCTGCGACGTCACCTGGTCGGCCGGAACGCCCGCCTGCTTGGCGATCGCCTGCCGGACCGTGCCGATGTCGGCCTGCTGCAGCGGCTTGGTCTGGACCCGGACCTTGTCGTTGTTGATCGTGGTGACCACCGGGTCACCGAGGCCCTTGGCGTTGGTCGCCTTCACGACGTCGCCGAAGTCCTGCACGGTGGTGTTGGTGACCTGGACCTTGGCCTCGTACTCGACGCCGCCGCGGAACTCGATACCGAGCGCCAGGCCGCGGGCGAACAGGCCTGCCAGCGAGATGATGACCAGCGCCGCCGAGAGGCTGAACCAGAACTTGCGGTGCCCGATGAAGTCGTACGAAACCTCACCGCGGTGCAGCTTGGCACCGATCTGCCCGAGCTTCGACATCAGACCTCCCCTCCGACCGGCTTGCGCGTCGACGGCGTCCGGCGCGGCCGGGCCGACGGTCTCGTCTGTCCGGGCAGGCGTTCGACGCCGAGATGCTCCGGGTCCAGGCCGGACAGCTTGTGGCCGTGCCCGAAGAAGTCCGTCCGGGCCAGCAGCGTGACGACCGGCTTGGTGAACAGGAAGACCACCACCAGGTCGATCAGCGTGGTCAGCCCGAGCGTGAACGCGAAGCCCCGGACGCTGCCGATCGCCAGCACGTACAGGACGATCGCCGCCAGCAGCGAGATCGAGTCCGCGGCGATGATCGTGTGCTTGGCACGCGCCCAGCCGGTCTCCACCGAGGACCGCAGACTCCGGCCTTCGCGGACCTCGTCGCGTAGTCGTTCGAAGTAGATGATGAACGAGTCCGCGGTGATACCGACCGCGACGATCAGACCCGCGATGCCGGCCAGGCTCAGGGTGAACCCGATCCCCTTGCCGAGCAGGATCACCAGTGTTCCGGTGAGTACGCCGGCCGCGACCAGCGACATCACCACGACCAGACCGAGGCCGCGGTAGTACAGGAAGCAGAACAAGACCACCAGCGCCAGGCCGATGATGCCGGCCCAGATACCGGCCGACAGCTGGTCACCACCGAGCTGCGGCGACACCGTCTCCACCGAGGAGATGTCGAACTTGACCGGCAGCGAGCCGTACTTCAGCACGTTCGCCAGGTCCTGCGCCTCGGCCTCGGTGAAGGTACCGGTGATCTGCGCCTGACCGCCGGGGATCGGGTTGTCCACGCTCGGGGTCGAGATCGTCACGCCGTCCAGCACGATCGCGAACAGGTTGTTGCCCTGGCCGCGCTGCGAGATCGCCGTGGTGGCCTTGAGGAACTTGTCGCCGCCCTGCCCGGTGAACTTCAGGTTGACCTGCCACTGCAGGCCGTTCTGCGGGATGCCGGCAGTGGCGTCGGACAGGTCGGTACCCGCCATGATCGCCGGGCCGAGAAGGTACTTGTTCTGGTTGGTCTTGTCGCAGGAGAACAGCGGCGCGTTCGGGCTGTCGGGCTGCTTGTCGCCGCACTTGAACGTCGCGAATTTCGCCTGCGTGGCGGCGTCCGGCTGGTACTTCAGCGGGTCGCCGCCGACGGCCGGGGTCGACGGCGTCGCGGACGGCGCCGGAGTCGCGCCGGCCTTCGGCGTCGTACTGGCCTTCGGGGTGGTGCCGGCCTTGGGCGTCGGGGTCGGCGTGGCCTGACCCAGCGCGCTCGTCCAGGCGCGGCCCTTCGGCGTACTGGTCGGCGGCTTGACCGTGGCGCTCGGCGTCACCTTGGTGCTCGGCTTCGGCGTCGCACTCGGCGTCGGCGTGGTGCCCGGCTTCGGAGTGGCCGTCGGCGTCGGCGTCGGCGCCAGCGACTGTGCGCTGTACACGATCCGGAAGTACAGCAAGGCGGTCTGGCCGACCTGCGAAACCAGCGATTCCTTCGTGGCACCCGGGACGGCGACGTTGATGTGGTTCGCGCCCGAGGTGGTGATGTCGGCCTCGGCGACACCAGCCCCGTTGACCCGCTGGCTGATGATGTTCTTCGCCTCGTTCAGCTGGTCGGCGGCGACCTTGCCGGTGCCGTCGAGGGTGCTGGCAGTCAGCGTGATCGTGGTGCCACCGCGCAGGTCCAGACCGAGTTTGGGCTTCCAGGTCCTGGTCAGCGCCATGATCCCGAACAGCAGAACCACGACCACCAGCAAGGTGATCAGGCTCCGCCCGGGGCGGGAAGTCGAAGTTGCCACGTCAGATTCAAACCTTTGTGCTTCCGGGCGCGCCGTACCGTCACTGGATCATCACAGGACGCCGCACGACGCGCCGCAGGCCGTTGGGACGGAAATCAGTTCTCGGTGTGCGTCGGCGGCAGCTTCGGGGCGTCCTGCACCTTGCCGTCGGCCTTCTCACCGCCGGCGTCCGGTACGTCGACCTTCTCGGGCGTGGGCACCTGGCTCGTGGCGTCGGCGTGGTCGTCCGCGGCGGCGGCCGGCTCGTCGTCGACGCCGTCCTCCTCCGGGATCACCCGGCCGACCGCGGCCTTCACGACCTGCACCAGCACGCCCTCGGAGATCTCCAGCGTGACGTAGTCGTCGTCGGTCTCCTCGACGATCCCGACCAGGCCGCTGGTGGTGATCACCTTGGTGCCGGGCGACAGCTTGGCGACGGTGTCCGCCTGGCGCTGGCGCTGCTTCTTCTGCGTGCGGCTCATGAACCAGATCATTCCGACGATCAGGATCAGCGGCAGCAGCAGCGTGATGCCGCCACTCCCGGAGGAGGCCATCGGTACGGCGAGGAGTTGCATCGGGTCTCAGAATCCTTCGTCGGGTCGGGTGTACGGGCGTCCGGAACACTCTGCGTGAGCGCGCCGGCCGCAGCGGAACAACCTGGAGGTCAGGCCACCGGGGAGTCTAACCCTGAGCGTCAACAACTGCCGCATGACGCCGGGTCACGTTTGAGTTACTCACTACGGAGTGTCTACGTTCCGGCGCCGTCGGTGGTTCCCGGCTGTTCAGTTCGGTACTGGACTCCTCAGTCGTCGTCGGCGTCGAAGAGCGTGTCCGCGAAGGTCGCGCCCTTCGGCACCTTCAGGCCGATGTGCCGCCAGGCGGCGGGCGTCGCGACGCGTCCGCGCGGCGTCCGGGCCAGGTAGCCCGATCGGACCAGGAAAGGTTCCGCTACTTCCTCCACGGTCTCACGTTCTTCGCCGACCGCAACCGCGAGCGTGGAAAGACCGACCGGTCCGCCTCCGAACCGGCGGCAGAGGGCGTCCAGCACCGACCGGTCCAGCCGGTCCAGGCCCATCTTGTCGACCTCGTACAGATCGAGGGCCGCCTTCGACAGCGCGAGCGTGACGATCCCGTCCGCGCGGACCTCGGCGTAGTCGCGAACGCGGCGGAGCAGCCGGTTCGCGATGCGCGGCGTACCGCGAGACCGGGACGCGATCTCGGTCGCGCCCTCCGGGGTGATGTCGACCTCGAGCAGCGCGGCCGAGCGGTTCACGATCTTCTCCAGCTCGGCGGCCTCGTAGAACTCCAGGTGCCCGGTGAAACCGAACCGGTCCCGCAGCGGTCCCGGCAGCAGGCCGGCCCGCGTGGTGGCGCCGACCAGCGTGAACGGCGGGATCTCCAGCGGGATCGCGGTGGCACCCGGGCCCTTGCCGACGATCACGTCGACCCGGAAGTCCTCCATCGCCATGTACAGCAGCTCTTCCGCGGGCCGCGACATCCGGTGGATCTCGTCCAGGAACAGGACTTCGCCCTCGCTCAGCCCGGACAGGATCGCGGCCAGGTCGCCGGCGTGCTGGATCGCCGGCCCGCTGGTCACGCGCAGCGGCGCGGACATCTCGCTGGCGATGATCATCGCCAGCGTGGTCTTTCCCAGCCCGGGCGGGCCGGAGAGCAGCACGTGGTCCGGCGCGCGGTTGCGGCCGCGGGCCGCGTGCAGCACCAGCTCGAGCTGCTCACTGACCCTTCGCTGACCGCCGAACTCGGCCAGCGAACGCGGCCGGAGCGCGGACTCGATCTTGCGTTCCTCGAGGTCCACCGCATCCGCGGAGACCAGCGGGCGCACGTTGTCTTCCATCCGCTACGCCTTCGACAGCACGCGCAGCGCGGCACGCAGCAGGTCGGGAACCGACGGGTTCGGGTTGTCGGCGGCGAGCGGTGAGACCGCGGTGACGGCGTCCTCGGCGTCGCGGGCGGACCAGCCGAGGCCGACCAGACCGGCCTGCACCTGCTCGCGCCAGGCCTCCTGCGCCTGCAGCGGCCGGCCCGTCACGGTCTTGGACGGCGCACCGATCTTGTCCTTCAGCTCCAGCACGATCCGCTGCGCGCCTTTCTTGCCGATCCCGGGAACCTTCACCAGTACGGCGAGGTCCTCGGTCGCGACCGCCTGCCGCAACTGGTCCGGGCTGAGCACCGCGAGCGCGGCCTGGGCCAGCTTCGGGCCGACACCGGAGGCGGTCTGCAGCAGCTCGAACAGGTTCTTCGCGTCGTCGTCCGCGAACCCGTACAACGTCAGCGAATCCTCACGGACCACCATCGAGGTGGAGATCCGGGCTTCCTGCCCCGGGCGCAGACCCGCCAGCGTGCCGGGGTCGCAGTACACCTGCAGGCCCACGCCGCCGACCTCGACCACGGCGCAGTCGATCCCGACAGCCGCCACCGGTCCACGTACAAAGGCGATCATCGCCAGCCTCCCCTTCCCATGCTCACCGCTTGCCCTGCTGGGCGGCCACCGCCGCCTGTAACCTCGCCAACTGCAGCCGCGACTGGGCCTGCGCCTGAGCCTCCAGGTGGGCCCGGCCGGTCGCCGCCTGCTGCAGCTTGCTCGCCACGCCGCCGCGCCAGACCTGACAGATCGCCAGCGCCAGCGCGTCGGCCGCATCGGCCGGCGTCGGACGCTCGCTGAGCTTGAGGATCCGGGTCACCATCGTGGTCACCTGCTCCTTGTCCGCGCGCCCGGAACCGGTCACCGCGGCCTTCACCTCGCTGGGCGTGTGCAGCGCGACCGGCAGCCCGCGCCGGGCGGCCACCACCATCGCCACCCCGGAGGCCTGCGCGGTGCCCATCACGGTCCGCACGTTGTGCTGCGCGAACACCCGCTCCACCGCGACCGCGTCCGGCTGGTACTTCGCGATCCACTCGTCCAGCTCGGCCTCGATCCGGACCAGCCGCTTGGCCACGTCCAGCTCGGCCGGCGTCCGGATCACCCCGACGGCGACCATGGCCGGCGGCTTCCCCGGCGTACCCTCGACGACGCCGAGGCCGCACCGGGTCAGTCCCGGGTCGACGCCGAGCACCCGCATGGACCACCTCCGAACGTTTGTTCGACAACCCTAGTCGGAGGCGCCGGAAGTCCCGAAATCGACGCGCCGGTAGTGGTCCCGAGCTGCAGCACCTCCGGACCACTTAGAAGTAGTCGAGCATGTAGGGCGCGAGGCCGCCGAACACCGCGTCGAGTGCCGGGTCGAGGTCTGCTCCCCCGGTGGCCAGACCGGCACCGCGCAGGGTCGCGAGCGGCGTACCGGCGTACAGCGCGGCCAGTCCCCGTGCGCCGACGCGGAGCGCGTCCGCCGACGGCTCGGCCGGCTTCAGTTCGGCGCCGCCGCCGGCGATCGACAGGTGCCAGTCGCCGGTGTTCGCCGGCAGCTCCGGGTCCTCGATCCGCAGATCGGCCTCGAGTACGGCGCCTGCCGGGTAGCCGCGCGCCGCGAGCGCCGCCGGGGCGTCGACGAGCCGGAGCATCCAGCGGTTGATCTTGGTGTCACCCGCGGCCTCGTGCTCGGCCAGCAGGTGGATCGGGTCGTACGGCGGGCAGTACGCGTGCACGGTCTTCGCGATCGACGATCCCGAACCGACCGTGGCCCACAGCGCCCGTGCGGTCTCTTCCGAGCCGGCGATCAGCTCGTCGACGGACAGCGCGCCGTCGGACCAGTTGTAGACGACGAAACCGTCCTCGGCGACGTACGCGAACGTGTCCTCGTCCTCGAGCCAGGACACGATCTCGGACCGCGGCCAGATCAGCGGACCACTCGACCGCCGGTCCTCGTGAGCCTTCGACGCCAGCTCCAGGAAGCGGTCCGCGTCGGCGACCCCGGCCCGGCGCACCGCCGTACGGCGGCCCCCGAGCGTCCGCAGATCGGCGGCCTGGAAGGAGAACTTGTACCGGCTGCCCGCGAACTCGTAGCCGAGGTGCCGGTACAGAACGGTCGTCGCCGGATACAGCCCGGTCAGCGGGTAGCCCTTGTCGACGCACCGCTGCAGCACTCCGCGCATCAGCAGGCTGCCGACCCCGCGACCGCGGTACTCCGGCGCGACGACCACACCCGCCACGCCGCCCATCGGCACCCGGCGCCCGCCCCACCACTGCTCGAACGGCCAGATCCGCGCGGCCGCGACCAGTTCCTCCCCGTCCACGACGCCGAGGATCCGCCGGTCCTCGATGAAGGTCCGCGCGGTCTGCTTCCACTTCTCCCGGTCGCCGCCCGGCCCGAACGACCGGATCCGCACCTGCCACACCGAGTCGAGATGTTCCTCGGCGACGTCCACCACCCGCAGCTCAGTCACGCGGGAGACCCTACGTCTTCTTGTCCGTCACCCACAGGTGAATTGTGCCCTCGACGACCACCGTGCCGTCGTCCCGCGTCGCCTTCACCGTCACCGGTACGTCCGGCCCCGCGGTCCAGGTCCCGGGATCGGTCTCCGCCGAACAGGTCAGGTCCGACGTCGACTTCGCGAGGTACGCGACCTCCATGCCCTTCGGCAGCCAGCGCTTCCCGGCCGGCACGGTCGCCTCGGCCAGCGCGCCCATCGCCGCCTCGAGACCGTTGCACACGGCAATCGCATGCACGGTACCGATGTGGTTCAGCACCGCCCGCCGCTTCGGCAGCGTCAGGGCCGCGTAGTTGGGACTCACCTGCACGAACCGCGGCCGCACCGACCGGAAGTACGGCGCCTTCCACGTGAACCCCCAGGAGAACACCCGCTCCCCACCCGGCACCGCACGCAACCGCTCCCACAACCGCAGCACCTGGCTCATCCGCACATGTTACTCACGAGTCACATCTCCTGTGAAGCGCCGCGTGACCCAGCCGCGTTCGGAGGCTTCCCAGCCGAGTTGCATGCGGGAGGTGGAACCGGTCAGGTCCATCAGGGCGCGGAGACGGCGCTGGACGGTGCGGCCGCTCATCCCGAGTTGTTTGCCGACCGCGTCGTCGGTGAGGCCGGTGAGCATCAGGGCGAGTACGGCGAGGTCCGCGTCGTCCGGGCCTGCCGCCGCCTCCTCGATCGGACCGCCGGCACCGAGGCCGATGGGTACGGCGGACGACCAGATCGACTCGAACAGCGCGATCAGCGACTGCACGAGCCCGGCGGCCCGGATCACCAGGGCGGCGGTCTGGTAGCCACGGACCGCCAGCGGCACCAGCGCGACGGTCCCGTCCGCGACCACCAGCTTGGTCGGTACCCGGTCCACCGTCCGGACCTGGGCGTGCGACTCGATCGCCTCGACCGCGTCGTTCACCGTCCCCGGCGCCTCGAACGCGGACCGCTCGATCACCACCCGGAACCGCACGCCACGCCCGAGCGCCTCGCCCTCGGCCTCGTTCTCCTGGCCGGACAGCGCCACCGGCCGCGCGTCGACGAACGCGCACACCTCGTGCCGCGCGGCCCGCTGGATCTGCAGGAAGCGGGACCGTACGGCGGTCGCGCCGAGCACCACCTCGACGAGGTCGCCGATCGCGGCCTGGCCGAGGTCGCTGCGGAAGATCGCGGCCAGCCGGGCGACCGAGGTCTCCGCGACCGACAGCTCGTGCCGCCGCGAGTTGAGCAGCCCGCGCAACGCCACGTCCGGCGGTGCCGCGAACCACCGCGGCTCGTCGGCCAGCACGGTCTCGGCCAGCCCGAGCTTCGCCAGCGCGCCCAGCACCTCTTGTACGTCGGCAACCGGCAGCCCCGCCCGCGCCGCCAGTACGTCGACGGTCGCACCGCCGTCCACCACCAGCGACCGGTACTGCCTCTCCTCGGCCGGGCTCAGGCCGAGCGCGGTCAGCTCGATGTCGTTCATCCGCGGGCGGCCCCTCTTGTCGAAAACACGTCACGGCGATTCTCCGCCGCCGTCATGCGTTCCTCCAGGGGTGACCGCGCTGACACCCTCTGTGCCAGTCCCTTCCGTCCAAGCTTCCCCGGGCCTCACGCCCGGACGACCCTGGAGGTCCCATGCGCCCGAGATGGCGTCATCCGGTGACCGCGGCCGGCGTACTTCTGTGCGCCGCGGCCGTTCTCTCCGCACCCGCGTCGGCGAGCAGCGCCGACGTCCGCCCGATCGTCGGCTCCACCAAGGCGACCGGCCCGTCCGCGACCGTCACCTTGATCACCGGCGACCGCGCGCGGCTCACCCGGACCAGCGACGGGCAGCCCGTCGTACAGCTGCTGGCCGGCCCCGACGGCATCACGCCCGACTACGAGACCTCCCGCGACGGCGACCGGGTGTACGTGTACCCGTCGTCGGCCGCCGCGGCGCTGTCGGCCGGCCTGGTCGACCGCGAGTTCTTCGACGTGACCGGTCTGGTCGCGCAGGGGTACGACGACGCGCACCAGCAGACCATCCCGGTGATCGCGCAGTACGGCGCCACCGCGCGGACCGCGCTCGCCGCGACGCCTACTCCGTCCGGTGCGACCGAGGCCGCGAAGGCACTGCCCGCAGTCAGGTCGGTGGCGTACCCGGTCAGCAAGGAGCAGGCACACACCGCGTTCGCCGAGCTCACCAACACCACGTCGCGGTCCGGGCGCGGGATCACGAAGCTCTGGCTGGACCGCGCGTTGAAGCCGACGCTCGCGGACTCGACCGCGCAGGTCGGCGCGCCCGTCGCGTGGAAGGCCGGGCTGGACGGCACCGGTTCGACGGTCGCCGTACTGGACACCGGCGTGGATGCCGGGCACCCCGACCTGGCCGGGCGGATCGTGCAGTCGAAGGACTTCACCGAGTCGGCGTACGGCACCGACGACAAGATCGGTCACGGCACGCATGTCGCCTCGACGATCGCCGGCAGCGGCGCGGAGAGCAACGGCAAGGAACGCGGCGTCGCGCCCGGTACCAAGCTGCTGATCGGCAAGGTGCTCGGCGACGGCGGCTCCGGGTCCGAGTCGCAGATCATCGCCGGCATGCAGTGGGCGGTCGACAACAAGGCCGACGCGATCTCGATGAGCCTCGGTGCGCCGGTACCGGCGACCACCTGCGACGACCCGATCGCGCAGGCCGTCACGCGGCTGTCGAACGCCAGCAGCAGCCTGTTCGTGATTGCCGCCGGCAACATGGGCGCCGGACCGGGCACGGTCTCCAGCCCGGGCTGTGCCCCCGAGGCATTGACCGTCGGCGCGGTCGACTCGCACGACGCGACGGCGTACTTCTCCAGCCGCGGCCCGGTCGCCGGTACGCACGTCGAGAAGCCGGAGCTGGCCGCGCCCGGTGTCGCGATCCTGGCCGCCAACGCCGGCGGCCGTGGCGTCTATGCGTACCAGACGATGTCCGGTACGTCGATGGCGACGCCGCACGTCTCCGGTGCCGCCGCGATCGCCAAGCAGGCGAACCCGTCGCTGACCGGCGCGCAACTGAAGAACCTGCTGGTGTCGTCGGCCGACCCGAACATCCCGGGCGACGTCCAGGAGGTCGGCGCCGGACGGCTCGACATCGCCAAGCTGCTGACCACCAAGGTGACCGGCCCGTCATCGGTGTACGGCGGTACGTACGCGTGGCCGCAGACCGGCACCGCCGACAAGACCGTCGGCCTCACGTACACGAACAGCGGCTCGACGCCGATCGACCTCCGCCTCTCGGTGGAACACCTGACCGGCAACGACGGGCGCGCGCTGAACGCCCCGCTCGTCCGGGTACCGCAGCACGTCGTCGTACCGGCGAAGTCGACCGCGACCGTCCCGGTGACCGTCCGCCCCGGGCAGAAGCTCGCCCCGGCGGCGCTCGGTGACGTGACCGCGCGGATCGTTGCCACCAGCAACGGCCAGCGGGTGTCCACGGCATTCAACCTGTATCTGCAGCCGGCCACGGTCTCCGTCAAGGTCACCGTTCTGGACCGCGCCGGGAAGCCCGCTGCGGGTGCGTCGTCGGTCGATCTGATCAACACCGACACCGCGAGCGGTGAGCGGCGGTTCAACTCCGGTGCGACCGAGCAGGTGTTCCAGGTACGGCCGGGGCGCTACTACCTCGGCGCGTACGCGCTGACGCCGCAAGCCGGTGCACCGAGCACAGCGGCGCCCGCGTCGGTCAGCTACCTGGGGCGTCCGGAGCTGATGATCACGCGCGATACGGCGATCGTGCTGGACGCGCGCAAGGCTCAACCGCTGACGGTCTCCACGCAGCGGCCGTCGCAGTTGCAGTCGACCACGCTGACCTTCGAACGGCAGTGGCCGACGTCCTGGCTGCAAAGCGGTTCGATGACGACAAGCTCGCTCACCAAGGAGGCCTACGCGGGCGTCACCGGGACCGTTGCCAAGGGCGACGGATCGTTCGAGTTCGGCCACTGGACGCACCGGATCGCCCCGATCGTCTCCTCGATGCGGACCACCGACGGCCTGACCTTGACGCCCGCTGCACCGCAGGCCGGCGTCAGCAACCTGGACGGCAAGGGCAGCGCGCAACTGGTCGACGGCGGCGCAGGCAGCGCGGCCGAACTGACCAACGCCGGCGGCAAGGTCGCACTGGTCCACCTCGCGGCCGGTGCCAGCGACTCCAGCGTGCAGGCGACCGCTGCCAAGGCCGGGGTGAAGGCGTTGCTGCTCTACCGTGACGACGCCTACAGCTGGCTGCCGTCGGTCGGCTTCACGCCGAACCCTCTCCCGGTCTACAGCCTGCCGAACACCCAGGGCGCCGCGCTGGCGGCGAAACTCGCGGCCGGTGCCGTCACGCTGACCTGGTCGGCGTCGGCGAGTACGCCGTACAGCTACACGCTCGGCTTCTTCAACGACAAGCAGCTGACCACGGCACAGCGGCACGACGTGCGGGACGCCTCGCTCGGCCGGATCACGGCGACGTACAACAGCATGGGCGTGAAGACGAACTTCGGGGACCTGACGTCGGCGATGCGCCCGACCGGTGTCGCGTGGGCGGTCGGCGGCATCGACCAGATCGCCG
Source organism: Kribbella sp. (assembly GCF_035655035.1). Taxonomy (GTDB): domain Bacteria; phylum Actinomycetota; class Actinomycetes; order Propionibacteriales; family Kribbellaceae; genus Kribbella. The sequence goes on along the minus strand of NZ_DASRVN010000627.1, from coordinate 14,780 downwards.
TGCCGAGCACCCGGACCGAGTACGTGACCGCGGATGGCACGTCGTGGTTCAAGTCGATCATCTCGAGCTTCCCGTGGGGCGAGGTGATGAGCGACCGCTACCGCAGCCTCGCACCGGGCCAGCAGGTCACGGACAGCTGGTACGGCGGTGCGCTCGCGCCGGGGATCCGGGCCGCGAACGACGGTACGCCGCAGCTGATCGCCGAGCGTCAAGGCAGCCTGATCGGAGTCGCGCCGACGATGTGGGAGGACAGTGCAGGGCACTGGGCCGACCAGGGCGGGTTCGGCGACCTCGGCAACCTCGAGCTGAAGCGGGACGGGGTCGTGACGGGCAACAGCTACGACCCGTGGGGCGTGTTCGACGTCCCGTCCGGCGACTCGACCTACGACCTCACGCTGCGGACGGCCAAGATCGGAGCCCCGGCGAAGGCGTGGACCCGGTCGACGTCGACCACGACGACCTGGACGTTCCGGTCACACGAGGAGCCGTCGGTCTCCAGCCGCGCGCTGCCGCTGCTGATGCCCCGGCTGGACCTGCCGGCCGACGGGCTGAAGACGGTCGCGGCCGGCTCCGTGACAGTCCCGGCGCGCTTCGAAGCCAACCCGGGGTACGACGCGGGCGCGCTGACCGCGGCGAAGGTCTGGACGTCCGTCGACGACGGCACCACCTGGACCGAAGGCAGCACCGAACTCACCAAGTCCGGTGCCGACCTGCTCGTGAACCACTCCGGTGACACCGGCAAGCAGGTCTCCCTGCGCGTCGAGCTCACCGACTCGCACGGGGCGAAGGTCACCCAGACCATCACCCGCGCGTACGACGTCCGCTGAGACTCAGCCGACCTCGGCCATGATCTCGTCGGAGACGTCGAAGTTGGCATAAACGTTCTGGACGTCGTCGCTGTCTTCGAGGGCGTCGATCAGGCGGAAGATCTTGCCGGCGCCGTCGGCGTCCAGTTCCACCGTCATCGACGGGACGAACTGGACGTCGGCGGACTCGTAGTCGATGCCGGCGTCCTGCAGGGCGGTCCGGGCCGCGACCATGTCGGTGGCCTCGGTGACGACCTCCCAGGACTCGCCGAGGTCGTTCACCTCGTCGGCGCCGGCCTCCAGGACGGCCTCCATCACGTCGTCCTCGGACAGCGACTTACCGTCCTGCTCCTTGTTCAGCACGATGACGCCCTTGCGGTTGAACAGGTACGCCACCGAGTTCGGGTCGGCGAGCGAGCCGCCGTTGCGGGACATCGCCGTCCGGACGTCCGCGGCCGCCCGGTTCCGGTTGTCGGTGAGGCACTCGACAAGCATCGCCACGCCGTTCGGGCCGTAGCCCTCGTACATGATCGTCTGGTACTCCGCGCCGCCCGCCTCGGCACCGGAGCCACGCTTGACCGCGCGGTCGATGTTGTCGTTCGGGACCGAGGACTTCTTCGCCTTCTGGATGGCGTCGTACAGGGTCGGGTTTCCGCCAGGGTCACCACCGCCCATCCGGGCGGCCACCTCGATGTTCTTGATCAGCTTCGCGAAGAGCTTGCCGCGCTTCGCGTCGATGACGGCCTTCTTGTGCTTCGTGGTGGCCCATTTGGAGTGGCCTGACATGGCGATCCAACCCTTCTTACAGCTGCGAACGTCTAGAGGCCGCGGACCAGCTCGGCGAAGTAGCCGTGCAGCCTGGCGTCCCCGGTCATCTCCGGATGGAAGGACGTGGCCAGCAGCCGATCGTGGCGAACCGCGACGATCCTACCTGTGGCGGGTCCCGACCTCACCGTCGACAATACCTGTACGCCATCACCGACGCGCTCCACCCACGGTGCGCGGATGAACACAGCATGGTACGGCGTGTCGAAACCCGGGAACTCGAGGTCCGCCTCGAACGAGTCCACCTGCCGGCCGAACGCGTTCCGCCGGACCGTCACGTCCAGGCCGCCGAGGGTCTCCTGGCCGCTGATCCCGCCGGTGATCTCGTCGGCCAGCATGATCATCCCGGCGCAGGTCCCGAACACCGGCATCCCGTCCGCGATCCGCTTCTGCAGCGGCTCGAACAGCTCGAACGACCGGGCCAGCTTGTACATCGTGGTCGACTCGCCGCCCGGCAGCACCATCGCGTCGACCTGCTCGAGCTCCGCGGGCCGCCGTACCGCCCGGGCCTCGACGCCCACCGACGTCAGCATCGCGAGGTGCTCCCGCACGTTGCCTTGCAGTGCGAACACACCGATCACGGTCACAGTGTCACTCTCCGTTGCCAGTTGAGGGTGACTTCGATCCGGCCCTCGTCGAAGACCGCGGGCAGGTCGTGCTGGTGCAGCAGCGCGAGCACGTCCTCCAGGAGCGGCTCACCCGGGGCGACGTTGGCGGTGTCGGGGTGCCAGACCTTCAGCTCGAGCATCCCGAAGTCGACGGCGTGCCAGACATCGGTGTCGGTGAAGAACACCAGCCCTCGCGGGTCGTCCGCGGCCTCCAGCGCCTGCCGGGCGATGTGGTGGTCGGTCGTGTACCGGACCACCACCAGGCCGCGGGCATCCAGCTCGCCCAGGACGTCGTCCAGCCGGTCCGGGTCCGTGATCGCGGGCCAGCCGGCGGACTCCTCGTTCAGGTCCATCACGGCCTCGCCGAGCAGCAGCGGTACCAGCGAGGTCGCGTCCATCGACGGCGCGTCCTCCTGGACCGCCTCGGTCAGCGCCGCCGTGATCGCCGCGTGGTCCGCGTACCCGGACCGCACCAGGACGCGGGCCAGGCCACGCAGTTCCCGGGCGGTCCGCTCGTCGACATGCATAACGCCAAGGGTAGTCCGGGGCGCTACTTCACACCTCCGGCGGTCACGGAGACCTGGAGCTGGCGCTGGAAGATGATGTAGACGACCAGCACCGGCGCCACCGTGATCACCACGGCCGCGAACAGCGCGCCGAAGTCCACCGCGTACCCGGCCTGCGACGCGAACGACGCCATACCCTGCGAGAGCACGTAGTTGTTCGAGTTGGTGTTCAGGGCAACGGGCAGCAGGAACTGGTTCCACAACCCGAGGAAGTTGAAGATGGCAACCGAGGCCATGCCCGGCCGCGCCATCGGCAGCATCACCGAAAAGAACGAGCGCCACTCCCCCGCCCCGTCGATCTGCGCCGCCTCGTACACCTCACCCGGCAGCGCCTTGAAGAACGAGTGCAGGAAGAACACCGTGAACGGCAGCGCGAACGCGACGTACGTGATGATCAGCCCTGGCAGGGTGTTCAGCAGCGAGAGGTTCTTCAGAACGAAGAACAGCGGCACGATCGCCAGGAACACCGGGAACGTCAGGCCGCCCAGCATCGCGTAGTAGATCACCCGGTTACCCGGGAACGTGAACCTGGCCAGCACGTACGCGCACATCGCCCCGAGGACCATCACCAGCACCAGCGCGGAGCCGACGACGATCACCGTGTTCACGAAGTACTGGCCGATGCCGGCCGTCGTCCACGCGTTGGCGTAGTTGCTGAACCGCAGCTTGCCCGGCAGCGACAGCGGGTTGCCGAGGACCTCCTGCGTCGACTTGAACGAGGACAGCACCGTCCACACCAGCGGCAGGATCACCAGCAGCGACCAGATGATCAGCGCGATGTGGGCGGTGGTGGCGACGCCCCGGCCCTCGCGGGACCCGCTGCCGCGGGCGCGCGATCCGGCGGCCACCTGGGCTCCGTCGGCGGTCGTTGTCATCTGCGTACCTTCCGCTCACGTCCGCCGGTCAGTGCGTTCACCAGGAAGACCACGAGCGCGAACAGCATCGTCACGGCGGCGAGGATCACGCCCATCGCCGTCGAGTAGCCGAACTGCCCCTTGGTGAAGGCCGTGGTGAACAGTTGCTGGGGCATCACCAGCGTCGAGTTCTGCGGGCCGCCGCCGGGGTTCAGCGCCTGCATGTAGACGAACGCGTCGAGCGCGGCGATGCCGAGATAGATGTACGCCGTCTGCACGTTGTCGCGGATCAGCGGCAGCGTCAGGAAGACCGCCGTCCGGAACCGGCCGGCGCCGTCGATCCGGGCCGCCTCGAACACCTCCGGGTCGATCCCCCGGATGGCGGCGATGAACAGCACCATGTAGAAACCGACGAAGCCCCAGATCATCACGAACATCGAGGCCGGCATCGCGGTTCGCGCGTCCCCGAGCCAGGCGTAGTTCGCGAACTGGTGCAGCCCGATCTTCGACAGTACGGCGTCCAGGATGCCCGAGCCCGGCGTGAACACCTGCGCCCAGATCAGGCCGATCACGATCGCCGGGATCACGTACGGAAAGAACGAGACGATCCGGTAGAAACCGGAGTTCCGCAGGCCGCGGACGGTCCCGGTGCCGGAGCCGCCGATCGTCACCAGCGTGGCCAGCGTCAGCGCCAGCACGATCGTCACCAGCGGCACCACGATCGCGAGCTCGATGTTGTTCCGGACGGCCTTCAGGAAGATGTCGTCGTGGAACAGCTTCACGTAGTTGTCGAAGCCGACGAAGTTCATCCCCGAGCTGAACCCCGACCAGTCGGTCAGCGAGTAGTACAGGGCCTGCACGAACGGCGAGACCACGAAGACCACGAAGATGACCAGCGGCAGGCCGAGGAACACGACCATGAAGCTGACCCGGTCGAACGTCAGCGGGCGGCGGCGCCGCCGGGGGGCGGATCGCTTGGACCCGCCCCCCGTCACGACGTCTTGTGTCACGGTCACTTCGTGACCGGGATCTTCTTGACGGAGCTGTCGTTGCGCACCTTGTCGGTGATCTGCTGCAGGCCCTTCGTCAGGCCGGCCGCGTCCAGCTGGCCGGACAGGAACGAGTTCCAGACCACCAGCTGGTCGGCGTTCATGCCGTACAGGCTGAACACCTGGTAGTCGAAGACGTTGGTGCCGGCGGCGTCCAGCATCTGCGTCTGCGACTGCAGAGCGGTCGAGCCGAAGCCGTCAGCCGGCACCAGGCCCTTGACGATCGTCGGCGCCAGCCGCGTCTTGGAGAAGTTGGTCGCCGCGTCCTTGGACAGCATCGCCCGCAGCAGTTCCTTGCCACCGGCCACGTTCTTGGCCTTCGACGGGACGATGTACGGCTCACCGGCCGCGCTGCGCAGAGTCGCGTACGGCAGCTTGGAGTTGGCGGTCAGCGTGGGCTCCGGGATGCCCTTCATGTCGAAGCCCGCCTTGGTGGCCTTCTTCATCTCGTTCTCGATCCAGGAACCCGACGGGTACAGGATCGCCATCTGGTCGTTGCTCCACTTCGCCTGCGCGGCGGTGAACTGGGTGCCGGCGCCACCGGGCACGAAGTACCCGCTCTTGACCATGGTCTCCATGGCCTTGAAGACGCCCTGGATCTCCGGCTTCGACCAGCAGTCGGCCTCGAGGTTGCCGAGCGCCAGCCGGACCGGGTCGCCACCCTCCTTGATCGCCGAGTCGACGGCCAGCGTCTGGTAGTAGGTCGCGGCCTCCTTGCCCCAGACGAACAGGTACTTGCCCTTGGCCTTCGCCTTGGCGCCCAGGGCCAGCAGGTCCTCGTAGGTCTTCGGCGGGGTCCAGCCGTTCGCCTTGAACAGGCTGTCGGAGTACCACAGGCCATACAGCGTGAGGACGTAGTTGATCGCCACGAACTTGTCGCCGAACGTGCCCGGCGCCTTGACGCCGGCGTACAGCGTGTCGGCGATCTTCTTGCCCTCGTAGTTGTTGGCCTCGAAGACGTCGTCCAGGGTCTCCAACTGCTCCAGGATCGTGTTGAAGCCGATCTGGTTCGCGCCGGAGTTGTCGATCAGGTCCGGCGGGTTGCCGCCGACGAAGCGCGGCTGCAGCTGCTGGGCGATCTGCGTGGACGGCGAGACCTTGACGGTCGAGCCGGACTGCTTCTTCTGCACGATGTCGGCCGCGAACGTCACGTAGTCGTAGCCGTAACCGCCGTTGAAGATCACCGCGTCGACGGTCGACTTGGCCGCCATACCGAACGGGTTGTCCGCGCTCTTCGTCCCGCCCTGCTGCGAGGTGCTACCGGTGTTACCACTGGACGCGCAACTCGCGAGCGCGCCGCTCAGAGGTACCACCGCGGCCGCCGCCAGGCTCCCCCGCAGGAATCCCCGTCGTCCGATCTTGCTGGTCTCGCTCATCTGGTCTTGCCTCTTCTCACTAGATTCCCGACGGTGCTGATTCACACCTGCCCCTATGTGCTGAGCGTTCCCCGTTCCGTGGCGGCCAGCGCTCGGCGCGGCTGGTTGCCCACGTTCCAGCCACACGATCGGCAGCGGGGCCACTCGGCCGCACTGCTGCCCGAGGTATTTACGCATTGTCTTGACCAAAGTCGTTCGGCGTCAAGCCTCAAGACGGCGAGTCCTGGACCCCGCAACCGGCGGCCGACCAGCCCTGAACGACGTCTGGAATGCACGACCCCACGCTTACCGTCCTTCACCGGGACCGCGACCGACGCGCCCAATCCGATCCCATTTCGTGACCTCGAAGGGATCTTCCGGCCAGGGATGGCGGGGGTAGCGGCCACGCAGGTCGGCTCGCACCTGGGGATAGCCCTGCTTCCAGAACGAGGCCAGATCGCTGGTGATCGCGACCGGGCGCCTTGCGGGCGAGAGCAGGTGCAGGACGACCGGGACACGGCCGTCCGCGACGACCGGGGTGGCGGTCCAGCCGAACACTTCCTGGAGTTTTACGGCGAGGACCGGTGGTTCGGCGCCGTCGTACGTCAGTCGTACCTCGGAACCTGATGGGACCTTGAGCCGCTCGGGTGCGAGTTCGCCGAAACGGGTTGCCGCCGGCCACGGTAGTAGCCGGCGGAGCGCCGAAGTCACGTCGATGCGGGCGAGATCGCTCGAGCGTCGGACCGTGGCGAGCTCGGTGCCCAGCCATTCGTCAACGTGTGCGAGGAGTGCTTCGTCGTCTACCGCGGGCCACGGGGCTCCGAGGTGGGCGTGGCAGAACGCGAGCCGTTCCCGCAAGGAGAGTGCTGCCTGTGACCAGCGCAGTACGGAGAGACCGCTGCGGCGGATCCCGTCGCGGACCGCTGCCTGGACGAGCAGCGGGTCGGGGTTTGTCAGCGGTACGTCGTTGAGCACGATCGCGCCGAGCGCCTCCACGCGCCGCGTCACCACCCGGCCGTCGTCCCAGCGGATCTGGTCCGTGGTCGTGACCAGGTCACCCGCGACGTCACGCGCCGTACGCTCGTCGATCGGCGCCGCGGAACGAATCCTCGCGTCAGCACGCCCCGGCGCCCGATCCGCAACCGCAATCGCCAGCCAGGCCGTAGACCGCAACGACGACTCCGCATCCAGCACGGCACCCGTCCCACCAGACATCTGATAGGTCGCCGACCCAGCACCCCTTATCCGCCCAACCCGCTCCGGATAAGCCAACCCCACCACGACCCCCACCGCCAGATCATCCGGCACACCCCGCCCCACCACGCCCTCGCCCGGCACGCCGTGTGTGCCGGCTGTGCGAGGCGCTGGTCCCGGCGCCGCCTCCCTCGACCGGCCGACCTGCCCGTTGGCTGTCGGTCGTACACCAGCTGCGGCCGACGGATCGCTCGTGCCTCGGGTGAGGCGTTTTGTTTCTTCTCGCCAGCGGGCGGTGGCTGTGCGGTTCTCGCTGCGGCGGAGGGCTTGCCAGCGGGCAGGGAGGTCGTCGCCGAGGTCGCGGGCGGAGTCGTCGGAGAGCATCGCGACGATCTCGCCCGCCCGTTCGGCGCCCACCCGCGGCGTACCGTCCAGCAACGCACGCGCCAACCGCGGATGCGCCCCGATCGCCGCCATCCGCCGTCCCCGCTCGGTGATCCGGCCATCGTTGTCAACGGCATCGAGACGCCGCAGCAACTCGGTCGCCGCGTTCATCGCCACCACCGGCGGTGCGTCGAGCAAGGTCAGACCGTCACCAGCAGGCGCACCCCACGCCGCGAGATCGAGCGCGAACGACGCCAGATCGGCGATCGCGATCTCCGGCGCCGGATGATCGTCGAGATGCGAGTGATCAGTAGCAGACCAGCACCGATACACCCGACCAGGCGCCTCCCGCCCGGCCCGACCCGCGCGCTGATCGGCCGACGACCGCGACACCCGGCAGGTGACCAACGACCCGAGCCCCCGCGACTGATCGGTCCGCGGCTCCCGGGCAAGCCCCGAGTCCACCACAACCCGAACCCCAGGCACCGTCAGCGAGCTCTCCGCCACCGACGTCGTCACCACGATCCGGCGACTGCTGCCCGGGGCCAACGCACGCGCCTGTTCGGCCCGCGACTGCCGACCGAACAAAGGCAATACATTCTCACCGGCCAACCGGCGACTGACACCGTTGATCTCGGCCTCCCCGGGCACGAACACGAGGATGTCACCCTCGTCGTCGGCCAGCGCACGCCGAACAACAGCCGCGACATGATCCAGCAGCCGCGGGTCCACCCGCCCACCGGGAAGCAGCGGTACGGCGACCGGCGGCGGCGTCCACTCGACCGCCACGTCGAACATCGCGGCAGACGCAGTGACCACACGCGCCGTACCTAGAACGCGACTCAACCCGACCGTGTCCGCCGTCGCCGAGGTGGCGACGATCGCCAGGTCTTCGCGAAGATTCTCCCGAACGTCGACGCAGAACGCGAGCAGCAGATCGGCATCGAGATGCCGCTCGTGACACTCGTCGATCACGATCGCGGAGACACCCGGCAGCTCAGGATTCTGCTGCAACCGCCGTACGAGCAGACCCGTCGTCACCACCTCGACGCGAAGTCCCTTGCCGCCGCTCCGTTCACCGCGCATCGCGTAGCCGATCCGCTGCCCGAGCGGTTCACCGACCAGCATCGCCAGCCGCGCCGCAGCCGCACGGGTCGCCAGCCTCCGCGGCTCAGCGACGACGATCGTGCCCCCGAGTGCATCGCCCAACGCCAACGGCAGCAGCGAAGTCTTGCCCGATCCAGGCGGCGCAACCAGCACCGCAGTACCGCGCGAACGCACCGCGTCAACCACCGCGGGCAGAACTGCCCGAACAGGCAGATCCGCCCCCGGCACCGACGATTCAGGCAGCAACACACCCCGACGCTAACCGACCAGCGGTCAGCGCCGGGTCAGCTCTACTACCAGCCACGCTCCGCGAGCCGGTGCGGCTGCGGGATTTCGTCGACGTTGATACCGACCATCGCCTCGCCCAGGCCGCGGGAGACCTTGGCGATCACGTCGGGGTCGTCGTGGAAGGTGGTGGCCTTGACGATGGCCTCCGCGCGCTGGGCCGGGTTGCCGGACTTGAAGATGCCGGAGCCGACGAAGACGCCCTCGGCGCCGAGCTGCATCATCATCGCGGCGTCGGCCGGGGTGGCGATGCCACCGGCGGTGAACAGTACGACGGGCAGCTTGCCGAGGGAGGCAACCTCCTTGACCAGCTCGTACGGCGCCTGCAGTTCCTTCGCCGCCACGTACAGCTCGTCCTCCGGCAGGCTCTGCAGCCGGCGGATCTCCTGGCGGATCTGGCGCATGTGGGTGGTCGCGTTGGACACGTCGCCGGTGCCGGCCTCGCCCTTGGAGCGGATCATCGCCGCGCCCTCGGTGATCCGGCGCAGCGCCTCGCCGAGGTTGGTCGCGCCGCAGACGAACGGCACGGTGAACTGCCACTTGTCGATGTGGTTCGCGTAGTCGGCCGGGGTGAGCACCTCGGACTCGTCGATGTAGTCGACGCCGAGGCTCTGCAGCACCTGCGCCTCGACGAAGTGACCGATCCGGGCCTTGGCCATCACCGGGATCGAGACGGCGCCGATGATCGAGTCGATCATGTCCGGATCGCTCATCCGGGACACGCCGCCCTGCGCGCGGATGTCGGCCGGGACCCGCTCCAGCGCCATCACCGCGACCGCGCCGGCGTCCTCGGCGATCTTCGCCTGCTCGGCGGTCACGACGTCCATGATCACGCCGCCCTTGAGCATCTCCGCCATGCCGCGCTTCACCTTCGCGGTACCGGTCTCGTTCTCCTGGCTCACTGCATCCTCCTGGTCGTCGGGCTCGCTTCCAGGCTAGGAGGTGCCGGGCACCTATCTTCAGTCCACTCCGAATCAAGTGGACTGAAGCGCCTCCCCCAGTCGGGCCACCACCAGGCGCAAGGTGGCCGGCGGCGCGGTGAACGGGATCCGGATGTGCCGGCGGTCGGTCGCGTCCGGCGTGAACAGATCACCGGCCCCGAGCAGCAGCGCCCGCTCCCGGGCGGCCTCCAGTACCCGCCGCGCCCTGGTCTCGGTCAGCTCCAGCCAGAGCGTCATCCCGCCCGTCGGCGTGGCCCACGCCACACCCTCCAGACTCCGCAGTCCGCTCTCCAACGCGTTCAGATTGGCCCGCAGGCGCGTCCGCCGCCGCCCGATCACCTTGTCGAGCTTCGGAACGATCGCCTGCGCCAGCAGGTCGTCCAACGCACTGGGCGAGGCCACACTGAGCTGTGCCGCCGTGTTGATGCGCCTGCGCAACTGCTTACCGGTCCGCACCCACCCAACCCGCAACCCACCCCACACCGTCTTGGAAAGCGACCCGACGCTGACAGTCCTGGGATATCGGCTCAGCGGCTCGGCCTGCTTCCCATTCGCCAACCACAACGGCCGCATGGTCTCGTCACTGATCAGAGCCGCCCCATAACGCCGGGCGATCTCCACGACGGCCTGCCGCCGATCAGCAGGCAGACTCAGCCCCGTCGGATTGTGATTGTCCGCTTGCAGATAGATCACCTTCGGCCGATGCCGACGGCACAGATGCGCGAGCTGATCGGTGTCCCACACCCCAGCAGGCCACCCCGCCACGTCCAGCCGATGCTTACGTAGCAGATCGAACGCAGCCGGGTACGTCGGCGTCTCGGTGATCGCCACACCCGGCCCGAGGTCCAACCCGGCCAGGGCCGCGTTCAACCCAGCCGCCGCCCCGACAGTCAACGTGAGCTGCTCCGGCTCGGTAGGAACGCCCTCCTTGGTCAGGCGCTCGGCCAACGCGGCTCTGAGCTCCACTGAACCGCCCGGCGGCGGCCCGTCCCCACCCATTGCCTGCGGCAACCCGTCCTGCACGATCTGGGCGGCCGCCTCCGCCACGTCGTGCGGTGCGGCCGTCGTCGCGAACCGCAGGTCCAGTACCGGCCGGTCCCCCGCCGTCACGGTCGACGCCGGCGCCACCGGATCCAGCAGCCGGTCCAGCGGACGGACGACGGTCCCGGAGCCGCGCTTCGTCTCCAGTACGCCGTCCCGCCGCAGGTTCTCCAGCGCCCGTACGACGGTCACCCGGCTGACCCCGAGCCGCTCCGCGAGCACCCGCTCCGACGGCAGCCGGGACCCGATCGAGAGGTCGCCGCGCTCGATCCGCCGCAGTACCAGCCCCTCGACCTGCTCGGTCTTGGTGCCGTCCGCCGTATCCAGGTCCCCCACCCGCCACATAAGTCCAGCTTCCCACAACTGGCCTCATCGTCGCCGAGTGTCCGTCGTGGGTGCTTGGATTCGGGTATGGACGAACGGTGGGCGATCGCCCCGGCCGAGGGCGGTGGCGCGACGCTGGTCGCGTTGCACCCGGACGGGCAGCCCGCCGGGGAGGTGCTGCACGAGCCGGATCTGGTCGCGGCGGTGGCCTCCCGGCCGCAGGTGGCGCGCTGGGTGTGGCGGTCGACGGCGGAGCTCTACCCGCGGCTGCTCGCTGCGGGCGTTCGGGTGGAGCGGTGCTACGACATCGAGAACACCGAGGGCCTGCTGCTCGGCCACGAGGGCCGGCTCGGCGAGCCACGGTCCGCCGCGGCCGCGTGGGGCCGGCTGAGCGGCGGCCCGGTGCCGGCCGATCCCCCGCTGCGCGCCGTCGTGCCGGGTGAGCAGTCGTCGCTGTTCGAGATCGCCGCGGAGCCGGTCCCGTTCAACGCGCTGCTGAAGGTGTACGCCGACCAGCTCCGGCGGCACGGTCTCGCGGAGTATCCCGACCGCATGCGGTTGCTCACGGCATCGGAATCGTCCGCGATGCTGATCGCCGCCGAGATGGACCTGGCCGGGCTGCCGTGGAGCGCCGACGCGCACCGGGCGGTGCTCAGCGAGCTGCTCGGCGAGCGGTTCGCGGGATCGGGCGAGCCGCGCCGGCTGACCGAGCTCGCGGACGAGATCTCGGCGGCGTTCGGGCACCGGGTGCGGCCGGAGCTGCCCGCCGACGTACTGAAGGCGTTCAAGCAGGCCGGGTACCAGGTGAAGTCGACGCGGAAGTGGGAGCTCGAACACCTGGACCATCCGGCGGTGGCGCCGTTGCTGGAGTACAAGAAGCTCTACCGGATCTACACGGCGAACGGGTGGACCTGGCTGAACGACTGGGTCCACGACGGGCGGTTCCGGCCCGGATTCCTGCCGGGTGGGACGGTGTCGGGTCGCTGGGTGACCAACGGCGGTGGCGGGCTGCAGATCCCGAAGGTGATCCGGCGGGCGGTGGTCGCGGACCCCGGGTGGCGGCTGGTGGTCGCCGACGCGTCCCAGCTCGAGCCGCGGGTGCTGGCCGCGATCTCGCGGGACCGGGCGCTGATGGAGGTCGCGAGCGATCCGGGCGACCTGTACAAGGCGGTGTCGGACCGGGCGTTCTCCGGCGACCGCGCGCAGGCCAAGATCGCCGTACTGGGCGCCATCTACGGGCAGACGTCGGGCGACGGACTGAAGAACCTGGCGATGCTGCGCAAGCGGTTCCCGCAGGCGGTCGGGTACGTCGACGACGCGGCGCGGGCGGGTGAGGAGGGCCGGCTGGTCCGTACGTACCTCGGCCGCACCTGCCCGCCGAGCGGCCACCCGCTCGACGAGGCGCTCCTCGAAGGGCCGCCCGCAGAGGTCCCCGCCACCGACCCACGGCACGCCCGCGCCCGCGGCCGCTTCACCCGCAACTTCGTCGTCCAGGGCTCCGCCGCCGACTGGGCCCTGCTCCTGCTGGGTGCTCTGCGGCAGTCGCTCGCACCCTTGAAGGCGGAGCTGGTCTTCTTCCAGCACGACGAGGTCATCGTCCACTGCCCGGCCGACGAAGCCGACCAGGTAGCCGCCGCGATCCAGCAGGCGGGCGACCTCGCCGGCACCCTCACCTTCGGCCCCACCCCCACCAACTTCGCGTTCACCACCGCGACCGTCCAGGTCTACGCGGACGCGAAGTAGGAGGGAAGAATGACCCTCTCGCGACAGTACATTGCTTGCGTTCCGTCACCGATATTCGGAGGCTAAAGATGGCCAACTACGGCAGGCGCATTCCTGGATTTGTCGAGGGCAATCAACGGGGTCCGATGCCTGGCAGCATCGAGGAACGGCAGGCGAAAGAGAAGGCAGAGCAGGAAAGAAAGAAGCAAGCGGCCAAGGACGCGGCCAAGACGGCGAAGAGCGCGGCGAAAAGTGACCGGAAGTCGATGGACGCCAACGCGCGAACGAACACCGCAATGGCACGGGGCGGCACCGTTTCCGGCCGCACGGCCGCGCGCCTGGCCAAGGGCAAGAGTCAAATGGGCAAGTAACAGCCGGGTAATCCGTGGAGCTGGTGATCGGTGGTCTCGAAGGCAGTGATCTCCGCAATCCGGCCATGTTCTATGCGGAAGACGTCCACGGCGAACAATCGATAGGTGGATCCGCCTGGAGGTCGGAGATAGGCGGCCAAAGCCGGCTGGCGGTTGACCGTCGTCGGATGGAATCGCCAGCGGCCGCCGAAGTTCGGCGTCAGCGAGCGCAATGCGTCCTCCCGTCCCTGGAACCAGAACGGGTACGGCGGCATCGTGAGGCGGACGTCTTCGTGCATCAGGGCGGCCAGGGCCTCGGGGTCGGCGTTGTCCCAGGCGGTCACGTAGCGGGCCAGGAGTTTGCGCTCGTCGTCGGACGGGTCGCGGGCCGTCCACTCGGAGCGGTGCGGTGGCAGGTGTTCGCGCAGTACCGGGCGGGCTCGTTGGAGGGCTGAGTTCACGGCCGGTACCGACAGGTCGACGGCCGCGGCGGTCTCCCGGGCGGACCAGCCGAGGACGTCGCGGAAGATCAGGACCGCGCGCTGCCGCGGCGGCAGGTGCTGGATCGCGATCAGGAACGCCAGCTCGATCGTCTCCCGGCGGATCGCGGTCGCGTCCGGCTCCTCGGAACGGTCGAGCAGTACGTCGGGGAACGGCTGCAGCCACGGTACGTCCTCGCGCGGCGGCAGCGCCGTCGCCGGGAACGACGCCGGCTCCAGCTGGTACGGCAGCACCCGCTGCGGGCGCCGTACGTCGTCGATGCACACGTTCGTCGCGATCCGGTACAGCCACGCCCGCAGCGACGAGCGGCCCTCGAAGCTCTCCCGGCCGCGCCACGCCCGCAGCAGGGTCTCCTGCACCGCGTCCTCGGCGTCGTCGAAGGACCCGAGCATCCGGTAGCAGTGCACGCGCAGCTCGTGCCGGAACCGCTCGGCCTCCTCCTCGAACCCGTCCACGACGTCCATTCAATCCGACGTTCGCCCCGGTACGCTGGTCCGCGCCGAGGAGGACGTCTGATGGGCAGTGGGCTGACCGCCGCGGAGGTCGCGGAGCGTGTCGCCGACGGCCGGACCAACGCTGTCCAGGTCCGTACCAGCCGGACGTTCGGGCAGATCGTCCGGGCGAACGTGTTCACGTTCTTCAACGGGCTCCTCGGCACGCTGCTGGTCGCCGTGATCGCCACCGGCAGCTGGCAGAATGCCCTCTTCGGCTTCGTGATCCTGACGAACTCCGGGATCGGCATCTTCCAGGAGCTGCGCGCCAAACGGACCCTGGACCGGCTCGCGCTGCTCAACGTCACGCACGTGCGGGTGGTCCGCGACGGCGAGGTCCACGAGGTCGGGATCGCCGACGTCGTCCAGGACGACCT
>NZ_DASRVN010000626.1:0-12723 GCF_035655035.1 Kribbella sp. | reverse complement strand
GAAGTCCTTCGGTGTGAAGTGCGTCCACGGCCCCCACGGCGTCGGCGACTCGTAGAACTCGAACGTGTACTCCGTCCAGGACGTGTAGATGTACCGGTTCAGCGGCTTGTCGTACACGACGCCGCCCTGGCTGATCGTGGTCAGGTTCGAGGCGCGTCCGGCCGTACCGACATTCACATAGATGTGCCGGTCGTCGTGCAGCGCAGCGACCCGGGCGTTGATGTCCGCGGTCCACTGCGGTACGCCGTTCGTCGTACCGGCGTAGAACTGCCACGTCGACCGGTCCTGAACGCTCGTCGCGGGCACCCGGGCCAGCCACAGGTCGACGGGGTCCGGGACCCGGTTCGAGAACGAGTCGCGCCAGTTGTTGTCGAGGCCGTACGCGTACACGTACCCGTCGGGCGCGTTCGCGTAGTTCTTCCCGTAGTCGAGGAAGAAGATCGTGGTGAACTTCGACCCACCGAACATCGGCGCACTGGTGTCGAAGGTCCAGGTGCGGCCCTTGTCGGTGGACTTCGCGATGGTCGCGGCGGGCGCGTCGTCGAAGTCGGTGGCGAGATCCTGGACGGCGAGGTAGAGCGCACCGCCGACGCAGGCCATGCCCGTCGGTTTGCGGGTGTGGTTCGCGTTCCACACCTTGCCGAGCTGGTCGCCCTGCGCGAGCTGCGTACCGCTCAGGGAGCCGGGCGTCCCGGAGATCCGGGTGACGCCGATGTCACTCGCGGTCGAGCCGAACCCGATGCCGTCGCCGTACGCCGCGTAGACGTTGTCGTCGTCGGACCAGCAGTTCGGCCACAGGTCCCCGTGGCTCGCGTCGTCACCGATCGCGGGCGCTCCGACGGTGGCGCCGGCGTCGACTCCTACGGTTGAGAAGAACGTGCTCTCCGGCGGTGAGCCGGTGGTCGCCGCACTCGTCGGGAGCGCGCCGACGAGGCCGAGGGTCAGAAAAGCAACGGCGATCCTTCGCATGCCGACCTCCTGAGATCCCGGTGCGGGCAGGGCGGGAGAAATCGATTTCCGCACCGGGTTCCTCGAAGGTAATCAGCACCTCAACCCCGGTCAAGACCTGACACCGAGATGGAAGAGCCGACGGCAGACGCACACAGCGCGCTGCGCGCGCTGGATGGTGAGTGGCGGGCGCGGTCGGGTGGGTGTCAGCCGACCGTGCCGCCGGAGCCTGTGGAGGTGGAGGACGAGGCGCCCAGGGTTGCCAGGTCGCCGACGGCGGGGTGGGTGCGGCCGAGGGGGCCGGCGGCCATGCCGCGGATCAGGTTCAGGGTGACGGTGCGGCCGAAGGTGACCTCTCGCATGGTCAGGGCGTGTTTCGAGTTGGGCCCGTGCAGCGACGGGACCCAGTTCATCGAGCCGGTGTCGAACACGCCGGCGCCGGACGGCACCGTGTAGTACGTCGCGTCCGAGAACGTGTGGATCGACGGCCCGCAGGACACCGGCGAATGCGCCACCACCTGCAGATTCTTCGGCGTACCGGCGATCGGGTACGCGCGGTCCACCTCGGTCGCGGTCAGCCCGGGGTACGTCGATCCCTTGCGCGCGCCGGTGCCCGCGAACAGGAAGAAGCCCGGATCGCGCACGGTGAACGACCCCACCGCCGGGAAGCACTCGTAGAGCATCCCGGTCAGCGAGTTCTCCGGGCGGGGAAACGGCTTGCTCCGCCACTTCGCGGTGGTGTCCGGGCGGTTCTTCACCGGATCCAGGTTCGCGTCCTTGTACCCGACGACGACCCGGTCCGCGCCGAGCGCGCCGGGCTCGTACCGCACCCGCCAGTACTCGGCGTTCGCCCCGAGGAACGCGACGTTCGTCCCGCTCTCCCGCGCCTTCGTGACGGCGTCGCGCATTGCCACCGTCCAGTACTCGTCGTGCCCGAGCGACACCATCCCGCGCGCCCCGGTCAGCGCGTTCGGATCGGTGGCCAGGTCGACGCTGGTCAGGTACGCGAGCCGTACGCCGCTCTGCTCCGCCAGCTGGATCAACGGCAACTCGGACTGGACCAGCGTCTTCGCGCCGTTCCCCTCGTACGGCCGGTCGAACGTGACGCGATGCGCGCGAGACCCGAACGAGTTGTCCGGCCCGTTGTAGAGCGAGTACCCGCCCCACTGGTTGTACGCCTCGTAGGTGTTCACGGCGTTCACGATCACGACCGCGTCGCGGGCCGACTCCGAGCGGACCGTGATCGGGACGTACTTCTCCTTGCCGTTGGCCGCCCGGAGCAGCAGCAGGTACGCACCGGCCGGCCACCCGGTCGTCGGTACCGTCAACGAAGGGGCCCACTTCGTGCTGACCATGTGATCGGACGGCCGTACGGTCGGCGCCGGCTGCGCGCGCCCCGGCACCGACGGCGACGTCCACACCAGCCGCCCGCCGGTCCCGCCGTACCACCCGATCCGGAACGCCCGCACGGTGAACGCGCCGGCGGTCGACGTCACGAACAGCCGGAACGACTGCCCGCTGTGGACCCGCACCTGATCGGCGTACCCGGCCAGTTCCATCGGCCCGGCGATCCGGCTGGTGTCGATCTTCCAGGCCGTCGTCCCCGGCTTCGCGTTCTCCGCCGCCACGCTCGGACTCGGTGCCGCCGTCGTCCGAGCACCCGTCGGCGTCGCGCTCGGCGACGCATGGTGCGTCGCCTGTTGAGCGGCGGACTTGCAACCGGCAGCCAGGACGAGCAGTGCCGTGGCCAGCACCAACCCGCTTCGTACTCTGTGCTTCACGCCTTGGATCGCAACTCCTTCGGGGAGGTGGGCTTCCCGATCGGCCCACCCGTTCCACTGATGGTCAACGGCGACTCGTGCAAGCGCGCCAGGTCCGGATGCGCCGGATGCTTGTGCCCCAACGGTCCCTCAGCCAACGATCGGAACACGTTCAGCGTCACGGTCCGCGCGAACGCCACCGCCGCCGGCCCGACACCCGCCTTCGCATCCGGTCCCGCCAACGCCCTCACCCATTCGATCGATCCGGTGGCGAACACCCCTGCCCCGGACCGCACCGTGTAGTACGTCGCGTCGGAGTACGTGCGCTTCGGCCCGCAGGTTGTCCGTGAGTGCGCGACCACCTGCAGGTTCGCCGGCGTGCCGGTGATCGGGTACGCCCGGTCGGCCTCGTCGCCGATCAGCCCAGGGTACGCCGTACCCGCCCGGACGCCGGTGCCGGCGAACAGGAAGAACCCCGGGTCGCGGACGGTGAACGCGCCGACCGCCGGGAAACACTCGTACAGCATGCCGGTCAGGCTGTTCTCCGGATCCGGGTACGGGTCGCTGCGCCAGCGCACCGTGGTGGTCGGCTGGTTCTTCAACGGGTCGAGGCGCGCGTCCTTGTACCCGATCATCACCCGCCGCTGCCCGAGCCGGCTCGGCGCGTACCGGACCCGCCAGAACACCGAGTTCGCGCCGAGGAAGGCCAGGTTCGTCCCGTGGTCGCGGGCCTTCGTCACCGCGTCACGCATCCCGAGCGACCAGTACTCGTCGTGCCCGCCGAACACGATCCCGCGAGCGCCGGCGAGCAGTCCCGGATCCGCCTCGAGGTCCGCACTGGTCGCATACGCCAGCCGTACGCCGCTCTGCTCCGCCTCCTGGATGACCGGCACCGCGAAGTTCAGCAGGCCGCGCGCACCGTTCAGGTCGTACGGCCGGTCGAACGTCACCTCGAGCGAACGCGTCGCGTGCTGCTCGTGCGGCCCGTGGTACAGCGAGTAGCCGCCCCACGCGTTGTACGCCTCCTCGGTGTTGACCGCGTCGACGATCAGCACCGCGTCGCGGGCCGAGTCCGAGCGCACCACCATCGGCACGTACTTCTCCTTGCCGTTCGCGGCGCGCAGCAGCAGTACGTACGCGCCCGGCAACCAGCCGGTGGTCGGGACCGTGAGCGACGGCCGCCAGTTCGTCGTCACCATCCGCACGCGGTTGAGCGTCGGCGCGGCCTGCTTGACGCCCCGAACGGCCGACGACGTCCAGACCAGGCGCGCGCCGGTTCCGCCGTACCAACCGAGCCGGAACGCGTCGACGGTGAAGTTTCCGTCGGAGGAGGAGACGTAGAGCTTGAACGGCTCACCGCTGCGGACGCTGACGTGATCGGTGTACCCGGCGAGGTCGGCCGGACCCGCCAGTTGGTAGTCCTTGATGACCCAGCTCGGCGTACCGGGTTTGGCACTGACGTGCTGGGCCTGGATCGAGGTACCGGCGGATTGCACAGGTGTGCTCTGACACCCCGGCAGCACAATCAACGACAACAACCCGACGACAGCGACGAAACCTCGGCGCATCGGCCCCTCCTTAGTCGTTTCGAAAGATAGGGGCGGGCTGCTTGGAACAAGCTGAGAGGCTCGCGCCCCCGGCTGGATCAGGGCCGGGAGCGCGAGGACGCCGGCGGGCGGGCCGGCGCCGGCGGCATCAGGGGATGTTGATGACGCCGACCGCGGGCACCTTGACGGTGCGGTGGTGCAACGTGCCGCCGAGAATTACCTTGCGCAGGGCAACGTTGTTGGTGGTGCTGGACTCGTACAGCCGGTGCTCCGGGTTGGCGGTCACCTGGATGTAGTACGTGCCGTTCGGCAGGTTGGTGACGTCGAAGGACTGGCCGGGCAGCGACTGCACGTACGTGTCCCCGTTGCCGACGTCCAGGACCTCACGGACCGACAGCGAGCTGTGGTCGCCGCACGCCGTGTGCAGGTCCGTGTTGTACGGGTGCCAGTTCGCGTTCTTCACCGTGTAGTCGATGGCGTCGGTCGCGGCCAGGCAGAACGCCTCCTTCTGGCTGCGGACGACCTCGCTCTGCTTCGCGTTCAGCAGGCTGTAGCGCGCGAAGTCGGTGAAGTGCCAGTGGTTGTGACCGGGACGGCCGTCCCACTCCAGCGTGCCGGTCGTGTGGTACCCGACCTGCTTGCCATGCGCGTCGTAGAAGTACTGGTACGCGTCCATCAGATCCTTGCCCTGACGGCGGAAACCGTCCAGCACCAGCGGCGACGGTCCCGCGTTCCACACGGTCGCCGAGAACTGCAGGAAGTCCTTGTTCGCGTCCGGCGTCCCCGCGTCGCCCGGCGCGACGTCGATCCCCCAGGCCGGCACCGGCCGGAGGTCCGGCTTCGGGCCGTTCGGCACGCTCGCCTTGCCGGTCGGACGGGTGGCGTTCGGCTTGGGTGCACCGGATTTCGCCTGCTTGGCTCCGAAGCAGCCGCGGACGCAGCTCTGGGCCTTCTGGATGGTCAGGTTCAGCTTCACCGAGGCGTCGTTCACCGGGATCTTGAAGAAGTCCCGGTACGCCTTGTTTACACTGACGACCGCCTTGTACTTGCCGACGGCAAGCTGTACCGGGTTGGCGTCGTTGCTGTAGTTGTGCACCGACCAGCCCGTCTGCAGCCCCCACACCGCGCCCTGGGTGAACGGGTTCGCCGCACAGTCGTTCGGGTACGGCGAGGTCGCCGGCGCGTCCGGACGGGTACGGGACCCGTCGCCGTTCAGGCAGACCGTCTGGTCCTTGTCGAGCACCTTCTTGCCGCTCGCGTCGGTGATCGTGACATGCAGGAACTTCCCCAGCCCGGAGAAGTCCGTGACGAGCCCCTTCGGCAACTGCCGGACCGGCTTGCCGTTCACGTACTGCGTGGCGACCACCGGCGAGGCGTACGACGCGCGCGTGGCCCGCACCTCGACCGGCGCGTTGCCGGCCACCATGTGCGTCCCGAGGTCCAGGTCGACGCCGTAGTCGGGCGAGTTGTCCAGCGTCACGTCGATGCTTCCGGCAACCAGTTTCAGCGCCGGGCGGGCCGTCGTACCCGACGTGGCCGCCGATGCGCCGCCTGCCGCCAGGGTTGCGAGTGCGACCAGGCCGGCCGCCCCGGCCGCGGCGACGACGCCCCGGCCGAGTCTTCTTCCGTTCACGATGATGGAACCCCCTCGTGCATCCGGCCGGCGTCCTCACGAGGCCGGCCTGCTGGTGGTACGACGACCCGACGGGGTACCGAAGTTGATCAAGGTTCGATGGCAGTCGTGTCACAGCACGTCACGAGGGCTGAATACTTGACTCCGTAAATTAAACGGTCCTAGGCTCGGCGCGTCCGCTCACTCCTCCCCCGGAGGACGTTCTATGTCTTTCAGACGCCGTACCACGATCGTGCTGGCTGCCGCCGCTCTGGTGACCACGGCAGCCGTCACCGCCCCGGCCGACGCGGCCCGGGAACAGCAACCCGCCTACCCACAGCTCGCCGCCAAGCCCTACATGGGCTGGAGCAGCTGGAGCCTGCAGTCCACCAACTACCCCGGCGTGAACCCCGACGGCCCCGGGAGCTTCATCAGCGAGAAGAACATCCTCACACAGGCCCACGCGCTGGCGACGAAGCTGAAGCCGTATGGATACGAATACATCAACGTCGACGCCGGCTGGCAGGACGGCGGTGACGAGTACGGCCGGCCGGTCGCGATGGCGAAGCGGTTCCCGCGCGGCATGAAGGCGGTCGGCGACGACATCCACAAGCTCGGCCTGAAGTTCGGGATCTACACGACCGTCGGCCTCGGTACGGACGTGTACCGGGACGGCAACACGCCGATCTACGACGCGCCCGGGTGCTTCACCCGCGACATCGTCTACCCGGACCTGCGGAAGACCAACGGCTGGGACGGGGCGTACAAGATCAACTACGCGAGCCCTTGTGCGCAGAAGTACGCCGACTCGATCGTCAAGCTGTTCGCGTCCTGGGGCGTCGACTTCATCAAGATGGACGGCGTCGGCCCGGGCTCCTGGAAGGGTGCGCCGGACGACCCGAACCACAACAACACCGAGGACGTGAAGGCCTGGTGGCGGGCCGTGCAGAACGCCGGCCGGCCGATGCTCTACACGCTGTCCTGGTCGCTCAGTCACCGGTACGCCGACGTGTGGAAGGCGAACTCGAACGGCTGGCGGATCGACACCGACGTCGAGTGTTACTGCGACACGATCGTCAAATGGGACAGCTCGGTGAAGCAGCGCTGGTGGGACGTCGCGCAGTGGATCGACGACGCCGGCCCGGGTCATTGGAACAACCTCGACGCGCTGGACGTCGGCGTCGGCGCGATGGACGGCCTGACCGACGCGGAACGCCAGTCGTACATGACGTTCTGGGCGATCAACTCCGCGCCGCTGTTCTCCGGTGACGACCTGACCAAGCTGGACGCGTACGGCCTGAAGCTGCTGACGAACCGCGAGGTGATCGCGATCGACCAGTCCGGCAACCCGGCCCGCCCGCTGAACCAGGACCAGCTGCAGCAGGTCTGGTACGCCCAGAACGCCGACGGCAGTACGACGGTGGCGCTGTTCAACCTGGCCGACTCCCCCGCCACCGTGACCGGGAACTTCGACCAGCTCGGCATCGGCGGCAAGGCGCTGGTCCGCGACGTCTGGGCGGACCGGAACACGCCCAACGTGTCCGGCTCGGTCAGCGCCCAGCTGCCCGCGCACGGCTCGAAGCTCTACAAGATCTGGCCGAACGGCGCACGCGTCCCGGCCGCCCTGACCGCGACGGACGTCGGCAGTACGACGGTGTCGCTCACCTGGCGGCCGACCGCGGGCGCCACGTCGTACAAGGTGTTTGCCAACGGCAAGCAGGTCGCGGTGAGCGCGGGTACGAGTGCGGTGGTGAGTGGTTTGTCGCCGCAGACGCAGTACTCGTTCACCGTGCAGGGTGGTAACTCCTCCAGGGCAAGTGCGCCGGTGACCATGATGACCTCGGCGGCCGGCGGGCCGGTGCGCTACGAGGCGGAGGCGCCGACCAGCACGCTCACCGGCTCGGCGAGCGTCAACGGCTGCAGCCTGTGCTCGGGAGGCGCGAAGGTCGGCAACATCGGGTACGGGTCGACCGTGACGCTGAACGGGATCACCGTGCCGAAGACCGGTACGTACCTGGTGAAGATCGCCTACACCGACGGTGACACCAGTCGGCAGAGCATGCTCACGGTCAACGGCACCGACACCTACTGGGCGAACTACAGCGGCCTCGGCGACAACGACTGGGGTACGCCACAGGTCACCTACCTACCGATGAAGCTCACCGCCGGCGCGAACTCGATCAAGGTCAGCAACGGAGGAGGCTACATCGCCGACATCGACTGGATCACGGTCTAGTCGACACACGCTGCGGGGCCGGCACCACCAGGGCCGGCCCCGCACCGCCGCTCAGATACCGGCGGTCGTCGCGCCGTCCATCGTGATGATCGACGCGGTCACATAACTGGCCCGCGGCGACGCCAGGAACACCGCGACGTCGGCGACCTCCTCGGGTTCGCCGACGCGACCCATCGGGATGTCGCGGACCATCTCCCGCAGCAGCTCGTCCTTCGGTTTGCCGGTCGCCCGGACGGCGGCCCCGAGGCCCTCGTCGACGCGGCCGGTCCGCGTCGTACCGGGGTTGATCACGTTCACCCGGACACCCTGGGCGGCGTACGCCTTCGCGTAGCCGACCGACGCCAGCATCAGCGCCGCGTTCGCCGCGCCGCCGCCGATGTGCAGCGGGTTCGCCGAGCGGCCGCCCTGGCCGACCACGTTCACGACCGCGCCGCCGCTGCCGCGCTCGGCCATCCCGCGGATCACCGCCTCGGTGGCGTGCATGTACGTGAAGTACTTCGCGTCCATCGCCGCGTGCAGCGCCGTACTGTCCAGCTCGTCGACCGGCGTCCGCCGGGCCGCGCCCGCGCAGTTGATCAGGATGTCCGGTACGCCGATCCGCCCGAACGCGGCCCGGGTCGCGTCGGCGTCGGTCAGGTCGACCGGCTCCGCCCGGAAGGTCAGCCCCTTCGCGGCCAGCGTCTCCTGTGCCTTCGCCAGGTTGCCGGCGTCCCGGGAGATGCCGATCACCTCGACGCCCTCGCGGGCCAGCGCCTCGACGCAGGCCAGCCCGATGCCCTTGCTCGCTCCGGTGACCACCGCGGTCTTCCCGCTCAGTTCCAGCTCCATGCGGCGAGTCTACGGGTGCTGAAGGATCGTCATCTTCGGCGCCCAGGGCAACGATTTGCCCGGATCGCTGTTCCGGCCTTGAACGGGTCAGTACGATAAGTCACCAGATCGACACTCTTAGTTCGACGCCTGATGCCCACGCCATTGCCCTGAGCACCGACGCCGGAGGATTCCCTCGTGCCGACCACTTCTCATTCACCTCCCAGTGCCCGTGAACGCCTGCCCTGGAAGGACTTCCTGCATCACGACCTCCCCGCTTCACTCGTCGTCTTCCTGATCGCCGTACCGCTGTCCCTCGGGATCGCCGCCGCGTCCGGCGCCCCGCTGATCGCCGGCCTGGTGGCCGCGGTGGTCGGCGGTGTGGTGGCCGGAGCTCTCGGCGGCTCCCCGCTGCAGGTCAGCGGCCCGGCCGCCGGACTCACCGTGGTCGTCGCCGAGCTCGTCAACCAGTTCGGCTGGGCCGCGACCGCCGCCATCACCTGCGCCGCCGGCCTTCTGCAGATCCTGCTCGGCATCACCCGGATCGGACGGCTCGCGCTGTCGCTGTCCCCCGCCGTCGTGCACGGCATGCTCGCCGGGATCGGTGTCACGATCGCCGTCCAGCAACTGCACGTCGTCCTCGGCGGCAAGGCACAGAGCTCACTGATCGCGAACGTGACGGCGCTTCCGGCCCAGCTGATCGCGCACCACGGCCACTCGGTCGCGGTCGGCGTACTGACGGTCGCGATCGTGCTGGCCTGGCCGCGAATCCCCAAGGTGAAGGCGGTTCCGGCGCCGCTGGTCGCGGTCGTCGCGGTGACCGCCCTGGCCGCGGTCGCGATGCCGGACGTGACCCGCGTCGACCTGCCGGACAACCCGCTGCAGAGCCTGATCCTGCCGCGGATGCCGGCGGGTACGGCGCTCGAGATCGGCACCGCCGTACTGACGATCGCCCTGGTCGCGAGCGTCGAGTCGTTGCTGTCGGCCGTTGCCGTCGACAAGCTTCATCGCGGGCCCCGGAGCAACCTCGATCGCGAGCTGATCGGCCAGGGTGCGGCGAACGCGGTCTCCGGCGCACTCGGCGGGATGCCGGTCACCGGTGTGATCGTGCGTTCCTCGACGAACGTCACCGCCGGCGCCCGGACCCGCGCGTCCGCGATCATGCACGGGCTCTGGATCGCCGCGTTCGTGCTCGCGGCGGGCGCGATGCTCGAACTCATCCCGATGGCCGCGCTGGCCGGCGTACTGCTGGTGACCGGGCTGCGCCTCGTGCAGCTCGCGCACATCCGCACACTCCGCCGCCACGACGAGCTCCTCGTGTACGTCGTGACCGCCGTCGGCGTCGGCGTACTGGGACTGGCCGAAGGCGTCCTGCTCGGACTCGTCCTCGCTCTTGCGCGGGTGCTGTACCGCCTCGCGCGGGCAACCGTCACCGCAACGGAGGCCGACGGGCTGTGGACGGTACGGATCTGCGGCGCGCTGGTGTTCCTCGGCGTCGCGTCGCTCGTCCGGACGTTGCGCGCGATCCCGGTGGGTGCTGCGGTTCGGGTCGAGCTGACCGTGGATCACCTCGACCACGCGGCGTACGAGGCGATCGAGGACTGGCGGCGCGGACATGTCGCGCGCGGTGGCTCGGTCGAGGTGCATCGCGGCGGTGTCGCGGAACAGTTGGACGACGTACCGCTGAAGGCCTTGCTGGCCAGGCTCGCCGCCGAGGGACAGCGGCCGGCGCACCTGTTCATCACCTGCGCGGACTCGCGGATCGTGCCGACGATGATCACCACCAGCGGTCCGGGCGATCAGTTCTGCGTGCGGAACATCGGGAACCTCGTGCCCCCGAAAGGATCGAACAGCAGCTCGGTCGACGCCGCGATCGAGTACGCCGTCGATGTCCTCGGCGTACGGTCGATCGTGGTCTGCGGTCACTCCTCCTGCGGCGCGGCCGCCGCTGCGCTCGCGGCCGACGTACCGGAAGGATCGGGGCTGGAGAGCTGGTTGCGGCACCTGGAACCGTCGATCCGGCGCGCGGTCCGGCTGCCCGACGTCCTCGATCCGGCGACCGGCGCGACGCTGCCGCCCGCGGACAAGCTGTCAGTCGCGAACGTCATCGTGCAACTGGAGAACCTGCGCACCTTCCCGTCGGTCCGCCGGGCCGAGGAAGAGGGACGCCTGGAGCTCATCGGACTGTGGTTCGACATCGCCAGCGCGACCGCGCTGTCGGTCGTGGACCACCCACCGTTCCTGGTCGGCGCAGACGAGGAACTCCTGAAGATCAGGACCAGCGGCACGGCGAGCGACCGCGAACGTGAGCATCGGGTGCGCGATCCATCTCCGAACGTCTGAGCGCCTTGATAATCCGGTGGCCGTGGGTACGGCGGGGCCGCGAGGATCGGGTGCATGGCGCAGGTCTTCCTCCGGTGGACGTGGCTGCGAGCCGTGCTGCACAACGGCTGGTGGCTGGTCACCAGCGTCTATCTGGTGGTCGACGCCGGCCTCTCCCCCGCCGAACTGGTGCTGATCGGGTCGGTGCAGAGTGCGTTCGCGCTGGTCTTCGAAGTACCGGCAGGTGTCATCGCGGACACGATCAGCCGGAAGTGGTCGCTGGTCATCTCCCAGGTGCTGATGGGCACGGCGATGCTCGCCACCGGGCTGGTCACATCGTTCCCGGCGTTGCTCGCCACGCAGGTGTTGTGGGGTATCTCGTGGACGTTCGCGAGCGGGTCGGACGTCGCGCTGATCACCGACGAACTGGACGACCCGGGCACCGTCAACCTCGTCCTCGCGCGCGCCGCCCGGGTCCAGCTCACCGGCGCCGCGACCGGCCTCGTGATCCTCGGTGTGCTCGCGTGGACCACGCGGCGGGACGTCACGATCGTGATCGCGGGCGCCGGGATGACGGTGCTCGCGGTGTACGTCGCGGTCCGGTTCACCGAGCACAACTTCGTCCCGACCCGCGGCCGGCGCTGGACCGCGTCCTGGAACACCTTCCGCGGCGGTGTCACGCTGGTCCGGCAGAACCGCGGGATCCTGCTGATCTTCGCCGCGACCTTCCTGGTGAACGGCGCCTCGGACGCCGCCGGGCGCCTGACCCAGAAGCGTCTCCTCGACCTCGGCCTACCGGCCACCCCGGACCCGATCATCTGGTTCACCGCGCTCGGCGTGACCGGCCTGGCCCTCGGCGCCGTCGTACTGCGGCTCGCCACCCGACGGATCAGCGGCGCCCATGCCGCCGGCGACTACGCGTTGGCGGCGCTGGCCGGCGTAGTCAGCATGCTGCTGCTCGCCTTCGCGCCCGGCCCGGCGGTCGGCGCGATCGCCGTCGTGCTGCTGAACGGGATCGTCACGCCACTCACCCGGGTGATCAGCACGATCTGGGTCAACGCCCGTACCACCGCCGGCATCCGCGCGACCACGCACTCGTTCCTGGCGCAGCTCGAGTATCTCGGCGAGATCACCTGCGGTCTCACGGTCTCCACGATCGCCGGTCTCACCACGGTGCCGCTCGCCCTCACCGCGTGCGCGGTCCTGTTCGCCGCAACTGCCGTACTGATGCGTCAGCTGACCTGCGACGAGGTGGCGGTGTAGGTGTCGCAGGCGGCGGGGCTGGCCGCGTCGAGGCCGGCGTACGTCCAGTAGCCGTGGTTCTCCTTGTTGCCGTGGTCGTGGTCGGGGTCGACGGTGTTCCGGGTGACCAGGCTCCAGGCGTCCTGCCGGTCCGGCGTCAGCGGGAAGTCGTTGCGGTCGGCACCGAGGTAGACCGCGCTGAGGCAGGACGCCTGCAACTCCGTACGCCGGGAGTCCTCGAGCTGTACG
>NZ_DASRVN010000625.1:0-2100 GCF_035655035.1 Kribbella sp. | reverse complement strand
CACTGTCCCGCCACTGTGGCACATCGCGCAGCTTGGCCTGGTCGACCCCCTGGTGGTGGAACTCCCAGTACCCGAAGTCCATGCACCAGCTGCAGCCGATCCGCGCGGAGGTCACCATCACCGCGAGCGCCTTCAGTCCGGGAGCGAGCTTGTTCCACCGCGCTGCCGTCCCCTCCATCGTCAGCATCGTGACCAGCACCCGCCGGTTGTGCAACGCCGCCTTCCACGGATCCAGCACCTCGCCGTACTTCCGCCGGCTGCCCCACTCCGCCAGCCGCACGAACCACGTCCGCTTGTGCTCCAGCCCGATCCGCGCCATCTCGTCCTCCAGAGGTTCGTCGTCGACCCCTGGGACACGCGCCGGCCCGCCCGGTGTGACATGACGCGCGTCACAGCGGGTTCCGTTCGGTGGAAACGGGTAGTTGAGGGGAGCGGCCGTGGACCGGATATTGGATATTCTTCCGGATGATGGCATACTCATTCACATGAGTGTGAAGGCGGCGGTGGCCGGTGCCAGTGGGTATGCGGGGGGCGAGCTGCTCCGGTTGCTGAGCAGCCACCCGGAAGTGGAGATCGGCGCACTGACCGCCGGCGGGAACGCCGGTACGGCGCTCGGCGTGCACCACCCGCACCTCGTGCCGCTGGCCGGGCGCATCCTGGTCGAGACCACGGCGGAGCACCTCGCCGGTCACGACGTGGTGTTCCTGGCCCTTCCGCACGGACAGTCCGCCGGAATCGCCGAGCAGCTCGGCGACGACGTCACCGTGATCGACTGCGGCGCGGACTTCCGGCTGACCGAGGCCGAGGCGTGGATCGAGTTCTACGGCGGCGAGCATGCCGGCTCGTGGCCGTACGGACTCCCGGAGCTCCCGGGACAACGGGACAAGCTCCGCGGGTCGAACCGAGTCGCCGTACCGGGGTGTTACCCCACCGTCTCCACGCTCGCCCTGCTCCCCGCCGTACAGCAGGGGCTCGTCGACGCCACCCAGCTCGTGGTCGTCGCGGTCAGCGGTACGTCGGGCGCCGGCAAGGCCCCGAAGGCGCATCTACTCGGCGCGGAGGTGATGGGCTCCGCGTCGGCATACGGCGTCGGCGGCGTGCACCGGCATACCCCGGAGATCGAGCAGAACCTCACGCCGTACGCCGACGTACCCGTGAGCGTCTCGTTCACGCCCGTACTGGCGCCGATGGCCCGCGGGATCCTCGCGACCTGCAGTGCGCCGGTCGCCGACGGGACCGGCTACGCGACGCTCCGGAAGGCGTACGAGGACGCGTACGCCGACGAGCCGTTCATCCACCTGCTGCCCGAGGGACAGTGGCCGCAGACGCAGTCGACCCTCGGCGCGAACACGGTTCAGCTGCAAGTCGCCCTGGACCAGCGCACCGGCCGCGCCGTCGTCGTGGCCGCGATGGACAACCTCACCAAGGGCACCGCCGGCGCCGCCGTGCAGTGCATGAACCTGGCCACCGGTCTCGACGAGACCCTGGCCCTGCCCCTCGTAGGAGTAGCCCCGTGACGCTTGCCGTCAGCCCGGACACTCAAGTCGATCGGAGCGCCGGGGTCACCGCGCCGGCGGGCTTCCGCGCGGCCGGAGTGATCGCCGGGATCAAACCAGCCGGTACGCCGGACCTCACCGTCGTGGTCAACGACGGCCCGCACGACGTCGCCGCCGGCGTCTTCACCACGAACAAGGTGAAGGCCGCGCCGGTGCTGTGGTCGCAGCAGGTACTGACGGCCGGAGTCTTGAAGGCCGTCGTACTGAACTCCGGCGGGGCCAACGCGTGCACCGGTCCCGAAGGTTTCCAGGACACGCACAAGACCGCCGAGAAGCTGGCGTCCGTCTTGGGCGTGGGCGCTGCGCAGATCGGCGTCTGCTCCACCGGCCTGATCGGTGAGCGGCTCCCGATGTCCTCGCTGCTCCCAGGAATCGACGCTGCCGTCGAAGCGCTGGGTGCTGATGCGGCAGCCGGTCTGGCTGCGGCGACCGCGGTGATGACCACCGACAACGTCCCGAAGCAGGCCGCGCTGAAGCATCCGGACGGGTGGAGCATCGGCGGCTTCGCGAAGGGCGCCGGCATGTGCGCGCCGAACATGGCGAC
>NZ_DASRVN010000624.1:0-13827 GCF_035655035.1 Kribbella sp. | reverse complement strand
CGATCGGCCGGATGTCGGCGTACGCCGTGGCCCGCAGGAACTCCGGCACCGGACTGCCGGCCAGCCGGGACGCGATCTCGGTCGCCCGGTCGAACGACTCGCACTCGACGATCCAGTACCCCGCGAGCACCTCCTGGGTCTCGGCGTACGGCCCGTCCGTGACCACCGGCTGCCCGTCCGTCGACCCCAGCCGCCGGGTCAGCACCGGCGCCGCCAGCCCCCGCGTCTCCACCAGTTCGCCGGAGGCGGCCAGCTCGGCGTTGAACTTCTCCATGAAGTCGCCCATCGCCGCGAAGTCCGCCGCCTCCCAGGCCGGCTTCCCCGTCGCCTTCCCTGCCATCCCGTCGTAGTCCTGCTGCGACGCGTACGTCAGGATCATGTACTTCATCAGCTTCTCCGTTCGTCCGGGTGCTTCCACCCGAGACGTCGCAGCCGTCCCGCCGTACCGGACACGGCGATCAGATGCAGGGTGTGACCAGTTTGTCGTGTTTCTGGACGGTGTCGGAGACGTCGGTGAGGGCGTTGGCTTCGGGGGAGTACTTGTTGGGGACTGCTACCTCGAAGTACAGGGTGCGGCCGATGGTGGTGAAGATGTAGCCGTTCTGGACCTGCTTGGCGTACCAGCCGACGCCGTTCACCTCGAAACACTGCGACTGTGCCTCGGCCATGCCCGCCGGCGGTGCGACGCCGCAGGTCATCTCGATCGCCGGGTCGCCGTACGCCGCGGTCAGCGGACTCTCCGGGGTCGTCTTCCGTCGCTTGGCGTCGAGCACCTTCGCAGGCAGTCCCTTCACCAACTCCCCACAAGCAGCAGCAACTTCAGGAGCCGGTGAAGGCACAGGCACGGGCGCCGCCCCTGGACTGCATCCGGTGATCAACAGCGCGGTGAGCAGAAACCAGACCACCGACCCCGCGAAGCGGTGGGATGGGCTGGGCTGGTGTTTGGGCATGCGAAAAGGCGTCGGGTCCCGCGGGCGGGTCCGGTCAGATGTGGACGACGGGGCAGGTCAGGGTGCGGGTGATGCCGGGGACGTTCTGGACCCGGGCAACCACCAGTTTGCCCAGCTCGTCGACGTTGCGGGCTTCCGCGCGGACGATCACGTCGTACGGACCGGTGACGTCCTCGGCCAGGGTGACGCCCTGGACCTCGGCGATCTGTGCCGCCACGTCGGCAGCGCGGCCGACCTCGGTCTGGATCAGGATGTAGGCCTGGACCACCACGTCGTTCTCCACTCAGTCGTCCTCAGCTGGCTCCGGCCACAGTACTGCCAGGTGACCGGGCGTACTCGTTGCTCCGTCACGGTACCGCCTAGACTCCGGCTAGCGATATGGGAGGTCTGCTGACGTGACAGAGACGTTGGGGAGCACGGGTGAGTTCGGCCTGATCGCGGCCGTCACCAAGGGGCTGTCCCAGAGTGAGGACGTCCTGGTCGGTCCGGGCGACGACGCGGCCGTGCTGGCGGTGCCGGACGGCCGGATCGTGATCACGACCGATCTGCTGGTGGAGGGCCGGCATTTCCGCCAGGACTGGTCGTCGGCGTACGACGTGGGCCGCAAGGCCGCCGCGCAGAACCTGGCCGACGTGGTCGCGATGGGTGCCCGGCCGACCGCCCTCGTGGTCGGTTTCGGCGGTCCGGCCGACCTGCCGACCGCCTGGGCGCTGGAGCTGAACCAGGGCCTCGTCGACGAGTGCGAGCTGGTCGGCGCGAGCATCGTCGGCGGCGACACGGTCCAGTCCGACAAGATCGTCGTGTCGGTGACCGCGTTCGGCTCGCTGGACGGCCGTCCGCCGGTACTGCGCTCCGGTGCCCGCCCGGGCGACGAGGTCGCGTACGCCGGACGCCTCGGCTGGGCGGAAGCCGGCTGGGCGGTCCTCGCGCGCGGGTTCCGCTCGCCGCGGGCCGTCGTCGAGGCGCACCGGCGCCCGCAACCGCCGTACGACGAGGGTCCGCGAGCCGCGCTCCGCGGGGCTTCCTCGATGTGCGACGTGAGCGACG
The DNA here is from genome assembly GCF_035655035.1 of Kribbella sp. GTDB lineage: Bacteria > Actinomycetota > Actinomycetes > Propionibacteriales > Kribbellaceae > Kribbella. Next base: position 11,830 of record NZ_DASRVN010000624.1, on the reverse strand, counting down.
GGCTGCTGTCCGACCTCGGCCACATCGCGGCGGCCAGCCAGGTGATCATCGACATCCACACGAAGGCGCTGACCGTGCCGGAGCCGCTGCAGGCGGTGGCCGCGGCGACCGGCGTGGACGCGCTCAAGTTCGTGCTGACCGGCGGCGAGGACCACGCCCTGGTCGCTACGTTCGAGCCGGCCGACGTACCGGAGGGCTGGACCGTCATCGGCTCGGTTGCCGAGGGCAACGAGGAGCGCCCGCCCGGGACCGTGACCGTCGACGGTTCGCCGTATGCTGCAGAGACCGGACACGCACATTTCAGGAGTTGAGATGCGGCCCCCCAGAGTGCTGACGATCGCCGGTTCCGACTCCGGTGGCGGGGCCGGGATCCAGGCGGACCTGAAGGCGATGCTCGCCAACGGCGTGCACGGCATGAGCGTGCTGACCGCGATCACCGCGCAGAACAGCCTCGGCGTCCAGGGCGCGTGGGAGCTGCCGGAGGAGCAGGTGCGCGCGCAGTTCCGCAGCGTCGTCGACGACATCGGCGTGGACGCGGTGAAGACCGGCATGCTGGCGTCGGAGCCGATGGTCCGTGTGGTGGCGTCGCTCCTGCGCACGCTTCCGGACGACGTACCCGTGGTGGTCGACCCGGTTTCGGTGTCCAAGCACGGCGACGCGCTGCTCGCGGCGGACGCGATGGACGCCGTACGGTCGGAGATCGTTCCGCTGGCCACCGTGCTGACGCCCAACCTCACGGAGCTCGGTCCGGTGTCCGGTGTCGATCTGGAGACCGTGGAGGACCGGGACCTCGCCGCGAAGGCGCTCCTGGAAGCGGGCGCGACCTGGGTGCTCGTGAAGGGCGGCCACGACGTCGGTACGGCGGCCGTCGACATCCTGCACGGTCCTGGCGTACGCCGTGCGTACAGTGCGGCCCGCGCCGACAACCGGCACACACACGGGACAGGTTGCACGCTGGCGAGCACCATCGCGTCGTACCTTGCCCGTGGGTACGACGTACCGGACGCGGTCGGCGCCGCGAAGGAGTACGTGACCGGCGCGATCGCGGCCGGCTTCGCCCTGGGCGACGGCATCGGCCCGGTCGACCACGCATGGAGATTCAGAGGGAGTAGCAGTTGAACAAGCAGCGGCCCCCGGTGGACGGGTACTGCGAGCAGTGCGGTTTCAACTACGACACGGGTGACCTGCAGGGCACCGTGACGCTGCTGATCCGGCAGGCCGCGGACTGCGCGATGGCGCTGACCAAGGCGGCTGCCGGTCCGGACGCGAACGTGGTGCGGATCCGGCCGGAGCCGGAGGTGTGGTCCGCGATCGAGTACGCGTGCCACGTGCGCGACGTACTCGAGGTGCAGCGGCTGCGGATCGCGCAGTGCCTGGCGGAGGACCGGCCGGTGTACGCGCCGATGGACCGGACCGGGCGGGTGAAGGAGCTGAAGTACGAGGACCAGGACCCGACGGAGGTCGCGGCCGCGCTGATGCGGTTCGCCCGCGAGTTCGGCGCGGCGGCGCGGGTGCTGCAGCCGCAGCAGCTGGGGAAGCTCGGGCTGTACAACTACCCGGTCCGGGCACCGCGCACGCTGGGCTGGATCATCCGCCACACCGCCCACGAGATCCAGCACCACCGCCACGACCTCACCGAGATCCTGGCCAAGGTGGAACCCCCGATCGTCCCCAAACCCAAGCCCCCGGCAGAGGACGCGGCCGCCGCCGACGAGTCCGGCCGAGGCGCCGACGAACGAGCCGGCGAAGGGGCAGGCCCGGAGGGCGGGGGCGAAGACGCCGGGCGGTCGGCCGACTAGCGGGCGAAGGCGCCGGGGGCCGGGCGACTAGCTGTGGTGGGCGGCCCAGGTTGCGATGGCTGGTTCGGTGGTGAGCTGGTCGAGGCCCAATGCGGCGGCGCCACGCAGTGGTCCGTCCGGCTGGTGTGTGGCCGCGAGCACCGGCGGGGGAGACCCGCGGTGAAACCTCATCAGCCCGCCCTCGTACGCCTCCGTGAACGTGTCCTCGGCGGCAGCGCGCAGTGGAATGGCCAGCCCGCCGATCGTGACCACGTCCGGATCGTGCGCGTTGACGAGCCCCGCGATCCCGTAGCCCAGCGCGGCCACCACCTTCGCAACAGCTGCATGTGCAGCCCGGTCAGTGCGTCGCAGTACCTCTTCTGTGTACGCCACAGGGTCGTCAGGTCTCGGCTGCTTCAAGTGATGCGCCAGAGCGCGCCCGTCAATCTCGAGATCCCAGCAGCCGCGAGCACCGCACGGGCAGCTACGAGCACGGTCCCCGAACGGCATGTGCCCGTACTCACCACCAGCCCCAGACGCGCCCTGAGCCGGCACACCGTCGATCAGCAACGTCCCGCCGATACCCACCTCGATGATGAGGTGCACCGCCGTACCAGCACCCGCCGCCGCCCCCGTACGGGCCTCGGCCACGCCGCTGAGCGTCGCGTCGTTGCCGGCCAGCAGCGGTACGTCGACGTCGGCCGTGACCTGTGTGAGGTCCAGCTCGACCCACTCGAGCGTGGGCGCCTGCATGAGCTGGTTGTCGCGGACGGTGCCCGGTACTGCGAGGCTCACGAGCTGCAGGCGGTCGCCGTACCGCTCCTGTGTCTGCTCTACCGCGTGCCGCAGATTCTTGAGCACCACCTGTGCACGCCGGCTCCGGTGACGGGTGTACTGCGGGTCCTGCAGCGAGCCGTCGAGCGCGACGACCGCACTGCGCCAGTTGCTCTGCCGTAGGTCCAGCGCCAGCACGACAGGACCCTCCGGGTGCGCCTGCAGCACGGTCGTCGGCCGGCCGCGTCCCTGACTGGGCGCAGGGGCCTCGGTGAGCAGGTGTACGTCGCGTAGCCGGGCGGTGACCTCCGTCGCCGACCCCGTACTCAGCCGGAGCGTGCGCGCAACCGCGGCCCGGGTGATCCCGGGCTGCCGCGCCACCTGGCTGAGGACGTCCGCGGCCGTCTGCCATTGTCCCCGGCGTACTGGAGTCATCGCGGCCTTTCCGTTTATGCTCGTAGGACGAGTTTAATGGGAGGGTTGATGGAGATCCGGGACATCCGCGCCGTGCTGTTCGACATGGACGGCACGCTGGTGGATTCGGACGCGGTCGTGGACCGGAGCTGGAGTCGCTGGGCGGTCGAGTGCGGGCTGGACCCGGTCGCGGTGCTCGCGGTCGCGCACGGGAATCCGGCGGCCGCGACGATCGCGCAGTTCCTGCCGGACGCGTCGGCGGCCGAGCTGGCCACGGCCGGGGCGCGGGTGCTGGACCTGGAGGTCAGCGACGTCGAGGGCGTGGTGGCGAAGCCGGGCGCGGTCCAGCTGATCGGCACGCTCGACCGGATCGGGCTGCCGTGGGCGGTCTACACCAGTGCGCCCGCGCAGCTCGCGAAGCTCCGGCTCACGGTGTCCGGGATCGCGCCGTCGGTGCTGGTCACGGTCGACGACGTCAGCCGCGGCAAGCCGGATCCGGAGGGGTACCTGCGGGCGGCGGAGCTGCTCGGCGTACCGGTGACGGAGTGTCTGGTGGTCGAGGACACCGTCGTCGGGTTGACCGCCGGGCAGGCGTCCGGGGCGATGACGGCCGGGCTGAAGGGGGTGCCGGCGGACCTCGAGCTCCCGGACCTGCATCGGCTCGACGCGCTGTTCCAAGGTCTGGAGTGACCGCGCAGGCCCCGGTCGCCGCCGGGAGCCGCAGCGACGAGATCCGGATCGGGATCGCGCTGTCGGCGATGGGTTTCGTGCTGGCCGGGCTCGGGGCGTGCGTGGCGATCCTGGCCCGCGACCTGAACGAGCCGACCAGCCGGCTCACGTTGCTGTCGTCGGGGTTCGCCGTCGGGCTGATGCTGGTCGCGTTCGTCGGCCCGCGGATGCTCAGGCGGTGGGAGATGCCGACTGTGCTCGCTCTGGGCTCAGTCGTGTGCGCCGTGGGCGCAGTACTCATCGCGGTCGCCTCGTCGTACGCCATAGCAATCACAGGCGGCCTACTGGTCGGCCTGGGCGGCGCACTGCTGGTGCTGGTCGCTCCACTCATGCTGAACGGCCCAACCGCAGCCGCCCGCATCAGCCGGGTCAACGCGGTAGCCAGCGGCACAGGCATCCTCGCCCCGCTGGCTATAGGCACCCTGGACGGCCTTGGCCCAACCGGCCGCCTGGCGATGATCGCCGCAGCTCCACCGCTGCTACTCCTCGCGTTGCTCACGCGCAAACGCTCCGCCGCTCTTCGCGCGCCAGAGCGGGGCGAGCGGGGCGAGCGGGGCGAGCGGGGCGAGCGGGGTGTGGGGGCGTCCGAGGCCGTGCCGGTGCTGATTGATTCGGCTCCGGCAGTGGGGCTTGGGGGAAAGTGGCGGCGGGTTGGGCGGCGTGTGGTGATGGACGTGGGCGTCGGGTGGTTGCGGGTGGTGCTGGCGGTTTCGGTCGAGTTTTGTTTCGTGGTGTGGGCTGTGGCCCGGCTGGTGGCCAGTGGGCTGCCTACGGCGACAGCCGCGTTGCTGGGGAGCGCCTTTCCGATCGGGATGGCGGTCGGGCGCGCGGTGGGGCCGATCCGGCTCAACACGTGGTCGCCGGTGGTGCCGTCCGGGTTGCTCGCGGCCGTGGGCACGTTGATGGTGAGCCTGTTCGACGGACCGGCGGTGGTGGCCGGCGGGCTGGTGGTGGCGGGCCTGGGCGTGGCGCCGCTGTATCCGGTCACGCTCGCCGCCCTGGTCGCGACGCCCGGCATCAGCTCCGCCCGCCTCGCCGCGGTCGGCGCGCTGGCCTCCGGTACGGCGATCCTCGTCGCCCCGGCGCTGCTCGCCGTACTGGCGCGGGTCCTCAACCTGCGAACGGCGTACCTGATCACGCTCCCGCTGCTCGGCGTACTTTTCCTGCTGAGCCGTCGATCAGGCCGTACCTCGTTCGTGTAGGGGGTGACAATGCACCCACTGCGAACGAGGTGACCACCATGAAGCTCCTGATCGACAACCTGGCGATGCCCGAGTCCGCCCGCTGGCACGACGGCCGGCTGTGGTTCTGCAACTGGATCGAGCAGCAGGTCGTCGCGGTCGACGCCGACGGCAAGGCCGAGTACTTCGACGTACCGGTCGAGAACCTGATGGGCTGGTCGATCGAGTGGACCCCCGACGGCCGCCTGCTCACCACCGGCGACAAGCTCCGCCGGTACGAGCCCGACGGGTCGGTCACGGTCCTCGCCGAGCAGCACGCCAACGAGCTGGTGGTCGATGCCCACGGCAACATCTACCTGGACGGCGCGGACTTCAACTTCTCCGGGGGAGAGGCGCCGAAACCCGGCTGGATCAAGCTGATCGCGCCGGACGGGACGATCCGCCAGGTGGCCGGCGAGATCGAGTTCCCGAACGGCATGGTGCTCACCCCGGACGGCCGCACGCTGGTGATCGCGGAGTCGTTCGCCGGCCGGCTGACGGCGTTCGACGTACAGCCGGACGGCGACCTGACGAACCGCCGGGTGTACGCCGAGAACCTCGGCCCGGACGGCATCTGCCTGGATGCCGAGGGCGCGATCTGGTCCCAGACCGGCAGCGAGGGCGTGGTCCGCGTGGCGGCCGGCGGCGAGATCCTGCAACGCGTCGACCTCCCGGAGAACCGCGCCCCGTTCTCAGTCACCCTCGCCGACTTCAACGGCCCCACCCTCTGCATCCTCACCTCCGAGTGGCGGATGACCGACTCGATCGCGAACAACCTCGCCCGCCTCCGCGGCGGCGCCCACACCGGCCAGGTCCACACAATCCCGGTCGCCGTACCACCGGCAGGCCACTAACCTGACCCCGATGACCATCCGCACGTACACCGACGCCGACCTGCCACGACTGATCGACCTCACGATCGACACCTTCGGTCCGTTCTACGAGGACTCGTTCCGCCCACTGGTCGGCGAGCTGATCTTCACCCGGCAGCACGGCGATTGGCAGGGCGACTACCGCAGGCAGCTCCCAGGTCTGCACAACCCGGCCGAGCACAAGCATGTTGCCGTCGCCGAGGAGGGCGGTGAGATCGTCGGGTACGTCGCCTGGCACCTCGAGCCCGCCAAGCAGCGGGGCACGGTGGAGCTGCTCGCCGTCGCCGAGGACCACCGCCGTTCGAACACTGCCACCACGCTCTGCGAGCACGCCTTCGCCGCGATGCGTGCCGATGGCGCGCAGTACGTCGAGATCGGCACGGGCGGCGACGACTTCCACGCGCCCGCCCGTGCCTTCTACGAGAGCCTCGGTTGCATCAAGCTCCCGGTCGCGGTCTACTTCCGCGAACTCTGACTAGTGCTTGGCGTACTTGCCGATCATCCGGACCAGCGTGTCGGGCGGGACGACCTTGACGTGCGGATCGAGGGCGTCGACGACCGAGAGGACCTTGTCGACGGACTTGCTCCAGGCGTGCCAGACGACGACGGAGTAGCCGGCGGTCGAGCGCGGGTTGCGGGTCGCGGTGTTCAGTTCCTTGGTGACCGAGGCCTCGTCGGCACCGTCGAGTCCTTCCCAGAGCATGGTCCGGGCCGAGACGACCGGCTTGCCCTCGGACCAGACGACCTTGCCCTTCAGGCCGTCGTACCGCGAGTACTCGAGGTAGATCAGGCCGTCGATCTCGGGGTGCTTGAGGTACGACGACCAGAGGCGGGTGTTGTTGAACGCGTCGAAGTCGATGATCTGGGCGACGGACAGATCGGAACGTCCCATGGCCGTGGCCAGCGCGGCGGTGTGCTTGTCCAGCGCCGCGGCGGGGTAGCGGCTCGGGTACATGTAGCCGCCGCCGGACGGGCCGACGACCCAGCGGTCCTTGCGTGACTGGTCGTAGAACCAGCGCATGACCGACGGTGCCAGGTCGATCAGCGACGGCGAGATCCCCCAGCCGAGGTCGACCTCGCCCCGGCGCGGGCTGCCGAACCAGCGCGGATCGGTCGGGAAGTCGCCGAGCGCCCACTGGATGTTGTCCCCGTCGGTGATCAGGAACGTGACGTAGTGGGCATCGGGATCCGGGACGGGAAGCTCCGCGGACGTGTGCTGGGTCAACCGGTCCTCGCGGATGCCGGACAGCACCGACAGGTTGCGGGCGTGGTCGGCCGGCAGTGCCTTCACGCCGGTCGCCGAGTTCACGCCGATGAAGGCGTCCTCACCCTGCGAGGCGTCGCCCCAGCCGATCACCGTGCCGTCGTCGTCCAGCGCGTCGACCACCTGCGCGCGGAAGTCCGAGTTGCCGTCGAAGAACGCGAACGTCCCGGCCATCGTGGCGTAGTCCCGGAGCCGCTCCGCGAAGTCGGCGCGCTGCTCGACCACGACGTCGTGCCGCAGCCGCGGCCAGTACGTGTCGAAGACCCAGCGGTCGTCCTTGTCCCGCACGTCCAGGACCTTGCGCAGCCCGTGCTGGATCGCGAGTGACTCCAGGCTCTCCTCGATCGCCACGGCACCCGTCACGCCGGCAAGCGTGGTCGCGACGTTGACCGACGGGGTCCCCGTCCGGAACAGCACGTAGCCGCGAACACCCGACCGGCCGACGGTGTCCCACAGGTCACCCGTCCGGGTGTGGACGCCGTACCGCGCGACCAGGTCGTCGAGCCAGTGCTGATACCCGAGCGTCGGCAGATTGAGGTACAGCGATTCAGGGCCGCGGCGTGCCATCAAGCCCTGCAACGTGGTGGCCAGCGTCCGCTCGGGGAGGCTCAGCGAGTCCTCCGCGAACACGTTGAGCACCCGCGGCCGCTGTCCCTTGGGGTACGGCGAGACGGCGTGCGCCGACGTACCGAAGGCCGACGCCGGCGAGGCCGCGGCGGCGAGCCCGAGACCGGCCGCCAGACCGAGCGCGTGGCGGCGGGAGAGCGTGAGACGTGGGCGATCGGACACGGGTGCCTCCAGGGGCGGCCGGTGGGTTGTCCTACGTTGTCAGCTGCCCGCAGACCATGCCACGGCGGTCACGTCATGACAAGAGTTCAGCCACGAACCGGCAGGTCGTGCCGACGCAGCAGGTCGATCAGGGCCGGTACGCCGGACGACAGGTCGTACAGCTCCGCCAGGATCCCCACGCTCTGGGCGCCGGCCACGTTGGCGGCGTTGTCGTCGATGAACAGCACCTCGGAGGCGGGGACGTCGATCGTGCGCAGGATCTCCCGGAAGTACGCCGGGTCCGGCTTCGCGAGGCCGAGGTCGCAGGAGTAGAACGTCCGGTCGAACCAGGCGCCGTACCCGCGTTCGTCCTGCATGATCGCCCGCCGGTAGGCCTGCTGGTTGGTGGCCAGGTGGCACTCGATCCCGGCCGCGCGCAGCGACTGGATCAGCTCGACCACCTCCGGCACGGCGACGAACCAGCGCCACGGCTCGATCGCCTCGGCGATGGAGGCGGTCGACTTCCACCGCCGCAGGACGTCGCCGAGGGCCTCCCGGAAGTCGATCTTCCCGACCAGCGCCGGCCGCTCGGCCGCCATCAGGTCCTCGACGAACGCCGCCCCGTTGGCGGGCACCAGCGTGCCCAGCCTGCGCCACCAGTCGAAGGTGGGCCGCTGGATCACTCCGTCGGCGTCGAACAGGACGGTGCGTACGGTCATGGCGTCATCTTGTCATCGGAGCCCTTGACCGGTTCAGTCGGTATGCGCTTACCTATGGCTACGTAAACATGAGTGGACACCTTCCGGCGAAATCCAACAGAAAGCGCCAGGTGAGGCTATGACACTGACCAGAAGGACGTTCCTGGCGGCCGGCACCGCCGCAGCCGCCGCCGGACTCACCGGCTGCGGCTCTGTCGGCTCGCTGGGTGGGAAGAACGAGCTCAGCATGTGGACCTGGGTCGGATCCGTGAACGACGGCCTGATCAGCCAGGCCGAGAAGGCGATCCCCGGGTACGACGGCATGAAGCTGGCGATGACCCGGATCGGGTCCAACTACAAGACCAAGGTGCTGACCGCGCTGGCCGGCAAGTCCCTGGTCCCGGACATCGTCGCGATCAACGACGACGTCGCGACGTACTTCCCGAACGCCGACCAGTTCCACAACCTGTACGACCTCGGCGCCAAGGACCTGGAGAAGGACTTTCTGCCCTGGAAGTGGAAGTGGGGCGTCACGCCGGACGGCAAGATGATGGCCTACCCGATGGACACCGGCCCGACCGCGCTGTTCTACCGGTCCGACGTCTTCACCAAGGCCGGCATCGACATCGACCCGGCCGCGGTCGCCGGCCTCGCGCCGGACTGGGACGCCTTCATCGCGCTCGGCAAGAAACTCAAGCAGGCCGTGCCGGGCTCGTCGATCACCGACAACATCACCAGCATCTACGGCTACCGGATGGCCCAGCTGCCCAAGAAGTACATGACGCGGGACGGGAACTACATCGGCGACCAGGACCACGTGCGGCAGTCGTTCGACCTGGCTGTGCGAGTGGTGAAGGAAGGCTTGTCGGCGAACGCGCAGAACTCGAGCGACAAGAACGCCGTGGTCACCAACGGGAAGCTGGTGGCCTACAACGGCGCCGTCTGGTGGGCGCAGCTCGGCCCGAAGAACGCGGCGCCGAAGACCAAGGGACTCTGGCGGGTGACGGCGGCTCCTGGTGGCGCCGGCAACAAGGGCGGGTCCTTCCTGGGGATCACGAAGTACTGCAAGAACCCGCAGGCGGCGTTCGCGTTCATCAGCTGGCTGGAGTCGGCGAAGAACCAGGCCCAGGCGTTCCTGGATCCGGTGCTGTTCCCGTCCACGTCGGCGTCGTACACCGATCCGAAGCTGTCGGCGCCGGACCCGTTCTTCGGCGGCCAGAAGATCGTCGACGTGTTCGCGGACTCCGCGAAGAAGTACCCGGGCGCGTTCTTCTCGCCGTACGACAGCATCATCGACACCCCGATCAGCTCCGAACTGGTGAACGTCGAGGCGTCCGGGAAGAACCCCGACCAGGCCTGGGCGGACGCCCAGCACCAGGTCCAGCGCGAGCTGAGCCGAGCGGGGGCGATCTAGATGGCAGTCACCAGCAAGGCAGTGCCGGCCACCAGTGCCTCAGATACGTCGGAAGCCGCCACCGAGAAGCCGCCCAACAAGTACCGGCAGGCGCTCCCGCAGTACACCGCCGTCGCCCCGTTCTTCATCCTGTTCGCGATCTTCGGCGCGTTCCCGGTGCTGTTCTCGATCTGGATCTCGTTCCACTCCTGGGACGGCATCGGCCAGATGAAGTGGGTCGGGCTCGAGCAGTACCACTACCTGCTCACCGACGCCACGTTCTGGAAGACGATCGGCAACACGCTGATCATCTGGGTGCTGTCCACGGTCCCGATGCTGCTGCTCGCGCTGGTGATCGCCAACGCGCTGCACAACGCGACCCGGCTGCGGACCTTCTACCGGATCGCGTACTTCGTCCCGAACGTCACCTCGGTGGTCGCGATCACGCTCGTGTTCGGGTCGATCTTCAGCAACAACTTCGGCCTGCTGAACGCGTTCCTGCAGTCGATCGGACTCGGCCAGGTCGAGTGGCTGACCTCGCCGTGGGGCATCAAGATCGCGATCGCCACTATCGTCACCTGGCGCTGGGTCGGGTACAACGCGATCATCTACCTGGCCGGTCTGCAGGCGATCTCGGCCGACGTCTACGAGGCCGCGAAAGTGGACGGCGCGAGCCCGCGGCAGACGTTCTGGCGGATCACGGTGCCGATGCTGCGGCCGGTGATCCTGTTCACCGCGGTCACCTCGACGATCGGCGGTCTGCAGATCTTCACCGAGTCCCGGGTGCTGTTCGGTGACACCAGCAGCATCGGCGGCCCGGGCGACGCCGGCCTGACGATCGTCTCGTACCTGTACCAGAGCGCGTTCATCAAGAACCAGTTCGGGTACGGCGCTGCCGTCGGGTGGGCGCTGTTCGTGCTGATCGTGCTGTTCAGCATCATCAACTGGCGGCTGATCGGCGGCAACGACGACGAACGACTGACCCGACGCGCCGCTCGGCGGGTGGAACGCAGGATCGCAGCCCAGAATGCCAAGAGGGAGGCCGCAGATGTCCATTGAGCGCGTGCGCACCGCCGTCGGCCACATCGTGCTGATGCTCGGCGTGCTGGTCTCCCTGTTCCCGTTCTACTGGATGGTGGTGATGGCCTCCAACACCACCCCGGACATCTTCAGCTACCCGCCGAAGCTGCTGATCGGCTCGCACCTGTTCGAGAACATGGGCAAGGTGCTGGACAACATCGACTTCTTCGGCTCGATGCTGCTCACGCTGATCGCGTCGCTGGCCGTCACGGTCCTGGTGCTGTTCTTCGACTCACTGGCCGCGTTCGCGTTCGCGAAGTACCAGTTCCCCGGCCGGAACGTGCTGTTCGGCATCTTGATCGCGACGTTCATGATCCCGACCCAGCTGTCGCTGGTGCCGCAGTTCGTGGTGCTCGCGCAGCTCGGCTGGATCGGGTCGCTGAAGGCACTGATCATCCCGGGCGCGGCGAACGCGTTCGGCATCTTCTGGATGCGCCAGTACGCCAAGGGCGCGATCCCCGACGAACTGATCTCGGCCGCCAAGGTCGACGGCGCCGGGTTCTTCCGGCAGTACCTGACCGTCGGCCTGCCGGTGCTCCGGCCCGGTCTGGCCTTCCTCGGCATCTTCACGTTCATCAACGTCTGGAACGACTACCTCTGGCCGCTGATCGTGATGACCGACCCGAACCGCCTCACCCTGCAGGTCGCCCTCGACCAACTGAACGGCATCTACGGCACCGACTACTCGATGGTGATGGCCGGTGCTTTGATGAGCGTCATCCCCCTGATCGGCGTCTTCCTGATCGGTGCCCGCTCGTTCATCGCGGACCTGGCAGCCGGCGCCATGAAGTTCTGACCTTCACCTACAACCACGGGATTCCCTTTGACTGACCACAAGCT
>NZ_DASRVN010000623.1:0-4588 GCF_035655035.1 Kribbella sp. | reverse complement strand
GCCTGCCACTTAACCCAAGTGGGTTGCTTCGTCGCACGACCCATTTGCCCGGCCTAGGATGAAGAGGTGAGTGGCCAACGCCGTAGGCAGGGCGCACGCTATCTGCCAGCCGAGCTAGCGGACGCCCCGATCGGTCCCGAGCAACGGATGGGTGCCCCTCGGCCCGGGCACGGCACCATGTACGTGCACAAAGCCCGCAACCTCGACCTCGAATTGGTTTGGGCCGCGACTTGGGTGGACGGGTACCCGGAGCCGGACCGAGGCGCGGTCGCCGGCACAGCCGACGTCGAGGGTGATCGCGCCGCCGTCTTGGAATGGGCGGCAGCTCAACCCGCCGCGACCTATGTGATGGCTACCGAGGACGGATGGGCTCCGTTCTCCACGAACGACCTTCCCGATGACGTTGCCCCGTACAACTGACCGAGATGCCTAGCAGTCGAACACTGACCAGCAGATCGCGTTCCGTAAGCGCTGGTCGTCGAGTACGAGGTCGCGGATCGTATCCGGCAGTTGGTCACGTTGCCAGCGGCACTCGAGTCGGCCGGCGGTCTCGGCCTTGCCGGTTGGCGCCGCGGCGCGTGCGGCCTTGATTGCGTAGGCGGCCGCACCGAGGTCGTGGGCGGCGACGTGCGGCACGGCACCGGCCTGGCCGGCCGCGTACGCGGCGTACCGTGCTGCCCCTTGTTTGTCTCGTGCTGCTCCCATGGCGTGACCGCCCGCTGCGCGAGATTCCATCATCTTGACCTCGCCACGAACCCAGGCGCGGGCGTGCTCGATGGCCTGACGCGGTCTCGGATCCTCCGGGTGCGCGGACTCGAAAAGGTGCAAGACATGCTCAGCGCATGATGCGGCCCACAGAGCGAGCAAGTGATGATCCGAGTCCGTCAAGGTCCCGCCCCGGCGGATCGTCACGAAGCGCGGATCCCGGACCTTCGGAAGGATCATTCGTGCCACTCCCCCTCCATACGTCGCCCGGCATCAGATACTGGCGCAGCCTACTCCCGGCCGGTCAACTCCCTGGTACGTCGCCACGGTTCGTGGAGCCTGATCCCGGTTCGCCGTCAGGCCGACGGGCGGGCGAGGCAGATGTCCGTTCGCCCCAGCCTCGGCTGGGGCGACGCCGCCACCTGTGCCGGTACGTCGTTACGCGCCGGATGAGCGTTATGTGGTGGGACGCGTCTGGCGTTCATCGGACGCCTGGGGCGACGGTAAGGGTGCCTGCTGCTGGGTCGATTGTCGCGAGGGTGCCGAGTGGGACGGTGGCTGGATGCAGACCGTGTCCGAGCGGGAGGCCGCCGAGGATGGGAACGTTGAGCTTCGACAGGCGGTCGCGCAGTACGTCGAGCACGCTCCATCCGTTGCTTCGGTCGTCCTCGAACCCAGTGATCTGACCTACGGCGACGCCGCGCAGGCCGTTGAGCAGGCCCGATCTCATGAGTTGGGTCAGTTGACGGTCGACCATGCCAAGACCTGTGCCGCGGTTCTCCTCGATCAGGAGGATGCCGCCGTCCAAGCTGCGCAGGTCTACGCCGATTGCGCAGCGAATGGCCTCGAGATTGCCGCCCATCAGGAATCCCGCGGCCACCTCGCCTTCGGTCAGGGCGGCGGTCAGTTCCTTCGGATTCCGGCGTACGACGATCTCGTCGGTCGTCATCAATGCGCGGCGTAAGGCCTCGGCACACTCGGGGCCGCAGTTCGGCTCGTACCAGCTCATGGAAGGCCCGTGCATGCCGACCAGGCCGACTTGGTTCCACAGCGCGAGGTGCAAGGCGGTGATGTCGCTGAAGCCGATCAGCGGCTTGGGGTCGCGTCGTACCGCGTCGAAGTCGAGACCGTCGGCGATGCGGGCGGCACCTTTGCCGCCGCGGGTGGCGAAGACCGCGCGTACTCCCGGATCACGGAAGGCATCGTTGAGGTCCCCCAGCCGATCCTCATCGGCGCCGGCCAGGTACCCGAGGGTGTCGAAGACGTGATCGCCGAGCTCGACTTGGAGGCCCCAATCCGTGACGACCTCCACGCCTTTCGCCACCAGTTCGCGGTCCGGTGTGCTGGCCGGGGAGACGAAACGGACGCGGTCACCGGGATTCAGGTGAGGCGGTCGCAGTGCTGGGGGAAGGACCGTGGAAGTCATGGTGCGCAAGTCTGGCAGCGACCTCCGACAGCTCAGTCGTTCGAAAGGTGTGGCCGCGCCAATCCACAACTCCCCCGGTCATGGCAGGTGTACGAAGCCGATGTACTCCGCCCCGGCTGGCCCCGGGCGCGAGGTGCCGTCCCGGGTCCAGCCGTGTCGCTCGTAGAACCGGATGGCACGAGAGTTCCGCTCCCAGACATCCACCTCGCCCACAGCGTCAGCCTGGCGTGCGACGGAGACGAAGCGTGCCATCAGGGCGCTACCAACGCCGTTCGACCACCGGCCTGGTTCGACGAAGATCCCGACGAGCCGGACGCGCGTCTCGTGAGGCGCATTGGTCGGAAACACCCCGTTGGCATCCAGCGTGATCACGCCGACGATGTCATCGCCCAGGACAGCCACCAGGACGGCGAGTCGAGAGTCCGACACCATCTTGCGCCACGTTTCCCGGTATTTCTCGTCAGGAACCGCTGACACCTCATAGCCGCCGGCCCGTAGTACGCGGCCCGCGACCGCGCATGCAGCTCCGCGAGCGCATCACCGTCGCCGGGCGCTGCGTCTCGAATACGAACTGCCTGAGTTCGCTCTGTCATACAGATGCGCTTCGCCGTTCAGACGTCGCGACATACGTCGACGATGAGTTGACCAGGTCCCCGGAGGTAGGCGGCTTCGGTGCCCCAGTCGGTGCGGAGCGGCCCGGCGAGCAGTTCTAGCCCTGCGGCGACGGCGCGATTCACAGCTGCTTGTACGTCGTCGACGTAGTGGTGAAGGATCAAGCCGTCAAGCTTGCCCCAAGGGACCATGGCGTCTCGGGAGAGCATCACGCGGAGGCCACCCGCGTCCAACTCGCCGAAGTTCGGATCGTCCGAGAGGACGCGCCAGCCGTACGCCGCCGACAGTATCTGCGTTGCGGCCGAAACGTCGTCCACCTGAAGATCGATCGCCTGCACAGCCATGCCCGAGCCCTCCGTTGTCAGGAGGCGCAGGACCAGGTAACTGGACGGGATCGGCCTTGTGCGTCTGCGCTGGTCCCTGCGACCGTGTCGTCGTCGGTTGCTGCCGTGGCAGACGTGGAGAAGGTGTTGCCGGCGGTGAGCGACGGGAGTTGCTGCTCGTCGTCACCCGTCCAGATGACCGCGCCGAGGTCAGAAGAGAATCCCACGACCGTTCCGTGGTCGTTCACCGCGGACGGCATGGCCTGCGGTCCGGGCAGCGCACGTGGCTCCGTCTGTTCCCATACGACCGGGCCTCCGAGGTCCCCAGATCCGGCGGTCAGTACGGCGGTACCTGCGACATAGCGTCCTGCGGCGGCGTATGCGATCGAGTTTGTACCGGAGACCGGGCCGGGCAGTTCCATTAGCCCGTCGCGTACTGTGCCTGCGATCGCCTGCTGCCTGAACTCGTCGCCGACTGTCTCGGTCCATCCCACGATGGTTCCCTGATCGGAGACGTCGGTGAGGTAGGCCGAGCCTGCCACCACGCCGAGGTCGTGGATCGACTGCGGGGAGTCCGCGGACCAGGTGACGGCGTGAGCGGTGTCGGCGCCTGCCGCGTACCCGACGATGAGGCCGGCGTTGTTGATCGCCGTAGGTACTGCGTAGCCGCCGCCGGGCAGTTGCGGAAGGTCGATCATCTGCCCATCGCGCCAAAGGACTCCGCGCGTCGAAGTGTCGAGACTGAATACGACGCCGACTGCGTCGCCTCGACTGTTCACGTCCTCCGCGGTGGCGCTGAGGCCGGCCGGAGTATCGAGCACCATCACGTCACCGTCGTGCCACACCAGCGGGCGCGTCTTGCCGTCGGCATCGACGCCGGAGCCGGCGAACGAGTCATGGCGGTCGCTGTTGTGCACGTTCCCGCTACTCCACCCGGCAGGCAGAGGGAGCTCGTTGATCACCCAGGTACAACTGGTGCCGTCCAAAGTGTTCGACTTGCCCGCCGCCATCGCCGGCGGCGAGATCTGCACGATCGTCAGCGCAATCCCGGCGACGAGACCGGCGAACGCGGACATGCATCGAAAACGGCGTACTGAACGCACCATGTGTCCCCAGCCCTCCACGACGGAAGCGCCACTATAGCGGCGAATCAGCGCCTGAGACGAGACTGGAGGGTGCAGAAGATGAGGCTTATGAAGGTCGAAGTAGTTCCGTCGGGTTCAGGGCCTGGTACAGGATTGGTCCAGTCCTCGATGTAGTGCAGGACCACGGAAGCGACCACGTCGTCGAAGTTGGCGTCGGCGTACGGGAACGGTTCGAACAAGTCCCCCGCCGTCAGGTCCACATCGCGGCCCACGCGTCGGCGGGCCAGTTCGCGACTGTCGAGAAAAGCGGAGGATTGGTTGGGGGTTGTCGGGCATGCTGGCGGGATGAGTGAGACGCCGGAGCTTGGGCCTGTGCCGGAGCGCATTGAGATCGAGGCGGCGTTGGTACGTCGGCTTGTCGCGGAGCAGTTCCCGGA
>NZ_DASRVN010000622.1:0-2665 GCF_035655035.1 Kribbella sp. | reverse complement strand
GGCAGCAGCTTCTCGGTCGCGTCGAGCAGCGCCGGTACGTCGCGGTCGACGAGCTGGGACTGCAGCGCGAGGGTCGCCGTCGAGACCACCACCCGGCGGTCCTCGATCGCGTGCACGAGCGCGGGCACGAGGTACCCGAGGGACTTGCCGGTGCCGGTGCCCGCCTGGACGAGCAGGTGCGACCCCTCGTGCATCGCGGTGTCGACGGCCTGCGCCATCTCCACCTGCCCGGGCCGGGTCTGTCCGGCGATCCCGGACACGGCAGCTTCCAGCAGTTCCCGCACATCAACACCCACCGCCATACCCTAGCCCGCGCGGCGGACAGATTTCTGTCCGGCGGGCTGGGGTGTGGACAACCTCCTAGACGACCGCGCCGCGGTCCGGCTGGGCGTCGCGGTCCACCTGGGCACGCTTCGGGCGCGGCGGCGGGGCCGGGAAGCGGCGCTCCAGTTCGAGCAGCAGCGGTGCGGCGGTCAGGTTCGAGGAGTACGTACCGACGACGATGCCGAGCAGCAACGCCAGCGCGAAGTCGGCCAGCGAGTCGCCGCCCAGGAACAGCAGCGCGGCGAGGATGAACAGCGTCGAGATGCCGGTGTTGATGGTCCGCGGCAGGACGTTCACGATCGCGGTGTCGATGGTCTTGCCGAGGTTGTCCGTGGCGCGCGCGCTCCGGGTCTCGCGGATCCGGTCGAAGACCACGACCGAGTCGTTCACCGTGTACCCGATGATCGTCAGCACCGCGGCCAGGAAGATGCCGTCGATCGGTTTCCCGGTCCAGGCGAAGATCCCGACCACGACCGCGACGTTCTGCAGCAGCGCGAGGACGGCGCCGGCGCCGAAGGTCCAGCGGAACCGCACGGCGAGGTACGCCAGTTGCGCGAACAGCGCGATGCCGAGCGCGATCAGGCCCTTGTTGCGCAGCTCCTTGCCGAGCGACGGGCCGATGCTCTCGTTGCGGATCACCTCGGTGTCGCCGGCGGTCCGGGAGATCGACTCGCGGATCTTCTCGGCCTCGTCGTCGCTGATCGTCCCGGTCCGGACCGTGAAGTCGTCGGCACCGGAGGCCTGCACGACAGCGGTCGGGTAGCCCGCCTCGGCGACCGCGGCGCGCGCCTGGTCCGGCGTGATCCGCTGCGCCGTACTCACCTCGAGCAGCCGGCCGCCGGTGAACTCGATGCCGAGGTTCAGGCCGCGGACGGCAACACCCGCGACGCTGACGATGATCGCGACGGCGGTGATCACCAGCCAGCGCTTGCTGTGCTTCATCAATGCGGGCTGGCGGGCTTCGAGCCAGGTCCGGACGCGGCCGTGGCCGGCGATCCCGCTGAGCCGGGGACGCCGCAGTACGAATCCACGGGAGACCACGAACTCGGCGAGCACGCGGGTCACCACCAGCGCGGACAGCATGGAGGCGATCACACCGATCGACAGCGTGACGCCGAAGCCGCGGACCGGTCCGGCGGCCAGGAAGAACAGCAGGCCTGCCGCGAGCAGCGTGGTGATGTTGGAGTCGGCGATCGCGGACAGGGCGTTCTGGAAACCGCTGCGCAGTGAACGGCGCAGACCGTCGGTGCGGCCGGCGGTGTAGTCCTCGCGGGCGCGTTCGAAGACCAGGACGTTCGCGTCGACCGCCATACCGATCGCCAGCACGAAGCCGGCCAAGCCCGGCAGGGTGAGGGTTGCGCCGATCGCGGTCAGGGCGGCGTACGAGATCGCGGAGTATCCGATCAGGCCGAGGACCGCCATCAGGGCGACCAGGCGATAGACCACGATGATGAACAGGGCCGTCAGCGCCAGGCCGATGATCGCGGCGAGGGCGCTCGCCTGGATCGCATCCTGACCGAGGGACGGGCCGACCGTACGCTGGTCGATGACCTCGACCGGCACCGGCAGGGCGCCGCCCGAGATCAGCGCCGCCAGGTCCTTCGCGTCCTCCTCGGTGAACGAGCCGGAGATCGTCGTCGTACCGCCGGAGATGCCGAGGTTGCAGAGCTGGTTGCCACCGTTCGGGTCGACCTGCGGGGCGCTGATCACCTCGTTGTCGAGCACGATCGCGATCAGGCGCTGCGGCGTACCGACCGGCTGGCAGGCCGCCTTGCCGGTGATGTTCGCCCAGATCTTGCCGCCGTCGCCCTTGAACTTCATCTGCACGAACCAGCCCTGCGCGACCTGCTGCGGGTCGAGCAGACCGTCGGCGCCGCTGACCAGCTCACCGGTCATCGCCGGCTTGGCCAGGCGCAGGAAACCCTGGCCTTGTTCGCCCGGCAGGTAGGTCTCCCCCGCCGCGGGCTTGGCCGGCTTGGCCGCGACCTGGTCGAGAACCTCGTGGAACGTCAACTGCGCGGTCTTGCCGATCACCTTCGCGGCTTCCCGCGGATCCTGGACACCGGGCAGCTCGACGATGATCCGGTTCTCACCCTGGCGCGTGACGTTCGGCTCACTCACCCCGAGCGCGTCGATCCGCCGGTGCAAGACCTGCGTCGCCTTGTCGGTGGTCTCCTTCGTCGCCTTCACCGTCGGCGAATCCTTGGCCTCGAGCACGATCTGCGTCCCACCGCGCAGGTCCAGACCGAGCTGTGGTTTCGCCGTCAGCGTGACGTACGTCGACGCCGCCAGCACCAGGAACGCGAGCAGAGCACGGACAAGGGACGACCGGTTCACCGAA
>NZ_DASRVN010000621.1:0-4742 GCF_035655035.1 Kribbella sp. | reverse complement strand
GCTGGCCGGCCAGGTGGGCGTGAACACCGAGACGCTGCGGTACTACGAACGCCGCGGACTGCTGCCGGAACCGCCGCGGACGCTCGGCGGGTACCGGGATTATCCGGTCTCGGCGGTCGAGCTGCTGCGTTTCGTGAAGCGTGCTCAGGAGCTCGGGTTCACCCTCGACGAGGTGGAGGAGCTGCTGCACCTCGACGCCGGTGGGCCTGACGGTTGCGACGCGGCACGGGCGCTGGCCGAGCGTCGGCGCGCGGACCTCGCCGTACGGATCGCGGATCTGCAGCGGATGCACGATGCGTTGTCCGCGCTGGTCGAGACCTGCGACCTGCCGCGGGGCGATCGCAGCTGCGCCTTGCTGACGGCGATCCGATGAGGCTGGAGGTTCTGCACGTACCGGACTGCCCGAACGTCGCGCCGCTGCTGGAGCGCCTCGCACGGGTGACGGATCTGCCCGTGACGACTCGGCCGATCGTGAGCGAGGCGGCGGCGACGCAGTACGGCATGCGAGGCTCGCCGACGCTGCTGGTCGACGGCGTCGATCCGTTCGCTGTGGCGGGGGAGTGCTGCAGTATGTCGTGCCGGCTGTACCGGGACGAGACCGGACAGGTGGTCCCGGTACCGACGGTTGAGGTGCTGCGCCGGGTACTTCTCAGGGCTTGAGCAGGCGATTCACGACGGCGTCGAGGGTCGGCCAGGGTGGCCCTTCGCGGAGTGAGCGCAGGATCTCTTCTCCGAAGCGTCTGCCGTTCGGGAACTGGTCGCCGACGTCCCAGCGCCACGCGGCGACCAGCGCCAGTACGAGCTGCCGGCAACCGGCGAGCAGGTCCTGGTCGAGGCCGGGGTAATGCTCGCAGACCGCCTCGGGGACGTGGGCGACATCGAACTCGATCGGCCCGCGGCAGCAGGTCTCGAAGTCGATGAACAACGGGCCGTGCTTCGTGCTCAGCAGATTGCCTGGATGCGGCTCGCCGTGCAGCAGTTGCTCGTCGTGGTTGCCGGTCGCCTCGCGCAGGCTTTCCAGCCTGTTGCTCAGGAACACCCGGTCCGCGTCGGGGAGCTCCGGCGACAGGCGCGGGTCGGTGACGATCTTCTGCGCCTCGGCAATCCGATCAGTGAACCGCGGCGTCGGTACGTCGACCTTCCGCATCCCCGCATGCAGTTGCGCCAGCGCGTCGGCGTACTCCGCCGGTGAGCCCGGTGTCACGGGCTCGTAGTACGTCCAGAGCGTCACCGCGAAGCCGTCGCGGGTGTACACCGCGGGCTCCACCCGCGGGTCCAAGGCCGCCACCGGCGCCCCGACCTCGCCGAGCCGCTGCGCAAGCTCGATCTCCATCCCGGCAACCTGTTCCCCCACAGGCGCAACCCGGGCGAAGACGTCACCAGGCGTCAACCGCAAGGCCACCTTGTTCGAGTTGTGCAGCACGGTCGCGTCGTCGGCCGCCAGACCGAGCGAGCTGGCGATCGAAGTCGCGGCGGCAATCGCGCGGGTGACCTCAGGCGTCTCCATGATCCCGTGACGCTACACCGGCGATCTCCTGCTGTCGTTCGAATTCCGCGGGCCTACCTACGGGCTGACGAGACCGGTCTGGTACGCGATCACGACGAGTTGTGCCCGGTCGCGGGCGCCGAGCTTGCCCATCGCGTGGCTGACGTGGGTCCTGGCCGTCGCGGGGCTGAGGAACAGTTCGGCGCCGATCTCGTGGTTGGTCAGTCCTCGGCCGACCAGCGCGAGCACGTCGCGTTCCCGCTCGGTGAGTACCGCCAGCCGAGCGGCCGCGTTCTCGGAGACGGTACGCCGTGACGTGAACTGTGCGATGAGCCGCCGGGTGACCCGCGGCGCCAGCAGGGACTCGCCGGCTGCCACGACCCGGATGCCGTGCAGGAGTTCGGCAGGCCCGGCGTCCTTGAGGAGGAACCCACCGGCGCCGGCCTGCAGTCCTTCGAAGACGTACGCCTCGGTGTCGTAGGTGGTGAGGATCAGCACGTGGACGTCCTCGAGACCGCACGCCGACGCGATCTCCCGCGTTGCCTGGATTCCGTCCATCCGTGGCATCCGGATGTCCATGAGTACGACGTCGGGGCGGGCGGCGCGGGCCTGGTCCACCGCCTCGGCTCCGTTGGTCGCCTCGCCGACGACGGCGATGTCGTCCTCGACGTCGAGCAGGAACTTGAACCCGGACCGGACCAGCCGCTCGTCGTCGGCGAGCAGCACCCGGATCGGCCGGTCTGGCAGCGACGGGATCATGCCGGCACCGTTCCGGTGGTGAGGAGCGGAAGCCGCGCGACCACTTCGAAGCCCCCGACCGCCGTCGGCCGGGCGTCGAGTTCGCCGCCGAGCAGCTGGCATCGCTCCCGCATGCCGAGAATGCCGCGACCGGGTGCAGCCGCCGGGTGCGGCGCCGCTGTCCGTCGTCCCTGGTCGGTGACCCGCACTCCCACCGCGTCCACGCCGTACTCCACCGCGACCGTGACCCGCGTCGGTCCGGCGTGGCGGATCACGTTGGTCAGCGACTCCTGGACGATCCGGTACACCGCGCTGCCGACCACGCCCGGAACCGGCGCGAGCGGCAGGGCCTCCTCGAGCGTCACGTCGAGTCCGGCCTCGCGCGCCCGGGCGGCCAGGTCGTCGACCCGGGAGAGCCCGGGACCAGGTACCCGGTCGTCTCGGTCGGCGCGCAGTACGCCGAGGATCGTCCGCATCTCCTGCAGCGCCCGCGAGCTGGTGGACTCGATCGCCTCCAGGGTTTCCCGGGCCCGCTCCGGCCGCTTGTCCAGGACGTGCGCGGTGACACCGGCCTTGACGTTGATGATCGCGATCGCGTGCGCCACCGTGTCGTGGACCTCGCGCGCGATCCGCAACCGCTCCGCGTCGACCCGGGCCCGCGCCTCGTCCTCGCGGGTTCGCTCCGCGAGCTCGGCCCGGGCGAGCGCCTCGGCCGCGATCACCCGGCGGGACCGCACCGATTCGCCGAGCGCCGCGCTCATCACCGAAGCGCCGATCCGGAAGAACACCCAGCCGATCGCGGCCCGCGGCTGGATGTCCAGTGCGGACACGTACCAGGCCACCGTCAGGACCGAGATTCCCGCCGCCGCGGTGATCAGCGAGCGGCGACCGTCGCCGAGCGCGGTCAGCGTGTACGTGGCGACGAAGAGGCCGAGCCACCCCGGACCGTCAGGAAAGTCCAGCGTGTAATGGATCAAGCTGCAGAGCGCGGCGACGGCGAACACCGGTACCGGCCAACGGTGCCGCAGAACCACGACCGCTCCGCCGAGGAACAGGAGCACGTAGCCCAGGTGCCCGAGCGCGGTGAGCGGCCGGACCACCGTGGACAGCTCCTGCGTCGTACGGAAAACCGTTCCCTGGACCTGCATCACGGTGACGAACAGCCCGATCGCCACGTCCAGCCACCAGGGCTGCAGGCGGAACCGCCAGGCACGCAGCGACATTCCCCGAGCATAGGTTCGCGCGGACGCCACCGCGTCCGGCCAGGAGCGCGCTTACGGGTACCACGTACGGCGTACGCGGCGGACCGGGATGTACGTCGAACTGCGTAGCTGATCGCATCCGCCGACGGACGACCCCGGCGTACCCGGAACACCACGATCGGTGCAGTGAATCCACCGACGGAGGCTCAATGAAGCACCTGCACCTGTCGAATCGTCGAATCTCCCGAGTCATCGCGGTCCTGACGTTCGGCGCGGCACTCGCCGTCGCCGCGACGTCGGCAGGCGCGGACGCCGGTACCGCGGCCGTCAGTACCGCGGATGTTGCCCGCCCGACGGACGGTCCCGCGTTTCCGGTGTTCGTGAAGTTGCCGGCCGACCAGGCGGCGCATCCGGACGCACGCCAGGAATGGTGGTACGTCGTCGGCCACGTCGAGGCCCACGGCCACCGCTTCGGGTACGAGGTCACGATCGGCGGTGGTCAGCAGCCCCAGGCGATCGCGTCGATCACCGATCGGACGAGCGGTGCGTACTACACGACGTACGCGAGCTACTCGCCCGACCGGACGCGTTTCTCCACGACCGAACTCGACGTACGGACGCCGTCCGCAACGCTGTCCGGGCCGATGGACGCGATGCGCCTGCATGCGACGTTGCCGGTCGGTGCGATCGACGTGACGCTCAGCGCGCGAGGCCCGGCGCTGTACAACAACGGGACCGGGCTGATGCCGTTTCTCGGCGGCACGAGCTACTACTATTCGCTGCCCAGCCTGGAGACCCGGGGGACGCTCGAGGTCGACGGCCGCGCGTACACGGTCGCCGGGGAGTCGTGGCTGGACCGCCAGTGGGGCACGTGGGACTGGAGCACCATGGACAAGTGGACGTGGATGCCGCTGCAACTGTCCAACGGTGACCGGATCAACCTCTGGGACCTGTTCGCCGAGGGCAAGGAGCTCGCGTACGCGACCGTGCTGCATCCCGACGGGACCCATGAGCTGGTCGGCGTACAACCTCTCGCCGCCACCACGTCCGGCTTCTGGACCAGCCCTGCCACCGGCCAGCGGTACGGCACCCGCTGGACCGTGAAGATCGCCGCACTGGACGCCGACCTCACAGTCGTCGCCGAGCCACGGGGACAAGAACGCCTTGGCGCCTTCGGCGGCACCTACGAAGGCGCGTCCACTGTCACCGGCCGCGTCCGAGGCAAGCCGATCACCGGGCGGACGTACGTCGAACAGAACGGCAACTGGCACCCGAACCGGTGAGGTCAGCGGATGCCGGTGACGTACTGCGTGGGG
>NZ_DASRVN010000620.1:0-5302 GCF_035655035.1 Kribbella sp. | reverse complement strand
ATCAGCAGGCTGAACACCGGCGAGTGCTCCAGCCAGTCACCCGGTCGACGCGCCTCCTGGCGTTGACCGTTGTACGGCGATCCGCGGCCGATCAGCGGTTTGAGCTCGATGCCGATGTCCTCCGCCGTCCGCGAACTGCCCTCGCGCGGAGCGATGAACCACGCCATCGCGACGCCGACGACGTACACGATCAGCGTCGCGACGATCGCCTGCCAAGTGAAGATCGTGTCGCTGAGGGGGATCAGTCCACTGGCGTGACCGGCCGCCTTGATCACCTCCTGCACCGGCGGCGGGCTGCTGCTCGCGCTCGCCACCTGCAACGCGGCCGAGCCCGACAACCCCTGCGCCCACACGGTTCCGAGGCCGAGGAACGCCATCGCGCCGAGCGCGCGGTAGTCGGCCTTCGGTACGTTCCGCGCCACCTCACGCGCGAGGATCGCGGCGAAGATCAGGCTGAAGGCCCAGTTCAGGTACGACGCCAGCATCGCGACCGCGGCGACGAACGCGACGGCGCTCCGCGGGCTCTTCGGGATCCGCGCGAGCCGGGTGATCAACCGGGCGACCGGGCCGCTGGTGGCGACGGCGTACCCGCCGATGATGATCATCGCCATCTGCAGGGTGAATGTGATCAGCGACCAGAAACCGATGCCCCAGGCATCGACCAGGCCGAAGCCCTTGGTCGCGGCCGGGTCGTCGGGGCGCTTCAGCAGCGGCTCACCGGTGACCAGGCCGAACAGCAGCACCACGAACGTGCCGACCAGGACGAACCCGAAGGCGTCCGGCAGCCACTTCTCGGTGAAGGCGGTGAACCGCAGGGCCAGCCGGGCGAGCACGCCCTCGGCCTCGACCTCGGCTCGGGCGTGCTTCCCATGAGTGTCGGTCATTACCCTCCGCTCCCGGGCTACGACGCTGGGTGTCATTCGATTAACGCAGCTCGGCGCCTGACGTAACAGGTTTCCGGGCGCGCCGCGGCCCGAAGGTGACAAAGGCCGGGTTTGTCAAGAGTTGTCCACAGGCATCGGGTCTGCTTACAGTGGCTGCGCGATGTATCGAACCGATACATCAGGTCATGACAAACTAGACCGTGGGAGGTGAGTCATGGGAAACCGCAGTGGGGTCCTGGAGCTCGCCGTACTCGGTCTGCTGCACGAAGCGCCGATGCACGGTTACGAGCTCCGCAAGCGCGTCAACGCCCAGTTCGGCTGGGGACGCGTACTGTCGTTCGGTTCGCTCTACCCGTGCCTGAAGGCGATGCTTCGCAACGGGCTGATCACGGCCGACCCCGGGACGCCGGAGTCGGGGCGCCGGCCCAAGATCGTCTACACGATCACCGCCGACGGCAAGGACTACTTCGCGCACGCGATGCACGAAGCCGGTCCGTCGGCCTGGGAGGACGACACCTTCGGCGTCCGCTTCTCGTTCTTCGGCCGGACCGATCCGGCCACCCGGTTGCGCATCCTCGAGGGCCGCAGGGCCCGGATGGAGGAGCGGCTGGCCAACTTCCGGGCGGCGATGAGCCGGACGGCGGAGCGGGTCGACGCCTACACCCTCGAGCTGCAACGGCACGGCCTGGAGTCGGCCGAGCGCGAGGTCCGCTGGCTGAACGAGTTGATCGACGGCGAGCGGCGCCAACAGCGGCCCCCTGACCAGCACCATCCGCCTACCCAAGGAGATTCCAGATGACCTCGATCCGAGTGGCGATCGTCGGCGTCGGCAACTGCGCAAGCTCGCTCGTCCAGGGCGTGCACTACTACCGCGACGCCAAGCCCGAGGAGCGTGTCCCGGGTCTGATGCATGTCGTGTTCGGCGAGTACCACGTGCGCGACGTCGAGTTCGTCGCGGCGTTCGACGTCGACGGCAAGAAGGTCGGCCTGGACCTCGCCGACGCGATCGGCGCCAGCGAGAACAACACGATCAAGATCTGCGACGTACCGCCGACCGGCGTCACCGTCCAGCGCGGTCACACCCTCGACGGCCTCGGCAAGTACTACCGGGAGACCATCACCGAGTCCGACGCCGCACCCGTGGACGTGGTGGCGACGCTGCGCGAGGCGCAGGTCGACGTACTGGTCTGCTACCTGCCCGTCGGTTCGGAGCAGGCGGCCAAGTTCTACGCGCAGTGCGCGATCGACGCGGGCGTCGCGTTCGTGAACGCGCTGCCGGTGTTCATCGCCGGCACCAAGGAGTGGGCGGACAAGTTCACCGCGGCCGGCCTGCCGATCGTCGGCGACGACATCAAGTCGCAGATCGGCGCCACCATCACGCACCGCGTGCTGACCAAGCTGTTCGAGGACCGCGGCGTGACCGTGGACCGCACGTACCAGCTGAACGTCGGCGGCAACATGGACTTCAAGAACATGCTCGAGCGTGAGCGCCTGGAGTCCAAGAAGATCTCCAAGACCCAGTCCGTCACTTCGCAGCTGCGCGAGGAGATCGAGGACCGCAACGTCCACATCGGCCCGTCCGACTACGTGGCCTGGCTGGACGACCGCAAGTGGGCCTTCATCCGGCTCGAGGGCCGCAACTTCGGCGACGTACCGCTGTCGCTGGAGTACAAGCTCGAGGTCTGGGACTCGCCGAACTCGGCCGGCATCATCATCGACGCGATCCGCGCCGCGAAGATCGCCAAGGACCGGGGCATCGGCGGCCCGATCCTGTCCGCGTCGTCGTACTTCATGAAGTCGCCGCCGGAGCAGTACGCCGACGACGTCTGCCGCGACCTCGTCGAGAAGTTCATCCGCGGCGAGGTCGAGCGCTGACCCTGCGGTACCGGCACGCCGCCCCAGCACCCGGGGCGGCGTGCCATCATGTCGCCGGATGACCGAGATCCGTGAGTACCGCGACACCGACTCCCCCAGCTGGCTGCGCTGCCGCCTCCTGAGCTTCTTCGACACCGAGTACTTCGACGACATCGTCCTCGAACGCCCCACCTTCGCGAACCCCGCCCACCGCCTCGTGGCCGTCGACAACGACACGGTCGTCGGCCTGATGGACGTGGAGCTCTTCCCGGACCGAGCGACGATCGCCGTACTCGCCATCCACCCCGACCACCAGCGTCAGGGTTTGGCGACGCGCCTTCTGCAGGCTGTCCTGCCGCGGCTCGAATCCGACCTACTGGACGCCTGGACGCGTGGGGATTTGGCTGCGAACGACTGGTACCAGCGGTCCGGGTTCCGCGAGGAGTTCCGGTATCTGCATGTCTACAAGACGTGGCAGGACGACGCCGGATTCGCTCCGCCGGAGGGTGTGGACAGAGTGGTGACCGCCTTCATGCACGCTCCGATCTCGGCTGAGGTCGCGATGCGGGAGCGGTTCGGGCGGGTGCATGTGTGTCGGCAGTACGTGCGAAAGTTGTAGGCATGCTGTACGTCGGTTGCGCGCAGTGGACGCACGCCGCATGGCCGCAGCCGTCGCGGGACAAACTGCGGTCGTACGCGTCCTGGTGCAACGCGGTCGAGAGCAACACGACCTTCTACGCGACACCGTCCCGCTCAACCGTTGAGAACTGGGCCGCGCAGACGCCGCCCGACTTCCGGTTCGTGGTGAAGCTGCCGCAGGTCATCACGCACGAACGCCGGCTCACCAACACCGAGACCGAGCTCCGCGCCTTCCTGCACGCGATCGAACCGCTCGGCCCGCGCAACCACGCAGTCTGGATCCAGCTGCCGGCCGCGTTCTCGCCCACCGATCTCGGCACGCTCGCCGCGTTCCTGCACAGCGCCCCCAGAGAACACCGGTACGCCGTGGAGGTCCGGCACCGCTCGTTCTTCGATGATCCTCAGGCCGCTGCGAATCTCGAACGCGTACTGGCGCGCGCTCAGGCCGAATGGATCCCGTTCGACACCGGAACGCTGTTCTCCCGCCGCCCGACCAGCTTCGCCGAACGCGACGCGTGGATGAAGAAGCCCCGGGTCGCCCGCCGCACCCGCGCGCTGACCGGCTGCCCGATCGTCCGCTACATCGGCCGCGACTCCGTCGCGGAGACCGTCGACGGCTGGGCGTACCTCGTCGACCTGGTGGTGACCTGGCTCTCCGAGGGCCGCTCGCCGACGATCTTCCTGCACACCCCGGACAACGCCGAGGCCCTGAACCTCGCCCGCCGCTTCCACGCCGCCGTCGCCGCGGCCGTCCCCACGCTCGCCCCGCTCCCGGAACCCGCCGAGATCGAGCCGCCCACCCTGTTCTAGTTATCCACAGCTCCAAAAGTCCCCCGTGGAAACGGCGTCGAACTCCGTATGTTCTCCGCCGACTTCACCACTCGGGAGGACAACCATGGAGCACTCGACCCATCCCACCACCGGCACCGACGCCCGCGCCGAGCGGCTGGCGCGCAACGACTGGCTGATCACCGAGCTCAGCCGCCTCGCGGCAACCGTCGACGATCCCCACGAGCAGACCCGCTACCGCCGCGCCGCCGACTCCCTCGCCCGGTACGCACTCGCGATGCGCCCGTGAGTACGCCGGAATCGGTCGGCGACCTGCTGGCCGCCAGCGGCGAGACCGCTCGGGTGCTCGCCGGCGCCGACCAGTCCGCGTGGAACGGATACGTCGTCTCCACCGACAGCGCGATCCTCGGCCTCGCCCACTGGGACGGCACGCTGTATCTGGATCGCGAGGCAATCCTCGACCCACTCCAGCACCTGTACGAGCACGCCGGCGAGTACCGCCCACCGCCGACCCTGCTCGCCTACCGGGAATCGCTGGCGACCATCCTCCACGAACACGCACACTTCCTCGGCCCCGCCGGCGCCACCCAGGAAGCCGCCCGCGAAGGCTTCCTGAAACCCGGCAGTCGCGAGCTGGAAGAGGGCGTGACCGAGGCCTGGGCGCAGGACCATCTAGACGACTACATCAACGCCCTGGGCATCGACAAGGTTGCCCCCGGCATCAACTCCGTCCGCTGCGGCGGCTACTACCCGGCCTTCGTCCCTGCCGTCCGCGACCTGACCGCAGATCTCGACACCCGCACCGACCAACCCTCCGGCCACACCCTCCAGTCCCTCAACCGCCAAACCGCCGCCGGCCAGTTCCCCATGCTGGTCGACCTCCTCTACAACTCCACGCGCCTTCCCGCCCTGGAGCCTCCAGGCTCCCCCACCCACCCCCGCCTCGAATCCATCCTCCGCACCGCCTTCTCCCACCTCGACGCCTACGAGCTCACGTCCCCCGACCTGGCCACCGCCGAGTCCCGCCTGACCGCGGCAAACCTCCTCACCCACCTCACCCAAGAAATCCTCTCCGCCGAATCCGCCTACGCCGTCCCCCGAGCCCGCACCCCCATCCACACAGCGCTCTCAGGCCT
>NZ_DASRVN010000619.1:0-15949 GCF_035655035.1 Kribbella sp. | reverse complement strand
TCGCCAGGATCGCCAGGCTGTCGTGCTCACCGACCACGACATCCTCGATGCGGCTGTACCACTGGTACGCCGCGGCCGACCGATCAAGCGCGGCACGGAACGCCGACACCACGGACGAGGACCCGACGACCGCACACGACTGAGGCATACCCGCAATTCTGCAAGGCGCCTCTGACCGCCGAAAGCATCCCGGCTAGACCACTCCACGTCCAGGGCGGACCCCTGCGGACTGCTTCTGTGTGATCAGTACGTCGATGCCGTCGAGGATGCGGTCGAGGCCGAAGGTCACGTCGGCCTCGTGGACCTCGTCGGAGTACTGGTCACCGGCCATCAGCGCGGCCAAGGTCGAGTATCCGAGTTCGCGCAGCCGGGGTTCCAGGAAGCGTGCCACTGCTTCCGGCCGGACGGAGGTCGTGGTGCTGTCGCGCACATCGCGACGCGCGCTCGCCGTCCGCCGGGCATAGCCGTCCAGCAGCAACGCGCACGACAGGCTCTCGCTGGGACTGAGCCCGGCACGGGTCAGCGCTTTCAGGATCGCCTCGGTCCAGCCGAGCAGGTTCGGTGTCATCGGCGCGCCACGGATCGGGAGATCGCACAGCCAGGGGTGGACGTCGCACCGATCGACCATCGCCTGCGTCCAGACGGTCGCCGCCACTCGCCAGTGCTGCGCGTCGGCGACCCCGTCCGGCGCCGGGCCCCAGGCTGCGTCACCGAGCAGTACCAGCAACTCGTCGCGGGACCTGACGTACCTGTAGATCGCGTTCGCGGTCAGCCCGAGCTTCTGGGCGATCTTGGGCATCGACAACGCGGCGAACCCGTCGGCATCGGCCAGCTCGAGCGCCGCCTCGACGATCTGCTCGACGCTCTGCGTCGGCTTCCGGCCGAGCCTGTGCGCCTTGGCAGGCAGGCCCCACGCCAGCACCAGCCCCGGCGGCAGGTCCGCATCGTCGGTCAACGCCATCAGGTCGATTCCTCCCGCGCGATTTTGACTTCGTGTGTATCTTACACTTTATATTAGTGTGACCCACACACGAATACGAGTGAGGATGCCCTATGGATCACCAAGACAGACATAGCCGGCGGCCCGGCGTCGCTCGCCGCCTCGGAGTACTGCTGACCGCTGCGTTGCTCACGGGCTCAGCGGCGGCCTGTGGCGGAGCAGCCCAAGCAGGCACCGACGGCCGAAGTACGCCCGAGACTCCCGCAGACACCGTGGTCTCGACCGACGCCGGAGCCGTCCGCGGCACGCTCACCACCGACGCCCGGCTCTTCCAAGGGATCCCGTACGCCGCACCGCCGGTCGGCCGGCTCCGCTGGGCATCGCCACGACCGGCAGCGTCCTGGAGCGGCATCCGCGACGCCACCAAGCCCGGGAACCGCTGCGCCCAGGCCGAAGGGCTGATC
This sequence comes from Kribbella sp., assembly GCF_035655035.1. Classification (GTDB taxonomy): domain Bacteria; phylum Actinomycetota; class Actinomycetes; order Propionibacteriales; family Kribbellaceae; genus Kribbella. The sequence continues at coordinate 14,545 of NZ_DASRVN010000619.1, read as the reverse complement.
GACCCGGCCAGCAGCACCGAGGACTGCCTCTACCTCAACGTCACCACCCCGCACGACAGCACCGCACACATACTGCCGGTCATGGTCTGGATCCACGGCAACGGCTTCATCAGTGGAGCCGGCAGCCTGTACGACGCACAGCAACTGGCCAACAGCGGCCAGGTCGTCGTGGTCAGCCCCAACTACCGGCTCGGCATCTTCGGCTTCCTCGCCCACCCGGCGCTGGACCACGGCGCGGCCCGGCACCTTTCGGGGAACTTCGGCCTCGAAGATCAGCAGGCCGCGTTGCGGTGGGTCCAGCGCAACGCGGCGGCGTTCGGCGGCGACCCGGGCAACGTCACGATCTTCGGTGAGTCCGCCGGCGGTACCAGTGTCTGTTCTCATCTGGTCGCACCAGGATCCGCGGGACTGTTCGAAAAGGCCATCGTGCAGAGCGCTGAATGCACCGGCCAGAACTGGTCGCCCGGACCGCCGACCTGGTTCCCGCGGCCACGGTCCGAGCGCGAGCACAACGGCCTCGACATCGCCGCCGAGGTCGGCTGCTCCAACCGCGCCACCGCCGCGGCCTGCCTGCGGGCCAAGCCCACCGACGAGCTCGCCAAGTACTCCGACGTCGGAATCGGATCAGGACCCACCGTGGGTGGTGGCGTGCTGCCGCTCAGCCCGGACCGCGCCTTCGCAACCGGCCAATTCCGCCACGTGCCGATCATGCAGGGAACCACCCGCGACGAGCACCGCCTCTTCACCGCCGCAATCGAAACCGCCACCGGCCAAGTCACCACCCCGGCCGGCTACCGCGAACAAATCCACACGCTCTTCGACCGGTCCGACGCCGAACGGATCCTCGCCCGCTATCCCGTCGCACGGTTCCACTCCGCCGGCGAGGCCTTGGCGACCGTCGTCACCGACTGGGCCTGGGGCTGCCCGGTCCTGGCACGAGACCGCGCCCTCGCAGCACACACACCGCTCTACTCGTACGAGTTCGCCGACGAGACGGCTCCGTGGTTCAGCACGCTCCCGAAACCCAACTTCCCGACCGGCGCGTTCCACGGCGCCGAACTCCAATACCTCTTCAACGACAAGCAACTCCCCGGCCCGACCACACCCGCACAGAAGCAGCTCTCCGCGACGATGATGCGCTACTGGACACAATTCGCACACACCGGAAACCCGGACAGTCCCGGTCAGCCACAGTGGCAGCCGTTCCAGAACAAGAACCACGTCCAGTCACTCGCCGCCTCGAAAACCACCACGACCGACCTGGCCCAGGAACACCAATGCGCCTTCTGGGCCTCGATACGCTCCTGACCCGGTCCGGACCACAGCTGTTATTGGCGGATGCTTCCCGCCAGGTCTGATTCGATCTGCTTCGCTGCGGCCAGGACGGCTGGGACGAAGTCCTGCTCCAGGCTCTCGAGGCTCTGCCTGCCGCTGTGCAGGGAGACGCTGACCGAGGCGATTGCTGCTCCGGTGCGGTCCAGCACCGGAGCGGCCACCCCCTGGAGGTCGTCGTCGATCTCGCTGGTGGTGATGACCCAGTGCTTCAGCCGGGCCTGCTCCAACTCCGCGCGCAGCGCCGACTTGGACAGTGCCGACGAGGCCCGGTCGAGGTGGAGGTCGTGGAGATACGCCTCGAGGGCGTCGGCTGGTAGGTGCGCGAGCAGGGCACGACCCGCTGCCGTGGCGTGCGCCGGGAAGCGGGTTCCCAGATTGATCCGTACGCCGGTGAGGCGCGGGCTGATCGCGATCGCGATGTAGACGATGTCGGGCAGGTCGAGGATGGCCAGCCCCGCGGTCTCGAAGAGGTCGCCGGACACCTGTTCGAGGTGGGGCCGCGCGACGTCGCGCAGCGGCGTACTGGACAGGTAGCTGTAGCCGAGACCGAGCACCCGGGGGGCGAGCCGGAACGACCGGCCGTCGTCGGAGTGGACGAACCCCAGGTCCCGGAGAGTGAGCAGGATCCGCCTGGTCGTCGCACGGCTCAGCCCGGTCAGGTGTCCCACTTCGGTGAAGGACAGCTCGGGCCGCTCAGCGGTGAACGACTGCATGATCTGGAGGGCCCGCGCGACCGCCGTCACGAAGTACGGAGCCTCGGGCGGGTCGACCTGCCGTGGCTCATCCATCAGTTACCGATCCTCAGGTGGTCGTGGTTGGTTCCGCGCGATCGCGTGTGGTCGTGGTCCGAGGCCATCTGATCATTCTCCCAGCTCATGGTGCACCTGCCGCGCGGTACTCGAACGCCCTGCGGCCGCGTGGCGGATGCGCGGGAAGACCGGTGGGAACAGTGCGTCCGCGCCGCGCCGGGACGCGTCCCGTGAGCTGTAGGCCGCTCGCATCCGGGCGAAGAGCGACTGTGCCCGGGCCTTCATCGCAGGAAGGTCGGCCCCGGGCAGCCGGCCGTTCTCGACCACTGTCCGGCCGGCTATCACGGACAGCGCGAGGTCGCGGGACGAGCCGGACATCACGACCGTGCGCAGCGGGTCGTCGACGACTCCGAGCCGGAAGTCGTCCAGCCGCAGCGCGACGAAGTCCGCCTGCGCACCGGGTTCGAGCCTGCCGAGGTCGTCCCGGCCGAGGGCGCTCGCAGCGTGCAGCGTGCCCGCCCGGAAGTACGTCGCCAGGTCGCCGGCGTCGAGCCGTCGTTCCAGGACCTTGGCCAGGCACGACCCCTCGTCCATCGCCCGGAGCAGGTCGGGCGGGAAACTGTCGCTGCCCAGCGTCACCGTGACGCCCGCCGCCGTGAAGCGATCGAAGGTATCGAGGACCATTCCGTAGCGCAGCGAGGTCGACGGGCAATGCACCACCGACACCCCTGCGCGCGCGAGGGCGGCGAGCTCGTCGTCGCTGGGCGAGCGCCGGTCCCGGTCGCTGCTCCCGTAGGTCGCGTGAGGCACAAGGAGACGACAGCCGAGGAGTCCGCTCCGGTCCAGCAACTCCAGCGGCGTCTCGTCGTACCACCGACGCAGAAGTTCCAGCTCCAGCTCGCTCTGCATGCAGTGCAGTCGCACGGGTACGTCGTACTCGCGGGCAAGCTGGGCAGTCGACTCCAGGAGCTCGAACGACATCGTCTCGATCCGGCAGGGCACCAGGGCGCCGCGGACCAGTCCGTCGGGCGTGTTGCCCACGGTGGCGAGGAAGCGTGCGGCGTCGTCGAGGCCGGCCCGGCCCAGGTCGTGGTTCCACAGCACGTCCCGGGTGCCGTCGGCCCGCGACACGTTCACGCCGGACCGGTAGCTGGGGCCGACGTACGCCCGGATTCCCAGCTCACGCGCCGACTCCGCGAGACCGATCGCGTCGTCGTACGTCTCGGCCCACGCGCTGTGCACCTCGGAGGCGATCGGCAGGCAGGTGGTGATGCCGTGCAACAGGAGCTGCGCCAGCGCGTACCGGCGGATGAAGGTCCGCTCCTCCTGGTCGAACACGTCGGTACGGCGCGAGCCGAAGTAGTCCTCCGACCACTGCAGGCCCGGCGCGGAGCGGGCCGACGCCCACGAGTCCAGCAACGCGTGGTCGATGTCCGCGACGGCGTCGAGGTCGATCAGCCCCGGTATCACCAGCGCCTCCCCCAGCTCGACGACGCGATCGGCGACGACGTCCCGGCGCGGGCCGACGTACTCGAGGACACTGCCGCCGTAGATCACCGAGGCGTCCTCGAGCAGCACGTGATCGCCTCCGTCGAACCCGAGGACGAAGCGTGCGTGCACAGCCGTCGTCGCAGGCGAACCCATCAGCCGCCGACCTTGGCGCGTTCCGGCGAGGCCTCGAGCTCGGCCAGGGTCGACCGGAGGTGTGCCGCGCTGCGGCGGATGAAGTCCTCCCCGTCGTACGGCGTCGCGCGGAACGCCTCGGCAGTGGGTACGTCGCCCCGTGCGGCGCGGGCGGCGTACTCGTCGGCGAGCAGGAGCAGCGCGGCGACCTCGTCCTCGACGAGATCGGGATGCAGGGACCGCCAGTGCTCGTCGTGCAGACCGATCGGTACGGCGAGCGTCGTACCGGCCGGCTCGATCGACGCCTGCAGGTCGGGCGTGTGCTCCCGCAACGCGCCGAGCAGCTCGGCCCAGTCGATGACGCCCAGGCCGCACGGCGAGAAGATCCGGGCAAGCCCGTCCTGGGTCGGGACCAGGACCGAGTCGCGCAGGTGGGTGGCCCGCACGTACGGCGCGACCCGCCGAGCCGCGGCCACCGGGTGCTCGCCGCGGACGAGGACATTTGCCGTGTCGAAGGTGATGCCCAGGACGTCGGGCCCGACCGACTCGACGAGGCGCACGACCTCCCAGCTGGTGATCTCCTCGTGGGTCTCGATGTTCAGGTGGCAGTTCAGGTCGCGCACCGCCGGGGCCAGCAACCGCAGGAACTTCTCGATCGCCTGCAGCTGGTCGGGCCACGGCGCGTCCGACCGGAAGCGGTCGATCGCGTAGTACCCGGGCAGGTCGCTCTTGTAGCTGCCACACGCCACCCACAGCTCGTGACAGTCTGCCCCTTCGCTGCAGGCCTCGAGCATCTTGAGCATGCCACTGGTGTAGTCGCCGTCACCGAGCCGGCGAATCTCGGGCGCCTCGGCGGCGGCGTAGGGGTTGACCTTCGCCAGCCCCATCTGGAGGTACAGGCCGAGGCGGTCGGCATGCTGGCGCAGCTCGCGCAGCAGCCCGCGATCGAGGGTGGGCGTGATGTCCAGCACCGTTCGGAAGTAGACCCCTTCCATGCCGAGGCTCTGGGCATGGTCGAGGATCTCGAGCGGGCTGCGGTCCTCGGCTCCAGGGATCTTCCGGCCGTCGACACCGATCTTCATGATTCCTCCTTGTGGGCGTTCGCGAGTCGTCGCGCAGGTGCGGGAAGGCTGTCTGCCGCCGGCGGGAGGCCGGCGGCAGACCCGGGGATCAGCGACCCCAGTCGGCGATGCGGGTGTTCGCCGCGTACGCGAAGTGCTTCACGTCCTTGCCGAGGACCGCGGTGAAGCGTGCGCGGTAGAGGATGATCGTGGGTGAGTTCGCCACCCACAGCTTGACGAGCTGATCGACGATCGGCTGTTGCTTGGCGACGTCGGCGGTGTTGTTGAGCTCCTGCAGCAGGGGCATGCTGCCCGCGATGCAGATGTGCTGGTTGTTGAACTGGCTGCCGCAGGTCATCTTCTTGCGGAGCTCGTAGCCGCCGATCGGTGTGCTGTTCTCGAACAGCAACGCGGACTGGTACTTGCCGTCGTTGAACAGCGTGCTGAAGTCGGCCGGCGGCTTCGCCACCAGGTTCACCTTGACCCCGATGCTCTGCCAGGCGGACTGCAGCAGGGTCGCGATGTCGGAGACCCCTGGTGCTGTCGGGTTGATCATCAGGTCCAGCTGCGGAGCCTTCACACCCGAGTCGGCGAGAACCTTCTTGGCCTTGTCCGGATCGTAGGCGCGCGCGGGCTCGAGGGCCTGGTTGTACCCCGCCATCCCGGGCACGACCGGGCCGTAGTAGGAGTCTCCGTACCCGTAGGCGACCTTGCTGATGATCTCGGAGTACGGCACCGCGTAGGTGAGCGCCTCACGGAACTTCACGTTGTCGGTGACCGGTCCGTTGTGGTTCAGCGAGACCGTGACCGGTGTCGAGCTGCTGGCGCTGACGACCTGACAGCAGCTCTTCTGGCTCAGGTTCTTCACGCTCTGGGGTGGGAGGCCGAGGGTGACGTCGGCCTGACCGTTCTCGGCCTGCAGGAGCAAGGTCGGGACCGAGCTGACGAAGTTGATCCGGACGTCAGGCTCGCGAGCGGGCGTCCCGTAGTAGTTGGGATTGCGCTCGAGCACCGCGTAGCTGTTGGGCACGTATTCCTTGAGCACGTAGGGCCCGCTGCTGCTCGCGGTGTGGCTGGTCAGCCATTGGTTCGGCCGGCCGGCAGCGGTGCCGCCGTTGGCCTCGATGAGCTTGGGGTCGTAGATCGAGCCTCTGCTCTGGGCCAGGCTGTAGAGGATCGCGGGATAGGCCTGCCGCAGGTGGAGGACGACCGTCGTCGCGTCGGGGGCCGCGACGCTCTGGATCAACGGCGGCTTCGTGATGCCCAACTGCAGGGACAGCGCGCCGCAGGCGCCCATCTTCACGGTGCGGTCCAGGGAGTACTTCACCGCGTTCGCGTCGAGCGGATCGCCGTTGGCGAACTTCTTCCCGGCGGGCAGCTTGAACGTATACGTCTTGCCGTCGCCCGACACCTGCCAACTGGTAGCCAGGTCCGGCTGCACCTTGCTGGGATCCGGGTTGGCCGTGGTGAAGCCCGAACCGTCCACGGTCGTCGAGAGTTTCACCAGCCGCCCGTAGAAGTTGCTGGCAAAGCTGTTGTCGTCGCCGGGACACACGAACGCCGGGTCCAGGCTGGAGATGTTCGTCGCCCAGTTGACGGTGAAGGGTCGGCTCGAGCTGCCGCCGGCTCCCGTCGTACCGGATGGGTTGCAGGCGGCGCTCACCGCGAGCAGGGCAGCCGTCCCGGTCGTAACGATCACGGCGCGCAGGCGGCTCCGTGTGGGGTCAGTTGTAGTCACGTGCGGTCCTTTCAGCGGACGGGTTCAGCTCGGGGCCGGGAGGACCGGGCTGGAGGGAGAGCCGCTGCTGCAGCTCGCCGGGGTAATGGCAGGCGACGGAGTGCCCAGGCGCGATCTCACGCAGCGTGGGAGCTGTCAGGCACTCGGGTCGGTCGGCGCCGACCGGGCACCGCGGCCGGAGCGGGCAGCCTGGTGAGGCCGCCACCCCTGGCTGGACCTTGGTCTCGCGCAATGCGGTCCGGGTCTGGACCATCACGTCCGGATCCGGCACCGGCGCCGCGATCAGCAGCGAGACGGTGTAGGGGTGCAACGGATTGGCGAACAGCTCGTCGGAGTCGGCCAGCTCCACGATCTCGCCCAGGTACATCACGGCGATGCGGTGACAGACGTACTGCGCGACGGCCAGGTCGTGGACGATGAACAGGTACGTCAGCCGCAGTTCGGCCTGCAGGTCGGTGAGCAGGTTGAGCACCTGTGCCTGGACCGAGACGTCGAGCGCGGTCACGGGCTCGTCGAGCACGACCAGCTCCGGGTTGAGGACGAGCGCCCGCGCGATCGCGATGCGCTGCCGCTGCCCTCCGGAGAAGGCGTGGGCATTGCGCTCGGCCAGTGCCGCGGAAAGACCGACGCGCTCGAGCATCTCCAGCGCCCGGGTCCGCCGTACGCCGGCGTCGTGCTCGCCGTGGACCAGCAGCGGCTCCTCCACCAGCTCGCGGACCGAGAACCGCGGATCGAGGGAACCGTACGGATCCTGGAAGACCATCTGCATGCGGGAGCGGATCCGCCGCAACTCGCGGTTCGGCAGCCCGAGTACGTCGGTGCCGTCGAGCTCCACCGATCCCGCGTCGGGCTCTGCCAGGCGCAGTACGCACGACGCCGCGGTGGACTTGCCGGAGCCGGACTCCCCCACCAGACCGAGGGTTTCTCCGCGGTGCACGTCGAACGACACGTCGCGCAGCGCGTGCACCTGGTTGCTTCGACGCATCCGTACGCCGCTTCGCTGACCGCCGTACGACTTCGTCAGGCCGCGCACCCGGAGCAGGACCTCCTCGTCCACGGGCCGGTCGAGCGCGGGCTCAGGCTGTGCGGTGGTCATGAGACGGCCTCCTGACGGGTGGCGCCTGGAAAGTGGCAACTAGTCGCGTGGCCGGCCTCGGGCCGGCCGAACGGGACCAGGACGGGGTCGGTGCTCTGGCAGACCGCGATCCCGTGACCGACCGGGCAGCGTGGCTCGAACGCGCAGCCGACGAACGGTTTCGTCGGGTCGGGCAGTGCTCCCGGGATCGTTGCCAGCCGCCCGTGCTGGCGTTGATCGGTGCGCAGTACGCACTTGATCAGCTCACGCGAGTACGGGTGGGCGGGCGCGCGGAACAGCTCCCGGCTGGAGCTCTCCTCGACGAGCCGACCCGCGTACATGACCTTGACCGAGTCGCAGTACCCCGCGACGATGCCGAGATTGTGGGTGATCAGCATCAACGCCGCCCGGCGATCGGTGACCAGCCTGTCCAGCAGCTCCAGGACCTGCGCCTGGGTCGTGACGTCGAGCGCCGTGGTGGGCTCGTCCGCGATCACCAGTTCGGGTGAGTTGGCCAGCGCCAGCGCGATCAGCACCCGCTGCCGCATACCGCCGGAGTACTGGTGCGGGTAGTCGGACAGCCGGCGCGCGGCATCGACGACCCCGACCTCACCGAGCAGATCCGCGGCCGTCCGGCGAGCCACCTTCCGGTTCACGTCCTGGTGCGCCCGGATCGCCTCGACCATCTGCGCGCCGATGCTGCGGATCGGGTCGAGCGCGCTCATCGGGTCCTGGAAGACCAGGGAGATCCGGCGGCCGCGGATCCGCGAGAGTTCCGCGTCCGGCAGGCCGCGAAGGTTCCGCCCCTCGAGCAGCACCTCGCCGGCGACCACCCGTCCGGGCGGCTGCAGCAGTCCGACGATCGACATCGCCATCGCCGACTTCCCGGAGCCCGACTCGCCGACGATCGCGAGCCGTTCGCGCCGGCGGATCGTGAAGCTGACGTCGCGGACGGCGGCGACGGTGCCGCGCGCGGTCGCGAACTCGGTCCGCAGCCCGCGGACCTCCAGCAGGCTCTCTCCGTCGGCCGCGTTCCCGGGGACTGCGCTCTGGGTCATGAGCTCCACTCCTGATCGAGTCATGTCACCGGGCTCCGGCTCGGATGCGGGGATCGATGGCGGCGTACGCGATGTCGGCGAGGAAGCTGACGGTCACGTAGAGAACGGCGCTGAGCAGGATCACGCCCTGGACGACCGCGAAGTCCTTCTGCAGGATCGCGTCGACGGTCAGTGAGCCGACCCCCGGCCAGCCGAACACCTTCTCGATCAGGACGCTGCCGGTCATCAGCTCGGCGAACAGCATGGCGGTCGCCGCCACCAGCGGCAGCAACGAGTTCGGGACGACGTGCCGGACGAAGACCTTCCGCCGGGTGATGCCGCGGCTGCGCGCGACGAGTACGAACGGCTCGCGGACGGTGGTCCGCAGCTGGGACCGGAACAGCCGGCTGAGGAAGGCGAACGGACCGACCGCGATCGCGGCGCCCGGTAGTACCAGGTGCCACAGGGCGTTGAAGAACGTGGACAGCTGACCGGCCATCAGCGCGTCGATCGTGTAGAGGCCGGTGACCGGCGCCGGCGGCTGGATCCCCGGCGAGAGACGACCCTCGGGCCCCGGGAACACCCCGAGCTTGACCGCCAGCAGCAGGATGGCCACCAGCGCGAGCCAGAACGGCGGCGAGCCCATCGCCAGCGACGAAGCGATGCGCAACGACACGTCGGCACCACGCTTGCGTCGGTAGACGGCGACGGCAGCGAACACGACCGCGGACACGACCGCGAACGTCACTCCGGTCAGCCCGAGCTCGACGGTTGCCGGAAGCCGGGTCCGGACGACGTCAACCACGTTCTGGCCCGTGCTGTAGGAGAAACCGAGGTTGCCGTGGCCCAGGGTGGACAGGTAGTCCCAGAACTGGACCGGCAGCGCGTTGTTCAGGCCCATGGCCGCGCGCAGGTTGTCGATCGTCGTGGCGTCGGCCAGCTCGCCGCCGACGAGCCGGGCCGGGTCGCCCGGGAGTTTGCGCAGCAGCACGAACGAGAACAGCGAGGCGCCGAGGATGGTGCCGAGGGCAACCATCAGGCGTTTGGAGATCAGCGTGAGCATCGGCATTCCTCTCAGTCCGCCACGATGTACTCGCCGCGCGGGTCGAGGAGCTCGCGGGCCCGGTCGGCGACGATGGTGGTCAGGGTGACGGCGATCAGCAGCACCAGGCCGGGGAAGGCGGCGATCCACCACTGGCCCGTCAGGAAGAACTGCTGGCCGTCGGTGATCATGGCTCCGAGCTCTGCCGTGGGCGGCTGCGCCCCCATACCGAGGAAGCCCAGCGCCGCGAGCGCGAGCACCGCGGCGCCGAACACCGCCGCCATCTGCAGCACGATCGTGGAGATCAGGTGCGGCAGGATGTGCCGGAACAGCACCCGGCCCTGGCCGGCGCCGATCGCCCGCGTCGACTTCACGAAGTCCATCGACGAGACCCGCAGCACCTCACCGCGCAGCGTCCGCATGTACCACGGGAACGAGTGGATCGACAGGCCGATCACCACGGCCGGGATGCCCGGCTTCAGCGCCATCACCACGGCCATCGCGAGCATGATCGAGGGGAAGCACAGGATCGAGTTGGTCAGCCAGGTGAGGGCGGCGTCGACGTAGCCGCGCAGGGCGCCGGCGAGCAGCCCGGTGAGGCAGCCGAGCACGGCGCCCGCGAGTGCGACGACCAGGGCCGCGCCCAACGACGTACGGGCACCGACGAGCACCCGCGCGAGCAGGTCACGACCGAGGCTGTCGGTGCCGAGCGGATGTCTGCTCGACGGCGGCGACAGCTGGGCACCGAGATCGACGGCGTTGGAGCTGTACCGCCACACGAGCGGTCCGACGATCACGGTCAGGGCCACCAGCCCCAAAGCGCTCAGCGCCAGGACCAGGACCGTGTCACTGGAGGAGATGCGACGCCGAATGCCGCGCGGCGGTGCGAGGGCGATGCTGGTCATGAGGGCTCTCCGCTGATGGACTCGAGCACGGATCGGACGTAGGCGGCGCTCCGGCGCAGCTGCTCGGCCCGGCCGTCCGCGTCCACCTCGACGGCGGGGTCGTCGGGAGTCGAGCCCACTGCGCCGCGTACCAGTTGCGCGAGTTCCTCCGGGCGTACCTGGGGCTCGGCGTCGAACCACGCCGGGTCGAAGATCTCGACGTCGAACCGGCCGCGGTGCTGCTCGAAGACGAGATGCTGTACGGGCGCCTGGTCGAGAAGACACCGCAGAATCGACTGCCAGTCGAGGATCCCGTCACCGCACGGCCTCAGCCTGCGCCGCAGGCCGCGGTCGACGAAGGACAGCGCGACATCCTCGAGGTGGGTCTGGTGGACGTACGGCGCCAGTCGCCGGGTTGCCGCTGCCGGGTCCTCGCCGCGGACGACCAGGTTCGCGACGTCGAGGCTCACCCCGAACACATCCGCCCCGAGCGTCTCGACCAGACGGAGGACTTCGACCGAGGACAGGTCCTCGTGGGTCTTGATGTTCACCCGGCAACCGTGCTCCTCGAGGAACGGACGCATCCCGCGCAACGTTCGCTCGATCTGCGCGAGCTGCCGCCGATGGTTCTCCAGCCCGCCACGCCGCTCCGTACGGGTGTAGGCGAAGAACTGCGTGCATCCGAGGGCGGCCGCAGCCTTGGCCGCGGCGAGGAGCTCGTCGAGCAGCGGTGCGGGGTCGTCGGCCGGGCCGAGAAACCCGATGCCGGACTCGACGAACAGTCCGCGTTCGGCCGCTGCGGCGCGGGCCTCCGCGAGCTCGGCGGGGTCGAGAGACGGGCTGGCAGCGCTCGGTGTCGGGAAGAGTACGCCGTCCAGGCCGAGCCGCTCGGCGTAATCCAGCGCGGCCGGCCAGTCGCCCTCGGCGATCCCCTGGGTGGCCGCGCACATCGCCCCGAGCCGCTTGCCCGCCGTCGTGGTCCCCGCCGTCGTGGTCCCCGCCGTGGCGGTCCCCGCCGTCGTGGTCCCTGCAGGCGTGGCGCGAACGACCGACGCCCCGGGCATCTCCGGCATCGTGAACCTGTCGCTCATCCGCGGTCCTTTCGCGTCCGAACCTTCGCCCCAGATGTACGCCTGGCGTACATCGGCACGTGATGCGTACACGGTAGATCCGTGGCGGAGATCACGTCAATGCCCCGCGACCGCCTCTCCCGGATCGACCGCGAAGCCCGGACCAGGGCAGGTCACCACCCGGCAGCGACGGTCAACCGCGCGTGACCGGAGTCCGGGGCGATCGCCTCTCAGACCGGCTTCCGCCGCACCTGAGACTCAGGAGACAGCAGCGCGCGACCGTCAGCAGCAATCCTTGCGGTAGGCAAGGATTGGACGCATCAGCAGCGAGTAAAGGGAAATCAGACGAGTTCGAGGCCGTCGGCAACGACCCGGCCGGCGTGGATCACGGTCCGGTCGGTACTGCGATCCATCACGGCCGACGTCGGCGTCTCGCCGGCGACCAGCAACAGCTCCGCCGGGTCGCCGACAGCCACGCCCGGCCGGTCTCCGACGCTCGTCAGCCGGGCCGACGCCGGATCCAGAACGCTGGCCCCACCAACGGTCGCGACCGCCAGGCAATGCTCGATCAGCTCGTCCTTGCGGAACCCGTTGGTGAACGCGAGCTGCCAGGTCCGGTCGAGCATGTCGCAGTTGCCGTACGGCGACCAGTAGTCGCGCTGCCCGTCCTCGCCGAGCCCGAACCGCACGCCGGCCGCGGTCAACTCGGTCAGCGGCAACTGCCCCGGCACCGACGGCGGCGCGACGGACGCCATCGCCACGTCCAGCTCGGCGAACTCCTGGATCAGCCGCCGCGTGGTCGTCTCGTTCACGCTGCCCAGCTGATACGCGTGCGACAGCGTCACCTTTCCCTGCATCCCGAGCGCTCGCGTGCGCTCCAGGATCAGGTCGGTGCTGAACACGGCGAGCTCGCCCGGTTCGTGCAGGTGGATGTCGACCGCGACCTGGTACTTCTCGGCCAGCCCGAACACGATGTCGAGATGCCGGACCGGATCGCGGTCGAGCAGGCACGGGTCGATGCCGCCCATCACGGTCGCCCCGGAGCCGAGCGCCTCCTCGAGCAGCCCGGGCGTACCGTCCTCGCGGAGCAGACCGGCCTGCGGAAAGGCGATGATCTCCACCTGAGCCGAATCCGCGAAGTACTCCTTCGCGGCCAGCACCGCTTCGAACCGCTCCAGCCGGCAGTCCACGTCGATCTGCGCGTAGCTCCGGACCCGGGTCGTACCGCGGGCGATCATCGCGCCGAAGGTGTTCCGGACCCGCTCGGTGATCGGGACCTCCGCCGTACGCCAGTTGGCGCGGTCGTTCAGCATCATCGCCCACACCCCCGGCGCGCCGGTGTGCGGACGGAACGGCAGGCCGATCCGGGTCGAGTCCAGGTGCACGTGGACGTCGGAGAACGACGGCACGAGCAGACGTCCGCGACCGTCCACGTCGCCGGCGGCCGGCGACGTTCCGTCGTACGGCCGGAGCTCCGCGATCCTCCCGTCCCGGACGACGACGTCGGTCGGCGCACTCCCCCACGGACGGGCGTTCCGGATCGTCAGGCTCATGCGGCGGCTCCTTGGTCGACGCCCACATGATGACAGGCCCCGGCACCGGCAGCCGACAGGCCGACGGCCCGCCGGGAATCCGGCGGGCCGTCGGGGTGTCTTCGGTTGCAGGGGTCAGCCGTCGCTGTCGGAGCCCGGGATGTAGGCGCCTGGTACTTCGTTCGGCGCGTAGATCTTGGTGTCACCCGGGTAGGGCTTGGCGAAACCGTGGGCCTCGTACCACGAGAAGCGATTCATCTGCGCGGGCGGAGCCGAGTCGATCTTCGAGTTGGGTCCGGTGAACGGCTGCTTCGCCTTCCAGGCCTCCCACTGCGCGGCGACCGGCTGCTCGGCCGCCGGGACCGTCCCGGTGGGCGCGGGCGCGGCGTTCGGGTTCTGCGCCGCCGGGGTGTCCGCGCCGCAGGCCGGTAACGTCGACAGGCCCTGGGTCAGCGGGGTCCGGTTGGGCAGAGCGGTGAACGGTGTGTAGTCGGGCTTGTCCGTGAACGCCGTACGCATCGGCGTCGCGGCGCTGTCCTTCTGGTTCATCGGGTGGATCCCGAGGATCTGCTCGATGGTGCGGATCATCGTGATCTGGGAGTAGTACCGGCTGTCGACGGCGCCGTGCTGGGCCCAGGGGCTGATGATCTGGATCGGCGCCCGGTGACCGTCGACGTGGTCGACGCCGGCCTGGGAGTCGTCCTCGACCACGAAGATCGCGGAGTCCTTCCAGTACTTGCTGTGCGAGATCGTGTCGACGACCTTGCCGACCGCGAGGTCGTTGTCCGCGACCTGGGCGGGTCCGGTCGGCCCACCGCCGGTGTGGTCGTTGGGCAACCAGAACATGTTCAGGTTCGCCGGGCCGTGCTGCTCGAAGTCACGCTTCCAGATCTCGTACCGGTAGATGTCGGGGATGCTGAGGTCGCCCCCGGGGTAGCCGTGCACGGAGATGTCGTTGAGCGACGGGATGTCCACGTTCGAGTACATCGGGTACGCCGTGTTCTGCGCGGGGTTCGCCGCCATGTTCTTGGTGTCGCAGTACAGGTTCTGCCAGCTCGCGGCGGACGGCTTGTTGTTCTGCTGCATCTGGTACTCGCCGAAGTCGCGCGCGGTCTTGCCCGCCGCCTCGGCCCCGGTCCAGATGAAGCCGCTCTTCTGGTGGCCGAGGACGTCGTTGTAGCTGTCGTAGCTGCGCTGGTACTCGCCGGCCGTCGACTCGGTGTACTCGGGGTTGTCGGCCTGCATCAGCCAGCTGTGACCCTCGGCCGAGTTCGTGCCGATGTCGTAGGTGTTGTCGTACAGCCCGAACTGCTTCGCCAGCGCGTGCTGGTTCGGCGTCACGTTCTCGCCGTACTGCGTCAGCGCCGGGTCGCCGTTGCCCTGCGGGATGTCGCCGTAC
>NZ_DASRVN010000618.1:0-1655 GCF_035655035.1 Kribbella sp. | reverse complement strand
GGGTCGGCCGGGACGGGGGGAAGCTCGGTGGTGTCCGACATCGTGTCGGCGGCGTGGGACTTGGGGTCCGCGGGAGTGGTCGGGTCGGTCATCGCGTAGCTCCTCGGACGTGCGGGGTCGCGGGGTGCGGATGGTTCTGATCGTTCCACATCAGGACAAGCCGGCCCCGCGGGGTAGCCGAACGCACAGATGCCCGCCGCCCGGGCAACCGGGAGACGGGCATCTGAGACCAGCGCTCAGAGTGTCGCGACGACCTTGACCGCATCGGACTCGTCCGCGTTCCAGACGATCTCGCCGGTGATCCGGCCGGCGGCGCGCAGGTCCGGCTCGGCGCGCTCGGCGAGGGTCAGCCGGGCGGCCGGGCCGGTGACCTCGACCTTGGAGACCTCGGTCTTCATCGACACCTGCGCCTCGGACTTCGCGCCGCGGATCCCGGCGAGCACCTCGGACACCGCGTCCAGCACCTCGGCCGGCTGCTCCGCCACCGCGAGGTCACCGTCCGGCGTCGGCCACGACGACCGGTGGATCGAACCCTCCTGCCACCACGACCAGACCTCCTCGGTCGCGAACGGCAGGTACGGCGCCAACAGCCGCAACTGGACCGACAACGCGACAGCGAGCGCGGCCTTCGCGGAAGCAGCCGGGGTCTCACCCTGACCGCCGTACGCGCGCTCCTTGACCAGCTCGACGTAGTCGTCGCAGAACGTCCAGAAGAACCGCTCCGCGATCTCCAGCGCACCGGTGTAGTCGTACCGCTCGAAGGCCGCCGTGGCATCCGCGACGACCGACCGCAGCCGCTGCAGCATCGCCAGGTCGACCGGCTCGGTCACCGCACCGGTGTCGACCGTCGTCGCCCCGAACCCGAGGACGAACTTCGACGCGTTCAGCACCTTGATCGCCAGCCGCCGGCCGACCTTCATCTGCGACTCGTCGAACGGCGAGTCCAGCCCCGGCCGCGCCATCGCCGCGCGCCAGCGGACCGCGTCCGAGCCGAACTTCTCCAGGATCTCCGACGGCACGACCGCGTTGCCCTTGGACTTCGACATCTTCTTGCGGTCCGGGTCGACGACGAACCCGGAGATCATCGACCGCGCCCACGGCAGCGTGCCGTTCTCGAAGTGCGCGCGGACCACGCGGGAGAACAGCCAGGTGCGGATGATCTCGTGGGCGTGCGTGTTCAGGTCCATCGGGAACGTACGGCGGAACAGGTCGTCGTCGCGCTCCCACCCGCAGACGATCTGCGGGGTCAGCGAGGACGTCGCCCAGGTGTCCATCACGTCGGGGTCGGCCTCGAACCCGCCCGGCTTGCCGCGCTGGGACTCGTCGTACCCGCGGGGCGCCTGCGAGGTCGGGTCGATCGGCAGCTCGGCCTCGGACGGCATCAGCGGGTGCTCGTAGTCCGGCTCGCCGTCGTGGTCGAGCGGATACCAGACCGGGAAAGGGACGCCGAAGTACCGCTGGCGGGAGATCAGCCAGTCGCCGTTCAGGCCCTCCACCCAGTTCAGGTAGCGGTGCCGCATGTGCTCGGGGACCCAGGCGAGCTCGTTGCCGCGCTCGAGGAACTCCTGCTTGAGGCCCGCGTCCCGGCCGCCGTTGGTGATGTACCACTGGCGGGTGGAGACGATCTCGAGCGGCTTGTCGCCGTTCTCGTAGAA
>NZ_DASRVN010000617.1:0-5561 GCF_035655035.1 Kribbella sp. | reverse complement strand
GGTCGGCGCCGGCGGTGAGGCGGGCGGGGTAGGGAGCGGTGAAGAACTCTCCGAAGACGGAGTCGTAGGCGTCCCAGTCGCGGTCGGCGTTCTGCAGGAACGCGGTGATCTTGACCACGTCGGCGAGCGTGCAGCCGGCCTCGGCGAGGATCGCGGACAGGTTGCGGAACACCTGACGGGTCTGCTCGGCGGCGTCGCCGGGGCCGACGATCTCCCGGGTCACCGGATCGAGCGGGCCGAGGCCCGCGGTGAAGACGAAGCCGCCGGCGATCCGGGCCTGGGAGTAGTGGCCGCGCGGTGCCGGAGCGGCGCTCGTACGGACGGAGTCTGCGGGGGAATCTGGGTCCATGCGCACAATGCTAGAGATATCTTCGGTATTTCGGCTATAGCGATCAGTCCCCGGCGAACTATTGCGGGCGGTCTGAGCACCTCCTAAGCTTCGGGAAACAGAAACTAATTCCGATATTCCGAAGGAGCGCGCATGCGTGTGGCTCTCGCCGGGCTCGGGGACATCGGTCTCACCGCCCACCTGCCCGCTCTGCTGCGCCATCCCTCCGTCGAGGTCGTGCGCGTCGTGGACCCGTCGCCGGAGCGCCGCGCCCTGGCCGCCCGCGCCGTACCCGCCGGGACCGCGGTCGAGGCCGAGCTCGACCCCGACGAGGTCGACGGTGTCGTACTCGCCACCCCGCCCTGGATCACACCGGACCTCACCGTCCGGTACGCCGAAGCCGGGCTGCTCGTCCTCGCCGAGAAGCCGGTGGCCACCTCGGTCGAGGCGGCCGGCATCTACGCGCAGCTCGACGAGGCCCAGCGGCAGCGGGTCCAGGTCGGTCTCACCTACCGCCACGACCCCGCGATCGAGCAGCTGGCGGCCTGGATCAAGGACGGCACGCTCGGCGACCGGATCCTGGTCCGCGCGCACATCTACGACGAGGCGTCCCGCCCGGCCGACGCCGAGCACACGGCGCGGATCACCGCGACGCTCGCGCACGGGATGCCGGTCGTGCACGAGGGCGCGCACGTCTTCGACTGGCTCTCGCACCTGCTCGGCGGACCGCCGGACAGCGTGGACGACGCGTGGTCCCTGGGCACCCGCCCCGACCTGCCCGCGGCGAACCTCACCGGCGCACGCCTCAGCTATCCGGGTGGCCATCGGGCGCTGGTGGAGTTCGGCTGGTTCACCGCCGCCCTCCCCCGCTGCGAGCTCACGTTCCTCGGGGACCGGGGGCTGGCGACGCTCGACGGGTTCACGTTCGACCTGCGCCTGACCACCGCGGACGGCGAGCGTACGGTGCGGTTCCCCGGCGACCGGATGACCCGGTGCTTCGACCTGCAGGTGCAGCGGTTCGTCGAGCTGTACGACGGGACGCGCACGGCGGGCGTACCCTCGCTGGACGACGGGATCGCCGCGTTGCGTACCGCCCAACTTGTCGCCGGGAGGGCTGGATGACCTTCGTCCGCTGGCACCACACGAACCGCAGTACCCTCAACGACCTGTTGCCCGAGGCAATAGTCGTGGTCCCGATCGGGGCGACCGAGCAGCACGGTCCGCATCTGGCGACCGGCACCGACTGGATCCTCGCCGAGGCCGTCGCCGCCGAAGCCGCCGCGCGGGTGCACGAACGCGCTCGCCGCCCGATCGTCCTCGCGCCGCCGGTCCCGTTCGGCGCGTCCGATCACCACCTGCCGTTCGGCGGTACCCTCTCGCTCTCCCCCGAGACCCTGCTCGCCGTACTCCTCGACCTCGCCCGCTCCCTCCACGCGGACGGCGGCCATCGCCTGGTCCTGGTCAACGGCCACGGCGGCAACACCGGCGCCTGCCACGCCGCCGCAGCCGCCGCCTCCACCCGGTACGACGTCAACGTCGCCCACGTCGACTACTGGCAACTCCTCTCCGCCCCCGAAACCGTCCCGGTGCCAGGGCATGCGGGGCAGTTCGAGACCGGGTTGATGCTGGCCCAGGACGAGGGTTTTGTTGCCGAGCGCAAAGAGCGTCCGGAGCTGCCGCCGGAGGTGGCGGTGGACGACGTCGCGCTGCACACGGCGGAGAGCTGGCGGCGGATCGACGGGTACACGGACCGTCCGGAGCTGGCCGACGCGGCCACCGGGCGGAGATGGTTCGACCAGTTGGCGGCCGCGCTCGGCGACCGCCTGCTTCAACTCGCGGAGGCTTTGTGATCGACTTCCATACCCACACGCCGGCGTGGGAGACCGCGACCTGGCTGGGTGGGACGCCCTTCGGTGCCGACGAGTTCGTGGCGTTCATGGACACGGCCGGGATCGAGCACGCGGTCGTCCTCAGTCATGACGGGCTGTTCGACCCGACCCCGGAGTCGAACGACCGGCTGTCCGAGTTCGTCCGTACGTACCCGGACCGGATGACCGGCTTCGGTACGGTCGCCGTCCGCCGGAAGACCGCGGTCGACGAGGCCGAGCGGATGGTCGGCGAGCTCGGGCTGCGCGGCCTGAAACTGCACCCCTGGCTGCAGGGGTTCAGCATGCACGAGCGGTCCCTCGACCCGATCTGCGAGGTGATCGAGTCGGTCGGCGGGGTGCTGCTCAGCCACGACGGCACGCCGCCGTACTCGACCGCCGGCCAGATCGCCGCCCTCGCCCGCCGGCATCCGAAGCTGCGGGTGGTCCTCGGCCACGGCGGCCTGCACGACCTGTGGCGGGAAGCGCTGGCGATGACGCAGGAGACCGAGAACCTCTACCTGTGCATCTGCGGTACGCCGCCGTACGCCGCGCGCCGCATCCTCCGGGAGGCCCCGCCGCACAAGGTGATCTTCGGGACCGACGCCGGCCTGTCCGACAAGGCCAGCCAGGACTACGCGGTCGCCCGGATCAAGGAGATCGACGGCTGGGGCATCACCGACACCCAGCGCCGGGCGATGCTCGTCGACAACCCCCGCCGCCTCCTGGAACCCGCGTGACGGCCGCCAACACTGCGACCGTCGCCGCGATCCAGACCGCGCGGGTCAGCCTGCGCGCCGCCCCCGAACTGCTGGTCCGCGGCGCTCGCGGTGCGCACGACCGTTCCGACTTCCTGCTCGTCCGGGTCGTCACCAGTGACGGCGTCGAGGGGTACGGCGAGGTCAGCGCGACCCCGATCTGGTCCGGCGAGGACGGTACGTCGGCGGACCACTTCATCCGTACGGCGCTCGCACCCGCACTGATCGGGCAGCCCCTGACCCCGGTCGGTGCGCTGGAAGACCTTATGGACAAGGTGTTGCAAGGCAACCCGTTCACGAAGGCCGGCGTCTCGATCGCGCTGTGGGACGCGTTCGCGCGCACCCTCGACGTACCGCTGGCCGTCGCGCTGGGCGGGCCGTACCGGACCGAGGTCCCGATCAAACTCTCGCTGTCCGGCAGCGACGAGGAGCTGGAGCGCGCGTACAACGCGGCGCGTGCCGCCGGGTTCGGCGCGTTCAAGGTGAAGGTCGGCCTGGACCTCGACACCGATCTCCACCGGGTACGCCGGGCCCGCGAGCTGGCCGGCGACGCCTTCCTGGGTACGGATGCGAACGGCGGGTGGACCCGGGCTGAGGCGATCAGAGCGGTGCCTGAGCTGAAGGCGTCCGGTGTCGCGTTCCTCGAGCAGCCGTTGGAGCCTCGCGACGTACGAGGGGCGAACGAGGTGCGGCAGCTCGGACTGCCCGTGATCGCCGACGAATCGGTGTTCGACGTGCACGATCTGCTGACCGTGATCGAGGCGCGGGCGGCGGACACCGTCAGCTTGTACGTGGGCAAGAGCGCCGGTCCGGGGCGGGCTGTCCGGATGGGGCAGCTCGCGGCGGCGCACGGGATCGACGTGCTGATCGGGTCGAACGGTGAGCTGGGGATCGGCGCGGCCGCGCAGTTGCAGGTGGCGGCGGCGTTGCCCCGGTTGTCGGCGTACCCGAGCGACATCATCGGCGCGCACTACTACACCGAGGACGTGCTGGCGAAACCGCTGGACAGCGACGGACGGTACGTCCGGCTGACCGGCGGTCCCGGCCTGGGAGTGACCTTGAGAGACGACCTGTTGCGGGAGTTCCGATGATCGTCGATGTCCATGCGCACACACCGACCCACCGCGACGCGGTGCCCGAGGACGAGCGGCAGGTGTACACGAACTGGCGCAACGACCGCCCGGTGGAGACCGCGAACTCGTGGGCCGACTACGACCGGGCGATGGCGGCCGCCGACGTGTCGATCGTCTTCAACATCGCCGTCGACAATCCGCTCGAACTCACCGGGCTGCCGTATCCGCCGGAGCGCTGCAACGACGCGACCGCCGAGTTCGTGCAGGACAACCCGGCGAAGCGGATCGGCTTCATGTCGGTGAACCCGACGGCGCCCGGCGCCCTCGAGGAGGCCGACCGCTGCCGAGACCTCGGCCTGGTCGGGGTGAAGCTCGGCCCGAACTACCAGAACTTCGACCCGCTCGGCGAGCCCGCGCTGGCGTTCTACGACTACTGCCAGCGGCACGGCCTGCCGATCCTGTTCCACTCCGGCGCCTCGCCGATGCGGCACGCGCCGCTGCGCTACACCTATCCCCTGGTCACCGACGAGATCGCGCTGCGGTACCCGGAGCTGCGGATCGTGATGGCGCACATGGGCCACCCGTGGAGCCGGGAGACGGTCGTGACGATCCGCAAGCACCCGCACGTGTACGCCGACGTGTCGTCGATCTATCTGCGCCCGTGGGTGCTCTACCAGTCGCTGATCAACGCGGTCGAGTGGGGCGCGACCGGGAAGCTGCTGCTCGGGTCGGACTACCCGATCGCCAACACCGGCGAAGCGATCGCCGGATTGCAGACTGTCAACAATATGATTGAAGGCACCAAGTTCCCGCGGGTCCCGGACGAGGTCGTCGACGGGATCGTGCACGCGGACGCGCTCGGTGCCCTCGGGCTGGAGGTGCCCGCATGATCGTCGACGCCCATGTCCGGATCGGCGACAGCCGGGAGGCGAGCCTGAAGCCGGCCGACCTGCTCGCCACGATGGATGCCCTCGGCATCGACCAGGCGATCGTCGCGCCGTCGGAGCGCTGCATCGCCTACGACAACCGCGAAGGCAACGAGGCGACGGCACAGGCCGCGCGGGAGTCCGGCGGCCGGTTGCTCCCGTATGCCGTGGCGAACCCGTGGCGCGGCCGCGCGGCCCTCGACGAGCTCGACCGGGCCCGCGACGCCGGCGCCGTCGCGCTCGCGGTGGACTCGGTCCTGCAGGGATTCGACCTGCTCGACGGCCTGCTCGATCCGCTGCTCGACTTCGCCGCCACGGCCGGCTGGTTCGCGTACGTCCGTACCGGTACGCCGGCCACCGCGCTCCCGCTGCCGCTCGCCAGCCTCGCCCGCCGGCGGCCCGAGCTGCCGGTGCTGATGGGCAAGAGCGGCGCCACGGACTTCTGGATCGACGCCGTCCCGGCCCTGCTGCACGCGCCCAACCTGTACGGCGACACGTCGTACGCGCCCTGGGACACGGTGCTCAGCGGGTTCCTCGCCGAGCCCGGGATCGGCGCCGAACGGCTCGTGTTCTCGACCGACTCGCCGTACACCGTGCCGCTCGCGGAGGTG
>NZ_DASRVN010000616.1:0-3022 GCF_035655035.1 Kribbella sp. | reverse complement strand
GACGGCGTGTTCGAGGTTCGGCGAGACGGTCTTGGCGAGTCCGACCACCGACACCAGGCAGACGAACAGCAGCCCGAGGCTGAGCAGCGCGGTCGCTCCGCTGGGCGCGTCGGCGTGCTGGTCCTCGTCCTCGTCGGCGCCGCCGGCCGGTAGGAAATAGTCGCGGTGCCGGATCGTCTGGATGAAGACGAACACGCCGTACATCACCAGCGACGTGACCCCGGCGAACGCGAGCTGGGCGGCGCTGAACCGCGGGCCCTCCGCACTCGTCGTGAACGTCGGCAGCACGAGGCTCAACGTCACCAGCGCGGTCATCACGGTCAGCGCGGAGTACGACGCCTGCACCCGGAACTCCTGCACCCGGTGCCGCAGCGAACCGACGACCAGCGCCAGGCCGAGAATGCCATTACACGTGATCATCACCGCGGCGAACACGGTGTCCCGGGCCAGCGACGCGGCCTTGTCGCCACCGGACGCCATCAGCGTCACGATCAGCGCGACCTCGATCACCGTCACCGCGAGCGCCAGGATCAGCGTGCCGAACGGCTCACCGACCTTGTGCGCCACGACCTCGGCATGGTGAACGGCCGCGAACACAGCGGCCCCGAGCCCGATACAGACCAGGAGCAGCAGCACCGTGCCCAGGTCCCGGTGCCAGGACCCGACAAGGTCCAGGAAGGCGAGCACAGGCACGACAAGGGTCCACCGGGGAAGCCCTTGGGTCACGGATCTACTCATCCCCAGCAAGCCTAGCCGCAATCCCCTTGGCTTCCGGTGAACGACGGGTGATAGTTCTCCCACTATGTCTGTGGAAATCAGGAACGCGACCGCTGAGGACTGGCCTGCCATCTGGCCGTTCTTCCGGGAGATCGTCGGTGCGCGGGAGACCTACACGTACGATCCGGAGCTCGGCGAGGAGCAGGCGCGGGAGTTGTGGATGTCGCCGTCGAGTTCGCCGTTGGCGCGGACGACGGTCGCGGTTGATGCCGACGGCACCGTTCTCGGGAGTGCGAACATGTATCCGAACCGGCCGGGGCCGGGGGCACATGTGGCCAGTGCGAGCTTCATGGTGGACGGGAAGGCGCGCGGTCGCGGGGTCGGGCGGGCGCTGGCCGAGGACATGATCGCGTGGGCCGGGCGGACCGGGTTCCGGTCGATCCAGTTCAACGCGGTTGTCGAGACCAACGAGCCCGCCGTCCATCTGTGGCAGGCCCTCGGGTTCCGGATCGCCGGCACCGTCCCGGAGGCCTTCGACCACCCTCGGCTCGGGTACGTCGGTTTGCACGTGATGTACCGTCCCTTGCCATGAACCGCGCTCGCCGGATGTGGAAGGCGCTCGAGCCGTACCACGCGATCACGTACTTCGCGCCCGAGACGCGGCGGGCGACCGACGCGCTCGGGCTCAAGGGCGGGTGGATGAGCTACTTCGGCTGCCGGGCGGCGCCGCTCGGCGCGGTCGGGCCGGAGTTCGTGGCGGCGGTGTTCTACAACTTCCATCCGGCGATGGTCGCGCGGTCGATCCCGGACGCGTGGAGCCGCGCCACGCCGGAGCAGCTCCTCGAGGCGCGCCTGACGGCTGTGGACAACGCCGTACGACGGTTGTTCCCGGAGGCGGCGCTCGACCGGGCCGCCGAGCTCGGGCGGCGGGCTGCGGAGTCGGCGCCGATCGCGGGGCGGCCGATCGCGGCGGCGAATGCATCGTTGGAATGGCCAACGGAGCCGGCCTTGGTGCTCTGGCAGGCGACCACGATCCTGCGGGAATCACGCGGTGACGGGCATGTCGCGGCGCTGGTCGCGGCCGGGCTCAGCCCGTGTCAGGCGCTGGTGACGATCTCCGCGGCCGGTGGGCCGGGCAAGGAGGTCTTCCAGGCCAACCGGCGGTGGAGCGACGAGGAGTGGGCTTCGGCGTCGGATGACCTTCGTTCGCGCGGGCTGCTGGACGCTTCGGGTGCGTTGACGGCTGCCGGACGGGCGTTGCGGGAGCAGGTGGAGGAGACGACGGACCGGTTGGCGGATCAGGGGTGGCGGGCGCTCGGGGACGAGCTGTCCGCCGAGTTGCACGACCTGGTGTATCCGCTGAGCGCCGTACTGATGGCCGACGGACTGATCCCCACGGACAACCCGATGGCTCTGCGCTGGGACTCATAACCGGCGGCTCGCCGTACGCAGGCCTGCCTCGGCTGCCCGCAGTACGGCGGCTGTGAGTGCGTCGAGGATGCCGGACTCGAGCTTCCAGTGCTGCCAGTACAGCGGTACGTCGATGTACTTGCCCGGGGCAACGTTGACCATCCGGCCCGCGGCCAGCTCCGGTCCGGCCAACTGGTCCTCGATCATCCCCCAGCCGAGCCCGATCCGGACCGCCTCGTGGAACGGCGCGGACGCCGGGATCGCGTGCGCCGGCGGGTCCAGCCGCCGCCGGGTGACCTTGCGGAGCAGCCGGTGCTGCAGGACGTCCTTCTCGTTGAAGATCACGATCGGCGCCTCGGCCAGGGCCTCGGGCAACGGTTTGCCGGCCAGCCAGCGCTCGGCGTACTCCGGGGTGGCGAGCGGGAGGTACCGCATCTTTCCCAGCGGTACGACGCGGCAGCCCTGCACCGGGCGCGGGTCCGCGGTGACCGCGGCGAGGACCGTGCCGTTGCGCAGGTACTCCGCCGAGTGTTCCTCGTCCTCCTGGTGCACCAGGAACCGGGCGTCGTGCGTGCGGGACAGGTCGAGCATCGCGGGCAGGAACCAGTTGTTCAGCGAGTCCGCGTTCACCGCGATCGGGATCCGCTGCGCGTCGACCGTCCCGCGGACGGCGGCGATCGCCTCGACCTCGAGCAGCGCGACCTGCCGCGCGAGCCGGAGCAGCGCCTCCCCCGCCGCGGTCGCCCGGGCCGGCTTGCCGCGCATCACCACCACCTGGCCGAGCCGGCTCTCCAACGCCTTGATCCGTTGACTGATCGCCGACGGTGTCACGCTCAGGCGCCGCGCGGCCGCGTCGAAGCTGCCCTCGTCGAGGACCGCGACGAACGTCTCGAGT
>NZ_DASRVN010000615.1:0-8762 GCF_035655035.1 Kribbella sp. | reverse complement strand
CCCGAGCAGCGCCCGGCGTTCCTGCGCCGCCTCGCAGGCCCACGCTTCGAACGGGCTCAGCTCGTCGCGTGCCGTGAAGCGGGCGATCAGTTCGTCGAAGCTCCGCCGGGCACGCACCATGTCACGGACCTCGGTCGCCGGTCGGAGCGTCGGCGCGGCGCGCGGATGCTCGGACAGCCGGCGGTGCAGTCTGCCCAGCATGTTCCCGACGGCGGGCCAGCGGGCGCCGGTGATCCCACCCTCGGCAGTCTCACCGTCCACGAACTCCCACAACGACATCGCCAACCGCCCGACGACCAGCTCACCGTCGACGGTCCGCGGTACGCCGTCGACCGGTTCACCGTGGGCGGTGCGTGGTGCGGCGGTGACCGGTTCGCCGTGGGCGGTGCGTGGTGCGGCGTCGACGGGCTCGCCGTGGGCGGTGTGTGGTGCGTCGTCGACGGGCTCGCCGTGGGCGGTGCGTGGTCCGGCGGCGACCGGCTCGCCGGGGTCGGTCCGTGGTGCGTCGTCGACCGGCTCGCCGTGGGTGGTGCGTGGTGCGTCGGGGACCGGTTCGCCGTGGGCGGTTCTTGGTGCGTCGGCGATCAGCTCGCCGGCGACGGTGGGTGGTACGGCGGCGGCCGGCTCGCTGTGGGTGGTCCGGGGTAGGGCGGCGATCGGGTCGCCGTTGAGGGTTCGTTGTAGGGCGGGGACCGGGACTGCGTGTCCGGCGTATGCGGTCAGGTCGATGGCTTCGCGTTCCCGGTTGAGGTTGCCCTGGTACAGCTTGGCGAACCAGGAGCGGCCGGTGTCGTCGACGACCTGGTAGTTGATGGTGTTGGTGCCGGCGTGGATCCGGTGCAGCTCGGCCGCACGCACGCCGTACGACTTCCGCAGTGCGTCCGCGAGCTCATTCAGGATCGTTGCCCCGCAGTCCGTCCACCGCTTCCCGCAGTACGTCGGCGTGACCGGTGTGCTTCAGGTACTCCTCCAGCAGGTCGAACGCGACCCGCCGCCGGTTCGTCGTCCAGGCCGGATCCGGGTCCTCGACAACCACGTCCAGACCACCGTCTGCGCTCAGCTCCTGCCAGGTGGTGCGAGAGCGAGCGGCCGCGGCGTACCAGAAGGAATAGAGCTCCTCCGGGTCGTCGGTGACGGCGGACTCCCAGCCCCACCGGTCGTTCTCGACCCAGCTGCGAGTGCTCCAGGGCGGGCCGAGCGGGCGGTCGGCTGCCTTCGCGGTGAAGCCGTCCTCGACGAACGACATGTGCTTGATCAGTCCCGCGAGCGTCATCGTCGACGGCGGGTGCGTCTGCCGCAACTGCTCGACTGTCAGTCCGCCGGTCTTCCAGGCGAACTGCTTGCGCACCCGATCGAGCGCGAACTGGAGCGTCCCCGCCTCGTCACGCAGTGGGCCCTGCTCCAGTGGTAGATCTCTCCAGTCCAAGGCACGGCTCCTCTCCTCGGCCCAGCATGCCGCACAACGGCGTCACTGCCCGGAGACCGCGCGGGTCCCCGGGCTTTGTGAACGGGCGCCGAGTGCGGGCTAGAGCCGTGGGCGGGTGCCTGGCTCCTGGTGGGGCAGGGATTGTGCGGCGGGAACCGACGGGTCCGGCAGGGTGGCCGCTTCCTCCTTCTGCCGCGCCACGACGGGCGCCGGATCCGGCAACGCCGGGAACGGTACGTCGCGGCGCGGGAAGCGCAGCGTCGAGGTGAGGTCACCGGCCGTCTGCCGTCGCCAGGCGCTGATGTTCGGCTCCCGGACACCGAACCGGACCTCGAGGAAGCGCAGCAGCGAGGTGTGGTCGAACGTCTCGCCGGCGACCCAGCCGCCCCGGCTCCACGGCGAGATGACGAACGTCGGCACGCGGAAGCCCATCCCGATCGGGCCGGCGATACCGCCTGCCTGCCGGGGCAGCGTGGTCAGGAATTCCCCAGGAGTGCCGGGCGGGGGCGTCGGTGGCGTGACATGGTCGAAGAAGCCGCCGTTCTCGTCGTAGGTGATGAACAGGACGGTCTTGTTCCAGACCTCGGGGGTGGACGCGAGCGCGTCCAGCAGGTCGTAGATGAACGCGCCGCCCGCCGCGGGCAGGCCACTCGGGTGCTCGTCGGCCTCCGACTGCAGCCACGAGACCTGGGGCAGGTTGCCGGTACGGATGTCGTCCATGATCGCCGTCTTAGGCCGCAGCTTCATGCCGTTCTCGTACAGCGGAGAGCCCGCCGGCGCGGTCTGGAACTGCTTGAACCACCCCAGCTCCGGCCCGTCGCCGAAGACGTGCGACTGGTAGCTGCGCCAGCTGATTCCCGCCGCCTGGAGTCGTTCGGCGTACGTCGTCCAGGTGAAACCGCCGCTCGGGGGCAACGAGTTGGTCGCGACGTTCGGGCCGCCGTTCGCACCGGTCGGGTCGATCGTGCCGGTCATCGTGTGCAGCCGGTTCGGCCAGGTCGGCCCCATGACCGAGCAGAAGTAGTGGTCGCAGATCGTGAACGCGTCGGCCAACGCGTAGTGCAGGGGGAGGTCGTTACGCGTGAAGTAGCCCATGGTCAGCGGGCCGAACGCACCCACGGCGGCCCGCTGCGACGGTACCCAGTTGTCCATCGTGCCGCCGTTCCACGCCTGGTGCAGCGTGGGCCAGCCGTGCCCGGGATCGTGGATCGCCGCGGCGTTCGTCGTCGTGGTGTCCAGGTGAAAGGGAAGCACGTACCCGTCCGGGTTGAGCGCGTCCGGCTGGTAGAACACCGACCTGCCGGAGGGCAGCGTCCGGAGATCGGGATCGTCGAACCCGCGGACTCCGGACAGGGTCCCGAAGTAGTGGTCGAAGGACCGGTTCTCCTGGGTCAGGATCACCACGTGCTCGATCTCCCGCAGGTGCGCCAGGTCTCGCGCCGGGGCAGCCAGCGCCTTCCGCATCGACCAGGGGAGCTGCGCCAGGCCCGCCGTACCCACCGCTGCCGCCGCCGACCCCAAGAAGCGCCGCCGGGTCATTCCTGCCATCGATTCCACGTCTGTCACAACTCCTCTGCAAGGACACCGGACGGCAACGACTCAACTGCGCACCGGTAACGCGCATCGGGCCGCTCAGCATCGGCCGGGCGAGACGATCGCGAACGATGCGCAACGCCCGGGTTACGACCTGCAGCCGAGCATGGCCGCACAACCGGCCGGACAGCTGCTACTTGGCACGAGGTCTTCATTCGGCACTGTTCCGGAGGTATCACAGGCTGTAGCACGGAAGGCTCGTCGACGACAACGCCGGCGAGTTCCGTTGTCAGGGAGGAGTTTCACGATGGGCCCAAGACAAGGACGACGGCGGGGCTGGGGACTCGTGATGGCCACTGCGGGTGCTCTGGCGATCACAGGGGCGCTGACGCCGGTCGCGTCGAGCGCCACCGGCACGGCTCCGGTCGCCGACACCAACCCGACGGCCTGTGCCAACCGGGTCAACAACACCCCGCAGAAGCTCGTCGACTGTGTAACCCAGGCCGACCTCTGGAAGCACATGGTCAAGTTCCAGCAGATCGCGGACGCCAATCCCGGCGCCGACGGCCACCCGTCCCGCAACTCGGGAGAGCCCGGCTACAAGGCCTCGGCCGATTACGTGGCGAGCGTCATGAAGGCGGCGGGCTACGACGTGAAGCTGCAGGAGTACAAGTTCCACTACTTCAGCTTCGTCGGGACTCCGGTGATGCGAGAGGATTCGCCGGCACCGCAGTCGTTCGGGCTCGTCACGGACTTCAACCCCGCGACAGTCGCGGGTTCGGTGACCGCGAAGGTGCAGCCGGCGGGCGGCATCGTCGTACCCGCGACGCCCGCACCCAGCTCGGCCAGCGGCTGTGCAGCCGCGGACTTCGCCGGGTTCGTGCCGGGCAACATCGCCTTGATCCAGCGCGGCACGTGCACGTTCGCCCAGAAGGTGGCGAACGCCGAGGCGGCCGGTGCTTCCGCGGCCGTCATCTTCAACGAGGGCAACCCCGGACGTACGAGCGCCTTCTCCGGGAGCCTGGCCGGTACCGAAAAGATCCCCGTACTGTTCACGTCGTACGCCGTCGGCACGCAGCTGCTGTCACAGTACGTCCCGGGCACGGGCCCGGTTCTGACCGTCAACGTGCAGGTCATCGACGACCCGAACCGCTCCGACTGGAACGTCATCGCCGACTCCAAGGGCGGCGATCCGAACAACGTCCTCGTCATCGACGCGCACCTGGACGCCATCTACGGAGCCGGAATGCTCGACAACGCGTCGGGCTCGGCCACGATCCTGGACATCGCCCAGCAGCTGAAGAACACGAGTACCCGCAACCATCTGCGCTTCATCTGGTTCGGCGGCGAGGAGCTCGGACTGTTCGGCTCGAAGTACTACGTGAACACCCTGCCGGCCAGTGAACTCGCCAAGATCAAGTTCGACCTCGACGCCGACGTCACGGCCACACCGAACTACGTGGCCGGTGTTCTCGACCCGAAGGACGGGGTCACGCTGTTCGGGCGCGGACCGGGCACCCCGATGCCGCCGAGCATCTTCGCTCCGTCGGCGATCGGGCGCGACTTCGGGATCGACTACCTCAACTCGATCGGGAAGAACCACATCCTGTTCTCGGCCGACGGTACGGATGCCTTCGAGTTCCAGTTGGCGGGCGTTCCGGCGAGTGGTGTTCTGACTGGTCAGGACTGCTGCAAGCTCGCGTCGGACGTTGCGCTCTTCGGCGGGTACGAGGGCAACTTCGAGGGCAACGTGCCGGGGACCGACGGGGGCTGCGTGGACAACCCGTTCCGCTGGTGCGACAACCTCAGCAACAACGACCCCGTGGTCATGACCTGGATGTCGAAGGCATTCGCCAACATGGTCGGCCACATGGCCTACGACACGCAGGTCTTCAACGCCACCAAGCCCGGCACCGGCCATGCCAAGGCGGGCCCGGCCCAACCGAAGGCCGCGGCCCCCAAGAGCTGAGCTGCTGACGAGCTGGGCCTCGGCTGCATCAGGCCGAGGCCCAGCGACAGATCACCGGGCCACTGCGCCCGGGAGGACCCGCGTGCCCTCGACCCGAACGGCCCGCAGGCTGTGCGGGTCGAGGCCGAGCAGTGCGAGGATCGTCGGAGCGACCTGGGTGGTCTCGACGGGGGCATGCACGACCTGGGGCCGGATGCCCGGGCCGCTGACGACCATCAGTACGTGACGGTCACCGGTGTTCATGCCGCCGTGCTCGGCGAGCTTGGTCGGCTTCGCGTAGACGATGCCCTCCTGGACCTTGCCGAACACGTCGGGGTAGCGGCCGTTGCCGACCGGTACTCCGAAGAACCGCGCGGCCTGGTCGCCGGCCCAAATGCGCGTCAGACCCGAGTGCTGCACGGTGACGGGCTTCTTGTTGATGTCGACGCCCTTGGCGGTGTGGTTCCACAGGTAGTTCTTGACGAAGTTGCCAGCGGCCTGCGAGTTGTCCGACAGGTACGACTGCCACAGGTCGTCGTTCGTGCCGGCCACGACCAGGGTCTTGCCCGGGTGCGTCTTGGCCCACTCGGCGTTGATCGCGTCGACGATCGGACCGTCCGGCACGGTGACGAGTTTGGTGGGGTTCTGCGGCGACTGACCGTGCTTGGCGGTGACGATGATCGTGGTCGAGTTCGTCAGGCCCTTCTTCGCGATCTCGGCGACCATGCGGCCGAGCTCGGCGTCGACGGAGTCGAAGGCGCTCGAGAGCACCGGTCCCGGTACCAGCTTGGCGTTGACGAACTGGTAGCCACCCGGCTGCGGCGCGCTGGTGGTGTATCCGCCGTGACCGTCCGGGACCAGGTTCGCCGAGGTCGACGGGATCTTCTGCGCGACCGAGACGGTCTGGAAGTTCATGCCGAAGATCGCCGGCGTACCGACGTGGTCCTTGCCGGAGTGGTCGAGACCGTCGATCTCGTTGAGCATCGCCTGGACCTTGTAGCCGTCGTACTGCTTGGTGGCGGCGTCGATGTGCGCCCAGTCGTCGTCCTGCGGGTACGGCTTGCCGTTCGGCATCACGGCCTGCGAGTCGATCTCGGGGCCGAAGAAGTCGTCGATGCTCTTGCCCTGCGAGCCCGGGCCGTTGAACGACAGGTACACGGCGTGCTTGTCCGACCAGGCGGTCCGCAGGCCGGCGGCGTGGGCCACCTGGAAGATCGAGTTGTCGCCCAGGTAGTCCCACGGCATGATGTTCTTGCAGGTCGCCGGGTCGATCGGGAACGTCGTCCTGTCGAACGACGACGCGTCGTTCTTCAGGTTCATGATCAGCGCCGGGTTGCTGTCCGCGCCGTTCGGGCCGTAGATCGAGCCGTTCTCGTCGAACGACGGGAACGCGTGCGCCGCGCCGGTGCTCAGGTCCGGTACGCCCGGGAGCGCGTCGTCCGGCGAGTCGTACACGACGTCACCGCCGGTGGCCGGGTGGCCCGGAGTACAGGCCGCGCCCGCCTCGTCGACCTTGTGGCTGTACTCGACGTCGTAGTACACGCCGGTCGACTTCGGGTTGCCACCGGTCATCAGCGCGGTGCCGCCCGGGTCGGAGTCCGACGGGTTCGACGTGAGCGCGTTGGTGTACTGGCGGCCGCCGCGCGTCAGTCCGGCGAGCGTGGACTTCGGGTGCGCGGCGACGTACCGGTCGAGGTCGCTCTGGTGCATGCCGTCGATCGAGATCAGCAGCACATGCTTGCTGTGGGACGTGCTGGGGGACGTGCTGTGGGGCGTGCTTGTCGCACGAGCGGCCTGAGCGCTCGTGCCGATGAACGGCAGGGCACACAACGCGGCGATCGACGCCGCCGCGAGTCCGCCCGCGATCGGACGGGTGTACTTCGACATGGGGTCTCCAGGAATCGAAAGGGGCTGACCTAGGACGAACAAGCGCGCGATCCATGCCTATGCGCCTGGTACAGCCCCTGCGTGAAGCCCAGGTGTCCAATACCCTGCCGCTCCGTAACCACAGCACGGGGAAACTGTGGACGCGCTCAGCTCACGTCGACGGAGGTGTCGTCGATGACGAACGATGTCTGCTTCGTGTAGTCCTCCGCACCGGTGAACTGGAGCGTGATGTTCTGCCCTGCGTAGCCGGACAGGTTGAAGGAGTGAACGTTGTAGCCGGTGTTCGCGTTGAGGTTGGAGTAGGTGTACAGCGTTGCCAGCACGGTGCCCGCGCTGTTCAGCACCTGCAGCTTGAGGGTGTCGTACTTCGTCGTCGTGCTCGTCTCGGCGGTGTCGACGTGCATGTAGAAGTTGAACTTGTAGTTCGTGCATCCGGTCGGCAGCGCTACCGCCTGTGACAACGTGTCCGTGTGGGTCGCGCCGTACCCGTCCATCCAGGCCTTCCAGCTTCCGGTGCGTGCCGGCTCGCTGGTGTTGTTGCTGATCACACCGGAGCTTGCCGACCACGGCGGCGCCGTACCGGTCTCGAAGCCGGGGTTGCCGAGCAGCTGCTGCGTCGTACACGAGCCGGCCGTCGGCGTCGCGGTCGCCTCGGAGGACTGGGCCCCTTCGCCGATCGAGTTCACCGCGCTGACCTTGTAGTAGTACGCCTGCCCGTTGGTGAGCCCGGTGTCGGTACAGGTGAGCACCACGCCCAGGCCGCTGCAGCCGCCGCCGGTCAGCAGCGTTTCCGAGCCGCTGCTCGTGCCGCGATACACCTTGTACGACGTGACCGCTACGCCGCCGTTGTTCGCGGGCGCCGTCCACTTCAGCGTCGCCTGGGCGTTGCCCGCGGTCGCGGTGAGCCCGGTCGGTGCGTCAGGCGGCGTACCGGCGATCGGCGACGCGGTCACCGTCACCGTCGCGGTCGCCGTCTTCGCAGGTGACGAGCTATCGGTCACCGTCAGCGTCGCGGTGTAGGTGCCGGCCGTGTTGTACGTGTGGCTCGGGTTCTGCGCCGTGCTGGCCGCGGAACCGTCCCCGAAGTTCCAGCTGTAGCTGTACGACGGGGTGCCGCCGGTCGCCGTACCGCTGAAGTTTGTTGTCAACGGCACCTGCCCGGAGGTGGGGTTGCCGGACGCGGTCGCCGTGAGCGGGCTGCCGACCGCGCCGACCGTCGTCGTCACCGTCGAGGTGGCGGTCTTCGCGGGCGACGAGGTGTCCGTGACCGTCAGCGTGGCCGTGTAGGTGCCGGCCGCGGTGTAGGTGTGGCTCGGGTTCTGCGCGGTGCTCGCGGCCGAGCCGTCCCCGAAGTTCCAGCTGTAGGAGTACGGCGCGGTGCCACCGGTGGCCGAGCCGCTGAACGACACGGTGAGCGGCGCGTTGCCGGTCGACGGCGTACCGGATGCCGACGCCGTCAGGGGTGTCGAGCCCTGGATCCACAGGTCCTCGAGCGGATCGCCCAGGGCGGCCTGGTCGGCGGAGGTCATCGGGTACGTGCCGAGCCCGAGGTTCCCGTTCGGGTCGATGATGCCCGGGGAGACGTTCTCCATCGTGCGTTCCATCGCCGCGAGGACGTTGTTCGTGGTGTACGCGACGTGGCTGACGTAGCCCTGCTTCATGTACTTCGGCGACGCCACGATCACGGTCGGCACCCGGTACGTGTTGGACACGTGGTCGGGCCCGTTCGAGCCGTTCTGGGTGTCGTCCTCGGTCACGACGATCACGGTGTTGTCCTTGTAGGACGCGTTGCCCATGATCGAGTCGACGACCTGCTTGGTGACCGCGTCGTTCTTCGGGATGTCCTGGTACGTGCCGGGGTGGTCGTTGAACAGCTCGACGTACGAGTACGCGGGCAGGCCGTTCGTCGCGACGTAGTTCAGGAAGCCCGTGCCGATCGTCTGGTCGTCGTCGTTCTGGCCCTTGCAG
>NZ_DASRVN010000614.1:0-2694 GCF_035655035.1 Kribbella sp. | reverse complement strand
ACGTTGAGGTGCGTGGTGATCCGGTACCACCCGGCGGGCAGGTACACGATCCCGCCGCCGTCGCGCCCGGCCCGGTCGAGCACCTTCTGTACGTCGCGCGTCGCGTCCGCGGCCGGCAGGTACCCGACGCCGTGCGGTGCGTCCACGACGTACAGCCGCTGCACCGGCTTCGGCAACGGCCTTTGCGTGTACGTCGGCGCCGTACCGGACATGTGGTGGATGATCCCGGTCTGCGGGCCGACGACGTCCGTCCCGGTGATCTTCACGTACCCCTGTGAATTGTTGACAATCCCATTGTCGACGTGACCACCTGCGAGCGTCATGCCCCAGCGGTCGTCCATGACGTCGACCTGGATGCCGACCCCGGTCCGGCGTACGTCCGGTTCCAAGAAGCTGCCCGTGAACTGCGCGCGCTGCCCGGCGACCACGTGGATGCCGATCGCGTAGTCGGACACCGCGACCCGGTAGAACTGGTCCCACTCGAGGTCGCCGAGCACGAGCCCGGTGCCGTGCGCGCGGGTCCAGGTGTCGAGCGCGGCCCGGGCCGGCGGGTGGAACGCGGCCGGCGCCGATGACCAGTACGAGTTGCTGAAGGCAACGTTCTCCCAGGTGCCGACGTCCGCGCCGTTGTAGGCGCGCGCGCCTTCGAGCAGCGCCGTACCGCGCACGTTGCGGATCGTCGTCGACTCGTGCACCTGGCCCGAGCTCGGCGCGTTGCCCTGGTCGTTCGGCATCGTGCTGACGCCGATCCCGCGGTACGAGTTCAGCATCGTCACGTCGGAGACCGTCGACATCATGTAGTTCTCGTTGCCGATCCACGCGCCGCCGGGGATCTCGAACGTGTAGTTGTACGGCACCGGGTTCGTCGCGTTCTGGTTCGGGTAGTACGTCGTGACGCCCAGGACGCCGGCGCTGCCGCCGATCCGGAACAGGCTCGGCCCGTTGTCGCCGGAGGCCAGGTCCGCGATGATCACGGTGCCGCTGCCGAGCTTCTGCCCGTGGTCGCCGCGGAGCGTGCAGAACGCGTGGACCTCGATCGTGTCGGTCACCTTGTACTGACCGGCGGGCAGCCACACAGTGCCGCCGCCCGCGTCCTGGCAGGCGTAGATCGCCTGCTGGATCGCCTTCGTCGAGTCACGCTTGCCGGTGCGGTCCGCGCCGTACTGCGTGGCGTCGAAGTCGGCGACCACACCGTCCTCGGTCGGGTTGCTGGTCTGTACGAGCTTGGGCTGCGGTACGACGACCGGGCTGAGCCTCAGCTGGAGTTCCTTGACCGTGAACGAGTCCGCGCCGGTCATCGCGACCCGGACGTACCTGGCGCTGACCGTGGCGAACCGGGTGCGGCTGATCTGGTTGCCGCCGGGCGAGCCGATCCGTCCGACGTCGGTGAACTTCGTCCCGTCGTTCGACACCTGCACGGTGTAGTCAGGGGAGTAGGCCGCGCCCCATTCCACCCGTACGTCGTTCACCGGGCGTGGCTTCCCGAGGTCCAGCTGCAGCCAGGAGTTGGCACCGCCCGACCACGAAGTCTGGTGGTTGTTGTCGTTCACATTGCTCGCGCCGGTCCCACCGCTCGCGGACGCCGTACCGTCGCCGGCGAAGTTCGTGTCGACGACCGACGC
This sequence comes from Kribbella sp., assembly GCF_035655035.1. Classification (GTDB taxonomy): domain Bacteria; phylum Actinomycetota; class Actinomycetes; order Propionibacteriales; family Kribbellaceae; genus Kribbella. The sequence goes on along the minus strand of NZ_DASRVN010000614.1, from coordinate 1,072 downwards.
GGTGAACGCGTCCAGCTTGGCCTGCAGCGTGGTGAGAGCCGCCTTGACCTGTACGTCGGTGACGCCCGGAGTGGACGCGATCGCCTGAGCGTTGTCGATCGCGGCCTGCAAGGTGGCGCGGCTGCCGGCCGGGTACTGCCCGTCCCGGGTTCCTTCGCGGGCGGCCTGCTCGGCGCGGGTGGCCTGGCCGATCAGGTCGACGAGACCTTCGGTGACGTCCAGCGTGCCCGCGACCTTGGCGACCCGGACCGCCGCGACCTTGAGGTCGGCGGAGCCGTCACCGTTGTGGATCCGGAAGTCGCTACCGTTCGAGCGGTTCGTCATCACCGCGTCGGGCAGCGCGAACGTGTAGGTCTTCCAGGTCTTCGTGTCGCCGTACCGGACGACCTCGGAGTTCTTGAACTTGTCCGGGATGGTGTCGCCGGGGGAGTCGTAGTGCAGGCCGAACTGCCCGTTGCCCTCGTCGAAGTAGTCGATGCTGACCAGCACGAGGCCGTGGTTGTCGTACAGGTAGGTGTCTGCGACGTTCATGTAGAAGAAGCTCATGCCGGGCGACGGCGCCGTACGGTCGGTCTGCCAGTACGGGCGGCCGTCCTGGACGCCGGTGATCAGGTGCGACGCGTCGTCACCGGCGCGTGGGCTGATCCCGTTCTGTACGGGCGTCGCGCCGAGCTGCACGGACGCGCCCGCGGTACTGATCCGGAGGCCGGCGATCGTGACATCCTCGCTGCCTCCGAAGATCCGCACGTCGGCGTTGCCGAGCCGGTTGGTGAACGCGATGCCCGTCAGCGAGAAGACACCGGTCTTCCACTGCCCGCTGTTTGTGAGCTGTACGTCGGTCGCGTCGTGCTGCGGGTTGTCCTTGGCGTCGTACTGGAGATCGAGCGTGCCGGAGCCGCTGTCGAGGTAGGTCACCGTCACCAGGACGTTATCGGTGCCGATCTCGTCGACGTAGTCGTGATCGACGTCGAACGCGAGGTAGCCGGTGCCGGCCGCCCGGTTCGTCTGCCAGTAGGTGCGGCCCTGCGTCGTACCGGTGCGGAGCCCGGCCGGGTCGTCACCGGCCGTGGGT
>NZ_DASRVN010000613.1:0-3223 GCF_035655035.1 Kribbella sp. | reverse complement strand
ATCTCACACCACCACGGCATCGGCACCGACCATCAACCGGCCTACCTGGCCGAGATCGGCCCCCTCGCCACCAAAACCTTACAAGCCGTCAAACATACCCTCGACCCCGACAACATCATGAACCCCGGAATCCTCCTCCCGGAGAACTGAACCGAGACGGGAGTGGCGGCTCCCGCCCGGCCAACTACTCGCGGCCGTCCAGCGCCTTGCCGATGTCGCGCAGCTTGCCGGTCTTCGGCTTCTCGCCCTTGTTCTTCGAGTCCCCGCCGCTGCCAGGAGGGGTGAGACCGCCGAGCGCGGCGGTCAAGTTCTTCGAGTCCTGCTCGCTGTAGCCGCCGTTCGCCTGCCCGCCACTCTGCTGACCTCGTGCCATTGCTCCTCCTTCAGATCGGGAGATTCCACCGTAGGCACGACCCAGGGTCATCCGGATGGCGTTCGAGGCTGCTGGCAACGCTTGACTTCAAGTAATGTTGAGGTACGACGGTGGCGGCATGAATCCTGAACCGTCCGAACGTCCTGTCGCTCTGATCACCGGTGCCTCCGCGGGGCTTGGGCTCGCGTTGGCGCACGGGCTTGCCGCGCGGGGGTGGGTGCTGGTCATCGACGCGCGCGGGGCGGAAGCGCTGAAAGCCGCGGCCGATGCGCTCGCGGCCCGGACCGACGTCGTACCGCTGGCGGGTGACGTCACCGACCCGGAGCACCGTGCCGACCTGCTCGACGCGATCACCGAGCTCGGGCGGCTCGACCTGCTCGTGAACAACGCGAGCTACCTCGGCCCGAGCCCGCTGCAGCCGTTGGCCGCGGCGGACCTCGACGAACTCCGCCGCGTCTACGAGGTCGACGTACTCGCGCCGCTCGCCCTCACACAGCTGCTGCTTCCAGCACTCACCAAAGAGTCCGGTGTGCTGATTAACATCAGCTCCGACGCCGCCGTGGAGGCGTACGAGACCTGGGGCGGCTACGGCTCCGCCAAGGCGGCACTTGATCACGCTACGAAGGTCTTGGCCGCGGAGCATCCAGCACTGGCGGTGTACGCCGTTGACCCGGGTGATCTGCGTACGGCGATGCACCAGGCCGCGTTCCCCGGCGAGGACATCTCGGACCGGCCGGAGCCCGCAACCGTCGTACCGGCGTTCCTGCAGCTGCTCGACAAGCGCCCTGCCAGTGGCAGGTACCGAGCGGCCGACTTCGCGCCGGCGGTGACGTCGTGAAGGTGCACCCACACACCAGATTCGAGCTGCCGGACGCCTTGAACGCCGGCGAACCTCCCGAGGCGCGTGGTCTGCCGCGGGACCACGTGAAGCTGCTGGTCGCGGAGGGGTCGACCGTCACGCACACGCGCTTCGACCGGCTCGGAGACCACCTGTGGCCCGGCGACCTGTTGCTGGTGAACACCTCCGGCACGCTGGCGGCCGCGGTCGACGGTACGACGTACACCGTGCACTTCTCCGCACCGCTCGACGACGGCACCTGGGTCGTCGAACTACGCAACGGCGGCGCCCCGATGTTCGACGGTACGCAGGGACAACAGGTGGAACTGCCCGAAGGCGTGCTGACCCTGCTGGCGCCGTACCAGGCCTCGCCGAACCGCCTGTGGATCGCGAGGCCGCCGACGACCGACGTACTCGGATACCTGCAACGGCACGGTCGGCCGATCACCTACAACTACGTGGGCAAGCGCTGGCCGCTGGCGTCGTACCAGACCGTCTTCGCGCGTGAGCCCGGAAGTGCGGAGATGCCCAGTGCGGCAAGGCCGTTCAGCTTCGAGTTGGTGAGCCACCTCGCGTCGCAGGGCGTCCTGATCGCTCCGATCCTGCTGCACTGCGGCGTGTCCTCATTGGAGAGCCATGAGCCACCGCAGCCCGAGCGGTACGACATACCGACGCACACCGCACGCCTGGTCAACTGGGTGAAGGCGAACGGCGGACGGGTGATCGCGGTCGGAACCACCGCGGTACGCGCGATCGAATCCGCTGCTGTCGGCGGGACGGTCGCTGCGTCCCGGGGCTGGACCGACCTCGTCCTCGGCCCGGACCACCGGCCGCAGATCGTCGACGGCCTGATCACCGGCTGGCACGCCCCGGAGGCGTCCCACCTGCTGCTTCTCGAATCCGTTGCAGGTCGCGACCAGGTCCAGCGCGCGTACGACGCCGCCGTACAGAACCAGTACCTCTGGCACGAATTCGGCGACAGCTGCCTGCTACTGCGCTGAGATCAGGAGGCGGCCTTGGTCGGCTGCTTGGGCTGCGAGATGCGATTCGTGGCGTGATCGGCGGACTGGAGCACGGTGACCGCGCTCGGGGTCTCCGGCGCCGCGGGCCGTAGCACCTGATGTTCGTTGCCGGGGCGGGCGCGTTTGTCCACTGCGCGTGGGCTCATGTGGATGTCCTTACCAAGCTGGTCCCCCGTCGGGACGTCACCTGATTAGACGAGCAGTCCCACCGACTTGTCACCCGATTTGATCCAACTGAGCAGATTTTGTGGCCTATGCCGCTTGATTGTTGCGGTGCTTGTGCTTCGACAGTTGGAGGAAGATCCAGGCGGTCGCGGCGCCGACGACGAAGCCGCCGAGGTGGCCTTCCCAGGAGACGTTCGGGATCGCGAACGACAGGAACGCGGTGACCGCGACGTACATGATGATCCAGGTGATGTCCAAGCCGCGGGCGCGGTGGATCACCAGCAGGGCGCCGACCAGGCCGAGGACCGCGCCGGACGCGCCCAGGGTCGCGCCACCGGGGGCGGACAGCAGCCAGACCGCGACGCTGCCGCCGAGCGCGGACAGCAGGTACAGGATCGTGAACCGGAGCCGGCCGAGCATCCCTTCGAGCATCGGACCCAGCTGCCAGAGCATGAACAGGTTCGAGAAGATGTGGAAGATCTGGACGTGCGTGAAGGCCGACGTGAGCAGCCGCCACGGCTCGCTCTCGGCCAGCACCGGGACCATCACCAGGTCGCTGAGGATCTGCGGGCTGCCGAACCGGACGGCGAGGAAGACCAGGACGTTCAGCGCCAGCATCGTGAACGTGACGACCTGCTGGCTGCCGCCGCGCTGGATGCCGCCCAGCGACGTCCGGGTACGGGGTACGGAGCGGACGCCCTGGTTGAAACAGCTCGGGCACTGGAAGCCGACGGCGGCGCTGTTCATGCACGCCGGGCAGATCGGCCGGTCGCAGCGCTGGCAGCGCACCCCGGCGGGCCGATCCGGGTGCCGGTAGCAGACGGT
>NZ_DASRVN010000612.1:0-21067 GCF_035655035.1 Kribbella sp. | reverse complement strand
TGATCTCGCGAGCGTCGTCGAAGGTTTCACTCACTCGGTGAGAGTACGGGCTCGCAGGTCTTCACGAGCGGGGCGTGCAGACGCTGCGCGAGCACCTGGCGCTGGGTCGGCTGGGCCACGGCCTGACGATGCAGGCCCTCGTCGGTCAGCCGGACGTTGATCGCGCGCCGGTCCTCGGGGCACATGTGCCGCTCGACCAGGCCGGCTGTCTCCAGCCGGCCGATCACCCGGGACAGCGCGCTCTGGCTCAGGTGCACGGACTTGGCGATCGTCGCCACCTTGGCGGAGTGCTCGGGGAACTCGGCGAGCCGCTCGAGCACCTCGTACTCACTCATGCCCAGCGAGTGGCCGGCCTGCAGCGCCCGGTCGAGGGCGCAGGTCAGATCGGCGTGGCGGGCCAGCAGCTCGCGCCATTCGCGGACATCGGCGTTGGCCTCACCAGTCCCAACGCTGACCTTCGTAGCGGTCATGTAGGGCAACATAGCATGCAAGTGCAATCAATGCAAATGCATTTAATGCCTAGACATTAGATGCACGTGCATGCAATAGTCTCTTCTCGTGACTACGCAAACCGCATCGCCTGCCCGCATGACCTGGGACGCACGCCTCTGGGGCGCACTCCTGGTCGTCTGCGGTGTGATCTTCCTCGACGGCCTGGACGTGTCCATGGTCGGCATGTCACTGCCGTCCATCGGCGCCGACCTGGGCGTCTCCCTTGCCTCTCTGCAGTGGGTCGTGACCGGCTACGTGCTCGGGTACGGCGGTCTGCTGCTCCTCGGCGGCCGAACCGCCGACCTGCTCGGCCGGCGCCGGGTCTTCCTGATCGCGCTGGCCGTCTTCGCCGTGGTCTCGATGCTGAGCTCACTGGCGAGCAACCCCGAACTGCTCATCGCGGCGCGGTTCGTGAAGGGCATCGCCGCGGCGTTCACCGCTCCGGCCGCGCTCTCGATCATCACCACCACCTTCCACGAGGGACCGGATCGCAACCGGGCCCTCAGCATCTTCACCACCTGCGCCGCCAGCGGCTTCTCGATGGGCCTGATCCTCGGCGGCGCGCTGACCGAGGTCGGCTGGCGCTGGACCTTCCTGATGCCCGGCCCGGTCGCCCTGATCGTGCTGCTGTTCGGCCTCAAGCTGATCCCGAACAGCCCGCGCGACGACGCCGCCGGCGGGTACGACGTACCGGGCGCGATCACCGTCACCGGCGGCATGCTGTCGCTGGTCTACGCGGTCGTCGGCGCCGAGCACGCGGGCTGGGTCTCGCTGCAGACCATCGGGCTGTTCGTGCTCGCGGTCGTACTGCTGGCCGGCTTCGTCGCGATCGAGCTCCGCACCAAGCACCCGCTGGTCCGGCTCGGCATCCTGCGCAACGCGTCGCTGCGGCGCGCGAACCTGGCCATCCTGACCGTCTTCGGTTCGTACGTCGCGTTCCAGCTGATCGGCACCATGTACCTGCAGAACCTGCTCGGCTGGTCGTCGTTCCAGACCGCGCTCGGATTCCTCCCGGCCGGCCTGCTGGTCGCGACGCTGTCGCCGAACGTCGGCAAGATCGTCGACCGGATCGGTACCGAGAAGATGATCATCGTCGCGATGGCGCTGTTCGTCGCCGGGTACGCACTGAGCCTGCGGATCGGCCCGGAGTCGGCGTACTTCTCGACGGTCTTCCCGACGATCATGCTGCTCGGGCTCGGGTTCGCGCTCGGGTTCCCGTCGCTGAACATCCAGGCCGTGTCCGGGGTCCCGGACCACGAGCAGGGGCTGGCGTCCGGGCTGTTCAACACGTCGAACCAGGTCGGCGGCGCGGTCGTGCTGGCGATCGTGACCGCGGTGATCAGCGGCCAGACGGTGGGTGACACCGCGGCGGCCGGGGTGCTGTCGGCGTACAAGTCCGGGCTGGGGGTCGTGACGGGGATCGCGGCGCTCGGTCTGGTGATCGCGCTGACCGGTCTGCGCGGGCTGAAGGCGCGGCGGGCCGCGGAGGACGCGGAGGCAGCGGAACTGGCTGCCGTACAGGACGAGCTGGCGCAGGAGGAGATGACGCCGGCGGCGTGACAACAACCAGCCCTGCTGTGTGGGCTGTGCAGTGATATGCCGTGATATGCAGTGATATGGCGTGCGGACCCTCTCGGGGGTCCGCACCACTGCATTTCGGGGGATTCCCCGATTGGTTTCGACCCGTGGGAGTGCTGGACTGGTCGCATGAGCAACCAGAGCTACGACGAGAAGGTCAAGGACATCCTGGACCGCGTCGCCACGGGCCACCTCTCCACCGAGGAGGCCACCACGCTGATCGCCGCCATCAAGACCACCCCAGCCGAGCCTGCTGACGCCGCCGGGACCTCGGAGCCGGCGGCCGAAGCTCCGGTTGCCGGCGACGCCCCGACCGCATCCGTCTGGGCCGACGCAGTCGACTCACCCACCGCCGACACCACCGTCGAGCCGACCGCCGGGTCGACCGCGGGGTCGACCGCCGAGCCGTCAGCCGGGTCGACCGCCGAGCCGTCGGCCGGGTCGACCGCAGCGCCGACGCCCGAGCCTTCCGCCGGGGCGACGCCCGGGCCGTCCGCTGGGCCGGCGCCGGTCGCGCAGCCCGCGGGGCGGCACGCGGGCGAGTCGTCGGGCGTGCAGGACGTCGTACCCGACGAGGGCGCCGCGGAGCCTGCCGAGGAGGAGCACAGCAACGTGCCGATTCCGTCCGGCGTGCAGCGGGTGACGGTGCGGGCCATCGGGCGCCGGGTGCGGCTGATCGGTGAGCCCGCGGTGAACGGCGTCGCGGTCGACGGGCCGCACGTGATCAAGCGCGACGGCGACACGCTCGCGATCAGCAGCGAAGGCGACATGGGCGTCTCGATCGACGGCTTCAGCATGCTCCGCAACCCGACCGACCTGAAGGCGCACGTCAACGGCCTCGCCAAGGAGCTGTCGATCCGGGTCAACCCGAACCTCCAGGTCGAGGTCGAGGTCACCGGCGGCAGCGTGAACGCCGAACGCCTCCCCGGCCTGACCCGGGTCCGCGTCACCGCCGGTACGGCGAAGGTCGCCGACGTGGACGGCCCGATCGACGTACTCGTCCAGGCCGGCTCCGCGACTCTGGACGCCCAGATCACCAAGGGCCGTTCCCGCGTCCGCGTCGAGTCCGGTACGGCGAACGTCGCCCTCCGGCGCGGCTCCGACGTCCATGTCCACACCGAGGCCCAACTCGGCCGCGTGACCTGGTCCGGCGCCGTCTCCGGCCAGTCCAAGGACGTGGAAATCGGCCGCGGCCGCGCCGCCCTCGACGTCGAGGTCCTGGTAGGCACCGCTCAGATCACCTCCGACTGACCCCCACGCCAGGTCCCACCGCCGCCTCGTCGGCGCGCGCAGTTTCAGGGGTGAACCCCTGAAACTGCCGGTTGGCTCGTCGCATGCGGGGTGTCAACCGGCCACCTCAGAGGTCAACCCCTGAAATGGGCAGTGGGGGTCGGGATGGTGCGGAGGGTGCGGAGGGGGAGAAGTAGAGGAACAGGGTGCCTGCCAGGGTGGCTAGGCCGGCGACGTACAGGGTCGGGCGGAGGCCGAGGGTGGTGCCGAGGAGGCCGCCCAGGAGGCTGCCGAGCGGGGCGGCGCCCCAGGAGACGAAGCTCATCGTGGCGCTGACCCGGCCCTGGAGTTCGGGCGGGCAGACGCGTTGCCGGGTGCTCGCGCCGAGGATGTACGCGACGATGATGCAGAACCCGGCGAGCAGGGTCGCGAGGACGTACCAGCCGAGCCGCCAGCCGCGGTCGGTCAGTGCCTGCAGGACGAACGCGACCCCGATACCAGTTGTCGAGAGCAACAAGGCGCGGGCGTCCCCGAGCCGGGTGCTGAGCCGCTCGGTGACCGCCGACGCGACGATCGCGCCGAGCAGGCCGAGCATGCTCAGTACGCCGATCGTGCCCGGCCGCAGGTGCAGCTGACGAACCAGGAACACCACGATGACCGCGCCGTTCGCGGATTGAAACAGCATCGTCGTGGTCTGGTTGAGCGCGATCGGCCGCAGCAGCGGGTGCTTGAACACGTACTGCAGGCCGTCGCGGATCTCGCTGCGCAGATGCGGGCGTTCGGGCTTGACGGGGGCGGCCTCGGGAGTACGGATGCTGCGGAGCCAGACGGCCGACCAGACGAAGCTCAGTGCGTCCAGGCCGATCGTGACCGCGGCGCCGATCCACTGCACGAGGATGCCGCCCGCGCCGGAGCCGATCACCGCCGCGACCGAGTGGTTGGCGGCGAGCTTCGCGTTGCCCGGGAGCAGCTGGTCCGCGTCCAGTAGCCGCGGCGGGTAGGTGCTGTGCGCGACGTCGAACAGGACCGTCAAGACACCGGCCAGCGCGAGTACGACGTACAGCTGCGGCAGGCTGAGTACGCCGAACGCCGCCGCGACCGGGATCGACCCGAACAGCACGGCCCGGCCGAGGTCCGCGGCGATCAGTACCGGGAGACAGCGCACCCGGTCGACCCAAGCGCCGGCGAACAGGCCGAGCAGCAGCCAGGCGGCCGTCTCGCAGGTCCGCAGCAGCGACACCTGGAACGTCGTCGCGTCGAGCGTCAGTACCGCGAGCAGCGGTACGGCGAACATCGTCAGCCGGCTACCGAGCTGACTGAGCAGATCGGCGAGCCAGAGCCGCCGGAAGTCGGGATGCCTGAGAATGCCCATGCTCCGGACCGTAGGCACGTAAGTTGAGCCCTGTCGACTCAAGTATCAAGAAACCGAGTCGCCAAGACTCAACTTCACGCTCAGGCAATTTTTCGAGCTCCCACAAATGCGAAGCGCCCCGGTGGCTGTCCACCGGGGCGCCTCGGGAGCTTGGTGGTCAGCCGGTGAACGGTTCCGCGGCGACGATCTCGACGGTCACGTCCTTGCCGTTCGGGGCCTCGTAGGTGGCCTTGTCGCCCTTCTTCTTGCCGAGGATGGCGGCGCCGAGCGGGGACTGCGGGGAGTAGACGTCGATGTCGACCGACGCGTCCAGGGCGAGCAACTCGCGGGAGCCGAGCAGGAAGGTCTCGACGTCGTCGTCGCCGGCGAACTTGATCGACACCTTCATGCCGGGCTCGATCTTGCCGCCGGCCTTCGGGGTCTCGCCGACCCGGGCACGGCGGAGCATGTCCTCCAGTTGCCGGATCCGCGCCTCCATCTTGCCCTGCTCGTCCTTGGCGGCGTGGTAGCCGCCGTTCTCCTTGAGGTCGCCCTCGTCCCTGGCCTCGCTGATCCGCTGGGTGATCTCGGCACGGGCGGGGCCCTTGAGGTGCTCGAGCTCGGACTTCAGCTGGTCGTAACCGTCCTGCGTCAGCCAGACAACGCTGTCCTCGTCGATCTTCTGCGTCACGGGCTGCTCCTTGTGTCGGTTGGGATGGGCAGGAAAATACTGCTGGCCGCCGTCGTCGACGGCGACCAATCAAACGAGCGTAGCAAGAGACCGCCGATCACGCAGGGGTTCCGACCGCTCCCCGACGCTCGGAAAGCGTTTGCTACCTCGGTTTTCTCCCACCGCGAACAGAACCGGGCGGCAGTCGGTTGCCGCGGCAGCGGGTTCGGGGTCAGTGCGGGTGGTGCTGGTCCGCCGTCGTACAGCCGATCAGCACCACCGAGGTGGCCGAGCGCTGCGTTGTCAACGTCACCGGCAGGGTCTGGTGGCGGGCCGAACCGGCCGGCACCGTGACGGTCACCTCGCCGACGATCGAGAAGTCCGCGGCCTTGGCCTGCAGCCGGCAGCTGGCCTCGACGGACTTGGTCCGGTCGACCTTCATGGTGGCGGTCGCCTTGGTCGGCGAGACGATCGTGAAGCCCTGCAGCTGCGAGCTGACCGGCGGGTTCGACTGCACCCACGCGGCCCAGACCAGCCACACCAGCGCGGCGAGTACGAGGACGCCCAGGACGCCGATCACCAGCGGCCGGCGGGACCGCCCGCCACGTCCGTACCGCGCGTTCAGGTCGGAGGTCGAAGCGGCAGCTGATGACTCGGTCACAAGGTCGTCCAGGGGGTCGGTCGTGGGTTTTGCGTGAGGTTGCGGGACCATTGTGTCTTGTGAGTGGAGATCTTCGGTTGTTGCATGTACACGCCCACCCCGACGACGAGTCGAGCAAGGGAGCCGCATCGACCGCCCGGTACGTCGCCGAGGGCGTCGAGGTGCTGGTCGCCACCTGTACCGGCGGTGAACGCGGATCGATCCTGAATCCGAAGATGGACCGCCCGGAAGTGCTGGCGAACATCACCGAGATCCGCCGCAAGGAGATGGACAAGGCGCGCGCGATCCTCGGCATCCGGCAGGAGTGGCTGGGCTGGGTCGACTCCGGTTTCCCCGAGGGCGACCCGCTGCCGCCGCTGCCCGAGGGCTGTTTCGGGGCCCTCAAGGTGGAGGACGCCGCCGCCCCGCTGGTGAAGCTGATCCGCGAGTTCCGCCCGCAGGTGGTCACGACGTACGACGAGAACGGCGGGTACCCGCACCCGGACCACGTGATGTGCCACCAGATCACGGTGGCGGCGTTCGAGGCGGCCGGGGACAAGGACGCGTACCCGGAGCTCGGCGAGCCGTGGCAGCCGCTGAAGCTGTACTACCACCACACGTTCCACTACGAGCGGATGAAGGCGCTGCACGACGCGATGCTCGCGCGCGGCCTGGAGTCGCCGTACGCCGAGCGGCTGAAGGACTGGAAGCCGGACCCGGAGAACGAGCGCCGGATCACCACCCGGGTCGAGTGCGCGGAGTACTTCGAGGTCCGGGACCGGGCACTGCTCGCGCATGCCACGCAGATCGACCCGGACGGCTCGTGGTTCGCCGTACCGCTCGAGGTGCACCAGGCGGCCTGGCCGACCGAGGACTACGAGCTGGCGCGGAGTCTGGTCGAGTCGGAGCTGCCTGAGAACGACCTGTTCGCGGGGCTGCGCTGACGGGCGGCCCGGACAATGAGAGAATGGTGGCGTGACAGCGATGATCTCCCTTCAGACGGCCGAGATCGACCCCAACGTGGTGAAGCCGGGATGGGTCGCGCTGCTGATCGTCCTGGCGCTCGGTGCCGCCACGTTTCTGCTGTGGCGCAGCATGGCCAAGCAGTTGAAGCGGATCGACGTGGATCCCGATGGTGCGGACGACCCAGCACCGTCCGCCGACCCAGCGAATCCGGCCGGCTCGCCGTCCCCGGATGGCGCTGCAGCGCCGACTACTTCGGACTCGAAGGACCTGACGAAGACGCCGAGTGACCACTCTCAGCAATAGGGATATCTCAGTCCGGTAACCGAATGCTGGGAGCCCGATCACGAGATGGTGTCGGACTGGGCTGCCCACCTCCGGCTGACCCTATAGTGAGCCGGGTGCTGACAGGTGCCCCCGACAACTTCCTCCGGTGACCGCGACCCGCGCCGCCCGGCACCGCACGCCCGGACGCCTGGTCGCGGGTGGTGTGGGTGCGGTCCTGGTCGCCTCGGCGGCGCTGGTACTGGCGTTGTTCCTGTCCGGCAGCCAGCCGCGGAACGCCGGCGGGATCGGCGGTCCGGGTGAGTTCGTGTCCTGGCTGGACCCGTTCCTCCGGCTGATCTCGACGCTCGCCACGGTGGGTTGTGCGGGCGCGCTGCTCGCGGCCGTCGTACTGCTGCGGATCGAGGGCGGATCGCTCGGCGTCCAGGGCCGGCGCGCGGTCCGGGACGCCAGCAACGCGGCGTTGATCTGGGCGGTCTGCGCGTTCGCCGGCTCCGTCGTGACGGCGGCGCTGCTGCTGAACACGCCGGTCCGGTTGCTGCGGCTCCGGCTCGACGACGCGCTCGGCGTACCCGAGGTGAAGTCGCTGCTGATCACCGGCATCCTGGTGCTCGCGCTGGCGATCGGGATCCGCCGCGTACAGACGTCCGGCGCCGCGGGCCTCGGCGTCCTGGTCGCGATCGCCGCACTGGTCCCGACCGCGGTCACGGCGTACCCGAGGAACGAGTCGTACGTCGTACTCGCCGGCGCGGCGCTGGTGATCCACGTGATCGCGGCGACGACCTGGATCGGCGGACTCGCGGGCCTCGTACGGTACGGCCGGGGGAGCCGGAGCGGGCTGCCGATCGTGATGGAACGGTACGGCCAGGTCGCGGTACTGTCCGCGATCGCCGTCCTGCTCAGCGGCCTGCTCAGCGGCGCCGGCCGGCTGGCCGCGAAGGGCGGCGGCTGGGGCTCGATCCTCGACGAACTCACCAACGACGCCTACGGCACGCTGCTGATCGCCAAGGTGATCGCCTTCGTCCTCCTCGTCGCCCTGGCCGCTTTCCACCGCGCCCGCTCCCACGACGACCTCGTCGACTCCGGCCGCCCGTTCTGGCGCGTCGTCGGCGTCGAACTCCTGGTCATGGCCCTAACCCTCGGCCTCTCGGTCGCCCTCTCCCAGGCGGCCTAGATGATCGGGGTCAGCCGACACGCTATTCATCACGCCCTGTGATCGGCTGTCGTAATGTGGCCTGGACCGATGACGAGGTGAGGTTTCAATGCCCGACCTATGCAGCCGGATCAGCTTCGACGTATTGGACTCCGACGACGACTTCGTGGTCGACCGCCTGTCCAAGACCCTTGCGCACGAACTCCGCGAGGTGAGCGAGGTTTCGTTCTCCGTCAGCGAACCCGCCGAGGGCGACAAGGGTACTGGCGAACTGGTGCTCGCCACACTCAACATTCTGACGGCCGTCGATCCTGCGCAGATCGAAGCGGTCCTCCGCATCCTCGGGAACTTCCGTCGACGTCACCCGGATCGGAAGATCCGAGTGGAGGTCGGAGACGCGAGGATCGAAATCGACAATCCGAGCGAGAAGCACGTCGACGAGTTGGTTGATGCGTTTCTCGCCGCGGCCCGGCGCCGAACGCGCTGATGGCGCGGCACGCACTCCTGCTCGGAGCGTCTGCGTTCCCGGCAGACCCGGCACTGCAGAGCCTGCCCGGCGTCCGCTATGACATCGATCAACTCAAGGCCCTGCTCGACCAGGCCGGGCAGTTCGACACGGTCGATGTGTGTGTCGACGCCGGCCGGGACCAGATGGTCACCACGATCGAGCAGTTCTACGGCCGGCGACGGTTCGGTGACATGGCTCTGTTGTACTACTCGGGGCATGGCCTGGTGACCGGCATCGACTCGGAATCCTTGTTCCTGGCGACAACAGAATCGGACAGCAGAGGCTCGTTGCACGCAACGGCTGTCGATGCCGATGGCGTTTTGCGTCATTGCCTGAACACCACCAATGCGACGCAGAAGGTCGTGCTGCTGGACTGCTGCTTCTCTGGTTCGTTCGAGCTGCGTAACCGCTTCCGGGGAGGTGTTCGTCAGGAGCCGCGTCGTGGACTGCGTGAGCGCGGGACGTTCGTGCTCACTGCGAGCACGCATACACGTGCTGCGAAGAGCCAGGGTGATGGCCGGCCATCTGTCTTCACCGGTGCGGTTCTCGACGCTCTCCGAGGAACGGTCGCGATGTCCGGCAGCGACGCCTGGGTTACCACGAACGACCTCGCCCGGCATGTCCATCAGGCCCTGCGTACATTCCCTCCGGTGGAGTCGAGCGAAGGCGTCACCGAGCCGATAAAGCTCGTTGAGACAATGCCTTCGGCCCGGCCGCACGCCGTACCGCGGCAAGACTCGATAGCCGGCGGTGTCGAGGCAGATCTCGATGTCGACCAATGGCGACGGCTCATCGCCTACTACCGCAGAGCTCTGCGTCGTGGAGCCGAGCTGAGCTCGTTCCTGCAACGAATGCAACGGGACACGTATGTCGCTGCCGGCGGCGGACCGGAGGCGGTTCTGGGCGGACCGCCCGAGCTGCAGCCACCCAACCCGGCGTTCGCGGCGTTCGCTGCCAAGGTCGGGGGCCCCGATCGGCAGATCAGATACGGATATCCGATTCTGCTGCTGCCGAACAGTGCCGGGAACAAGGACCAACGGTTCGCGCCGCTGCTGGTCTGCGATGTCACCGTCTCTGCCCAAGGTCAGGTTCTCGCGAGCCCACCGGCGCTGAACCGCGCGGTCGCTGTGGAACTGGGACTGGCAGATCCGGAGCTGGATGATTTGGCTCAGCAGATCGAGGAAACGTTCGTTGCGGGCGATCGACAGGCACTCGCCGAGACCGTGCGCCGGCTGATGCAGGTGCTCGGCCTGCAGAGCGCCGGATCGATGGACCCCTCCCAACTGACGGGAGAGGTGGCGGCCGGGCCGATGAATCGGGTGCAGAACACGGCGATTCTGTGCGCGGCGGATCCGACCGAAGGCGCTCAGGGCAAGCTTCTTGAGGATCTCGAGGTCCTGACGCAGAAGCCGAACGAAAGTCTGCGCTCGGCTGCGGGGGCTCTGGCCGAGCAGAGTAGCTCCGGAGAGCGCACCTCCGAGCCGCTCACGATCGTGGCGCCTGATCGCCTGAACGAAACCCAGGAACAGATCATCAGATCCGCGATGACCGAGCGGCTGACGGTAGCTCAGGGACCACCCGGCACTGGTAAGAGCCAGTTGGTGGCAGCACTCGTGGCGACCGCGACGGCGGCCGGGCAGACGGTGCTGGTCGGTTCGACGAACAATCGCGCCGTCGACGAGGTCTGTCAGCGGATCGGCGCCCTGCTCGGACCCGGTGTCTTGATTCGAACCGGAAACCGCCAGATGGTCGCCAGGGAGCCTGACCTACTGCGTGACTTGCTCCAGCGCGGTTCTGTCGGCGACACACCCGACGTACGAACTCCGGCGGCGGACCTACGCAATGTGGCGACGGAAATCACCGAACTCCGTTCTGCGCTGGATCTGCGCCGGCGTTTCGAACGCGATCTGGCAGATCTTGCGGTCGAGCGCGCCAGGCTCGACCCGGTCGAGAAGTCCGATGAGGAGCTCCTACCAGCCGTCCGGTCGGCGGAGCGTGCCGCAGCCGGTGGGGTGTTCGCATGGTGGTGGCGATGGCGGCTGCGGTCGCATGGCTGGTCGGGGCAGGAACCGCTCGCCGATTTCGCATTCCGCCTGACGGTGGAGCTCAAGTGGAGATCGGCGCTGCGCGAGTGGACGGAGCTACCGGACGTATCGGCTACCTGGAATCGGTTGACCGAGCTGACCGCCGAGGCGCGACCGCAGGCGAGCGTGCGCATGCTATCCGCCCAGCTGCAGAGCCGACTGCGATCAGGACGCGGCGATCTGGAGGCGCGAATCAGGGAGCTTTCGAAATCACGGACCTGGGCCGGGTTTTCGAACCTCCTGCGCACGTTGCCGGCCTGGGCGACAACGACGATGTCCGCCCGCACACTGAAGCCGCAACCGGAGATATTCGACCTGGTCGTCATCGACGAGGCGGCGCAGTGCACGATTCCCGCGGTACTGCCGATGCTGTTCCGGGCTCGACGGGTTCTTGTCATCGGCGACCCGTTTCAGCTCAGCCCTGTGGTGACCTTGCCTATGGCGGCAGACCTTGAGGCGCAGCGCGAGGCAGGGCTCAGCCGGGAGTGGCTGGAGCGCCGGCAGTTGAGTTTCGGTACGTACTCCGCCTACGACGCATTTGCAGCTGCGGCCGCGGGCCGATGCTACTTACTGGATGAGCATTATCGTTGCCAGCCGCGGATCATCGCCGTACCCAACCGGCACGTCTATCAGAACAAGCTCACCGTCCTGACGCCGCCAACGGCGCCGGCCGGAGACGCGGTGACGTGGCGCCACGTCACCGGTACCTTCAGCCACGGCGGGTCGGGGTCGGGGTCGAACCGGGCAGAGATCGAAGCGGTGGTCGACGAGGTCAGGCAGCTTCAGAAGGCCTATCCCGAATCTTCCATCGGAGTGGTCACGCCGTTGGCCGCACACTCGTGGGCGCTGGACAGGGCTCTGAGTCGGGCGGGTGTCCCGTCGAGTGAGGTTGTCCGCGGCACGATCCACAAGTTCCAGGGCGGCGAGAGGGACATCATGGTCATCTCGCCCGTCGGTGCTCATGGCATCCGCCGACCGACCCAGAACTGGCTGGTCAATCAGCTCAATCTGTGGAACGTTGCTGTCACCCGGGCGAGGTCTCGTCTGGTGGTGGTCGGCGACCAGGACTGGTGGTCCGGACAGCGAGGGCTCCTCCCTGAGGTACTTCGGCCAGACAGGGACGAGGACCTCGCCGTTACGCCGCATGGAGCCGTCGATCGGCTTCAGGCAGGCCTTCGCGGGGCCGGCGTGGACGTCGCGCGAGATCAACAGATCGAGGGACGACGGTACGACCTCCTGGTCGGTGGAAAGCTGCTCGTTCAGGTCGACGATCCTCGGGGGAGTGCTGATGGACGGTCGCTCCGGAGGGTTCTCGCCATGCTGG
Organism: Kribbella sp.; assembly: GCF_035655035.1. Taxonomy (GTDB): domain Bacteria; phylum Actinomycetota; class Actinomycetes; order Propionibacteriales; family Kribbellaceae; genus Kribbella. The sequence continues at coordinate 8,789 of NZ_DASRVN010000612.1, read as the reverse complement.
ACCTGAAGCCTGCGGGTCATGCCCTGATCCGGGTCCCGGTCTGGCGGTGTCTCCACGACCCCGACCAAGTGGTGGAGGAGGTTGTCTCAGGCCTTCGATGACTCAGGAACCCTGGTCCCAAGGAGCTGTCCGGAGTTCCGCGGTACTGCGGCGGGCGCGGGCCGTGGGGCGGTCCTCGGCGGGGGTGCCGACGGCGATCATCGAGACGATGTGCCAGCCGGGGCCGGGGTTCAGGTCGGTGCCGAGGGCTTCGAGGTCGAAGGCGCGGAACTGGCGGCACGCGAGGCCCATCGCGTGCGCCTGCAGGGTGAGGTGGGCGACCGACTGGCCGAGGTCGTAGTCGGCGAAGTCCGAGTAGGCCCAGTCGGTGTCCTCGACGTACCGGTGGGCCATCGTGACGACCAGCAGCGCCGCGGTCGGCGCCCAGCGGGCCGAGCTGCGGGCCAGGTGCCGGACGATCCGCTTGTGCTCGGGCTCGTCGCGGCGCGCCACGAAGTACGCCCAGGGCTGGGAGTTGCCCGCCGACGGTGCCCAGCGCGCCGCCTCCAGGAGGAGGTCGACGTCGTCGTCGGTGACCGTTTGTGCGGAGTCGAACAACAGCGGGCTGAAGCGGCTGGCGAGCAGCGGGTGCACGGGCATGGTCCCATTCAACCTACGGTTGGGGCGTGACGCAGGTACTCAGCCGCCGGGCGCTCAATCGCGCGACTCTCGACCGGCAGTTGCTGCTGCGTCGTTCGGAGTTGCCGGTCCTCGACGCGGTACGGCGGCTCGCCGGGCTGCAGGCGCAGACGCCGCACAGCTGGTACGTCGGACTGTGGTCCCGGCTGGCCGGCTTCGTCCCTTCACAGGCGGCTGATCTGCTGGTCGACCGGCAGCTGATCCGGATCGCGTTGATGCGCTCGACGATCCACCTGGTCACCCCGGACGACGCCCGCGCCCTGCGCCCGCTGATCCAGCCGGTCCTCGATCGCGACCTGTACCGCAACCAGATCCACGGCAAGCCCGGCGAAGGCATCGACATGCCCCGGCTGATCGCCGACGGCGTCGAGCTGCTCGCCCCGAAACCGTTGACGAACAAGGAACTCGGCGCCGTGCTCGCCGAACGCTGGCCCGATCGCCCACCGGCCTCCCTGGTCTACGCGATCCGCAACCAGGTGCCGCTCGTCCAAGTACCCCCGCGCGGCGTCTGGGGCCGCAGCGGGCCGATCGCCCACACCACCATCGACGCTTGGCTCGGCGCGGGCGTCCCGTCCACCTCCTCGCTCGAGTGGATGATCCTGCGCTACCTGGCCGCTTTCGGACCCGCCGGCGTGAAGGACATGCAGGTCTGGTCCGGGCTCACCAAGCTCCGCGAGGTCGTCGAGCGGATGAGCCTGCAGGTCTTCCAGGATTCGAACGGCCAGACCCTGTACGACGTACCCGATGTCGTGCACCCGGATCCGGACACCCCGGCGCCGCCCCGATTCCTGTACGACTTCGACAACCTGCTGCTGTCGTACGCCGATCGCACCCGCGTGATCACCGACGACCACGGTCGGCAGGGGTACCGCACGCAACGCCCCGCGCCGCAGATCCTGCTGGTCGACGGCTTCACCGCGGGCGACTGGACGGTCAGCCGGGACGCCGACGAGGTCACGCTTGTGGTCCGTTCGTACCAGCCGTTGACCGAGGCGGACGCCGTGTTCGCAGAAGCCGAGGCGTTGCTGGCCTTCCTGCATCCGGACGCCGGGACGCGGAAGGTGTTCCTCTAGCGGCAGCATACGGTGGGGGCATGGCGAACGAGCTTGGGCGATCGACCAGTCCGTACCTGCGGCAGCACGCGGGGAACCCGGTGGAGTGGCGGGAGTGGTCGGAGCGGGCCTTCGCCGAAGCACGCGAGCGGGACGTACCGGTGTTCCTGTCGGTCGGGTACTCGGCGTGCCACTGGTGCCACGTGATGGCGCACGAGTCGTTCGAGGACGCGGGGACGGCGGCGTACCTGAGCGAGCACTTCGTGAGTGTGAAGGTGGATCGCGAGGAGCGGCCGGACGTCGACGCGATCTACATGGCGGCGACCGTGGCGATGACCGGGCAGGGCGGGTGGCCGATGTCGGTCTTCCTGGCGCCGACCGGCGAGCCGTTCTTCTGCGGGACGTACTTCCCTCGCGAGGCGCGTGGTGGGATGGCGTCCTTCCGGCAGGTGCTCGAGGCGATCACCGACGCTTGGCAGAACAAGCGCGAACAGCTCGACGGGATCGGGAAGCGGGTCGTCGCGCAGCTCGGTGCGCAGCAGCCGACTGCTACGGAGGCATTCGACCTCGAGCGTGCCGTCGAGTTGCTGAAGGCGGACTTCGATCCGGTGGACGGCGGGTTCGGGCGGGCGCCGAAGTTCCCGCCGTCGATGGTGCTCGACTTCCTGCTCCGGCACCATCGGCGTACCGGGGACGAGGACGCGCTGGCGATGGTCGCGCGGACCTGCTCGCGGATGGCGCGGGGCGGGATGTACGACCAGCTGGCCGGCGGGTTCGCGCGGTACTCAGTCGACGGCCAGTGGGTGGTGCCGCACTTCGAGAAGATGCTGTACGACAACGCGTTGCTGCTCGACGTTTACACGCACTGGTGGACGGTGTCCGGGGATCCGCTTGCCCGTCGGGTCGCTTCGGAGACTGCTGACTTCCTGCTTACCGAGCTGCGTACGCCGGAGGGCGGGTTCGCGTCGGCCCTCGACGCGGACACGGAGGGGGAGGAGGGCAAGTACTACGTCTGGACGCCGGCCGAACTGCGCTCCGTGTTGTCGCCGGACGATGCCGCGTGGGTGATCTCGTTGTGCGAGGTGACCGGCACCTTCGAGCACGGCTCGTCCGTGCTTCAGCTTCGGCGGGATCCGGAGGATGTCGCTCGATGGTCGCGGGTTCGGCAGGTACTGCGGGACGCGCGGGACGGGCGGACCTATCCGGGGCGTGACGACAAAGTAGTTGCCGCGTGGAACGGGCTGGCGATCACCGCGCTGACTCGTGCCGGGGTGGTGCTCGAGCGGCCCGAGTACGTCGAGGCGGCTGGTCGGGCGGCTCGGTTGATCCTGGACGTGCATCTGGACGGAGCGCGGTTGTACCGGACGTCGCGAGACGGCGTACGGGGGAGTGCGGACGGCGTCCTCGAGGACTATGCGGCGTTCGCGCAGGCGTGTATGACGTTGCTCGGGGGGACAGGCGAGGGCGAGTGGTTCCGTACGGCGGAGGCGCTGCTCGGCCGGGTCCTCGAACAGTTTGTTGCTGATGGCACCTACTTTGACACGGCTGCCGACGCCGAGCAGTTGGTGTGGCGCCCGCAGGACGCCACCGACAACGCGACCCCGTCCGGGGTAAGCCTCGCCGCCGAGGCCTTCACCACCCTCGCCAGCTTTACCGGTTCAGACCGGTACGAGCAGGCCGCGCAGCAGGCCCTCAATGCGTCAGCCCCCATTGCCACCCGAGCCCCCCGCTTCGCCGGCCGCGCACTCGCCGTCGCCGAAAGCCTCGCAGCCGGCCCCCTCGAAATCGCCATCGTGACCCCCTCCGGCGGTGCTTCCTCGGAGTTGCTTCGGGTTGCCTTTGGCAGCGCGCCGTGGGGGACCGCGATTGTTGCCGGAGCGCCCGATCTGGGGGTGCCGTTGATGGCAGGGCGCGGATTGCTCGACGGACAGCCGACGGCGTACGTCTGCCAGAAATTCACCTGCAAGCTCCCGGTCGCGGTGCCGGAAGACCTCCGGGAACTGCTGCGCCCTGCGCACTGACCGCCTGCGCGGGTGCGGGTTTTCCCTCAGTTTTCACTCAGTTCTCTTGACTCTCGGCGACCGGGCGGCAACAGTCAGTCCTCACGCCGGATGTAACAGAACTCGCATGTACCGCCACGAGGTGTCACAGCTGAGGCAGTGGCACTTTTGCGTCAGCATCCGGCGCGTCCCCAACTGAATTCGGTCGCTGCGCCCAAACAGCGACCACACCGTGAGGAGATGTTGTCTTGAAACGACTGACATCAGCAGGGGCGGTGGCGATCGTCGCGGCAGCGGGTCTGGCCACGACGTTCACCGCTTCGACAGCGGGTGCCGCCGACCGGTCGGTTCCGCTCCCGGCGTCCGGCTTCAACCAGCCGGCAGCCGTCAAGGCCGAGCAGGCGCTGACCGCGCGGACGGCCACCGCCCTCGGGCTCGGCTCCGGCGAGCAGCTCCAGGTCCGCGACGTCGTGAAGGACCCGGACGGTACGGAGTACGTCCGCTACGACCGTACGTACAACGGCCTGAAGGTCGTCGGTGGCGACCTGATCGTCAAGCGCAAGGGCGAGTCGATCGGCCAGGTCACCTACAACCGTGGCGCGAAGGCCGTCGAGGTCTCCACCAAGCCGACCCTGTCCCAGTCGGCGGCCCTCACCAAGGGCGCACAGGCGTCGAAGTTCAAGGCCGACTCCAGCAAGGGCCAGTTGGTCGTCTTCGTGACGCCGGCAAAGCCTGTGCTCGCGTACGACGTCGTCACGACCGGTGTGAAGGCCGACCAGACCCCGTCGGTCCTGCACACGTACGTCGACGCCAACTCCGGCAAGGTCCTGGCGCAGAACGACGAGATCAAGGAAGGCACCGGCAACTCGATGTACGCCGGTAAGGTCACGATCGGTACGTCGGGTTCGTCCGGCAACTTCTCGCTGACCGACCCGACCCGCGGCGGCAACTACACCACCGACCTGAAGGGCGCGACGTCCGGTAACGGCACCACGTTCACCGACGCCGACGACACCTGGGGCAACGGTGCCGCCTCGGACCGCGCGACCGCCGCGGTGGACGCGCACTACGGCGCCCAGCTGACCTGGGACTACTACAAGAACGTCCACAGCCGCAACGGCATCTTCAACAACGGCCAGGGCGCCCGCTCCCGCGTGCACTACGGCAACGCGTACGTGAACGCGTTCTGGGACGGCACCCAGATGACGTACGGCGACGGCATCAGCAACACGCACCCGCTGACCGCGATCGACGTGGCCGGTCACGAGATGAGCCACGGTGTCACCGAGGCGACCGCCAACCTGAACTACTCGGGTGACGCGGGCGGCCTGAACGAGGCGACGTCGGACATCTTCGGCACCATGGTCGAGTGGTACGCGAACAACGCGAGCGACCCGGGTGACTACCTGATCGGCGAGAAGATCAACATCAACGGCGACGGTACGCCGCTGCGCTACATGGACAAGCCGTCGAAGGACGGGGCCAGCAAGGACTGCTGGACCACCAGCACCGGCGGTCTGGACCCGCACTACTCGTCCGGCCCGCTGAACCACTGGTTCTACCTGGCCTCCGAGGGCACCGGCAGCAAGACCATCAACGGCGTCACCTACAACAGCACGGCCTGCAACGGTACGACATTCGCCGGTGTCGGCCGGGATGTCGCCGCCAAGGTCTGGTACCGGACGCTGACCACCAAGCTGAGCTCGGGCAGCACCTACAAGGACGCGCGCGAAGGCGCGATCAACTCCGCGAAGGAGCTGTACGGCGCGGATTCCGCGCAGTGCAAGGGTATCGAGGCCGCGTTCGGTGGCATCTCGGTCCCGGCCGGCTCGGCCGCCTGCGGTGGTGGCACCACGCCGCCCCCGACCGGTGACAACCTGCTGAAGAACCCGGGCTTCGAGTCCGGCGCGGTGGACTGGACCGGCACGGCCGGCCCGGTCACCGACAACACCGGCCGCCCGGCGCGGACCGGCACCTGGAAGCTGTGGCTGCAGGGCAACGGCCGCGCCACCACCGAGAGCGTCGGCCAGTCGGTCGCGATCCCGGCCTCGGCGACCGCCGCCAGCCTGTCGTTCTGGATCCGGATCGACACCGCGGAGACCACCACGACCACGGCGTACGACACCGCGAAGGTCCAGGTCGTCGACGGTACGACGACGAGCACGCTGGCGACGTACTCGAACCTGAACAAGAACACGTCGTACGTGCAGAAGACGCTGAACCTCACGGCGTACAAGGGCAAGACCGTGACGATCAAGTTCGTCGGCCAGGAGGACTCCTCGGCGCAGACCAGCTTCGTCGTCGACGACACCTCGCTGACCGTCAGCTGAGAACGTCCGGGGCGCGCGGAGCCTCCGCCCAAGGCCACGCGCGCCCCGGATTCCCTTCTGCACAAGGTGGTTCGGTACGCGTCGGCACCGCCCCCGTCGACGAGGCTAGACCTTCTTGCAGAGCTTGCCCGGTGGGATGGCGGCTTCGGTGAGCAGTTTGCTCACCGGGGCCGTCAGTACTTTGAGCTGCGGGTTCTCGAGCCGGGCGGTCTTCCCGTTCGCGGTGACGGACACGATCATGTCGTCAGGGTGCTTGGTAGACGGTTTCGTCGCCACCAGACTCGCCCAGTCGACCTTCTCGACGGCCGCGCTGATCGTCGCCAGCAGCGACGGGTCGAGCTTGCACTTGATCGTCTGCTTGCCGCGGGAGCTCACGGTCGCGACGCCGTCGGTACCGATCTGCACCTGGTCGTCGAACCCCGCGAACCCGCCGGTCCGGGCCACGGTCACCGGCAGACCGGCGCCTACTGGTGCTGACTGCGTCACCGTCGGCATGGTCGGTGGTGGCGTGCTGCTCGGCGTACCGACCGGAGCCGTCCCGGATCCTGACTCGTTGCCGCACCCGGTCAGCACGAGTCCTGCCGTGCACATGGCCACTGCTGCGTATCCGCTCAGGTTCCTCACACCCAAGGGATACACGGAGGGGTGGCGTTCGTTGCAGCTGTGACAGTACTGAAATGTTCAGATGACCTGTGACACCAAGTTGACGAGCACGCGGGTCAGCCGTACCCGCTGCTCGAACAGCTCGAGTGATGCGTCCGCCTTGCCGAACAGCTCCAGCGGTAGCGCAGTGAACGCCGCCCTGATGAGAAGCGAGCCCAGGTACCCGTACAGCACCTGCTCCTCGTCCACGTGCATCCCGTCTGCCGCCAGACCCTCCAAGAAGGCCTTGAGGATCACCTTGTGTACTGCGGGCAGCGCCTCCGTCGAGAGCTCGCCCGCGTGCGCAAGGCCGACCAGTAGCTGGCCTAGGTCGAACCCGACGGCCTGTGGGCAGTCAAAGCCCCAGTCGATCACCACGAACTCGTCTGGGCTGTCGTGAGGTACCAGCAGGTTCTGCGGGCTCGCGTCTCCGTGCTGGTAGCACTGGGGGAGCGCGTCCAGTGCGTCAAGTACTGCTGGGACCTGCTCGCCGAGTCGCCGCAGGTCGTCTCGCAGCGCGTGGTCGCCCAGGTTGCAGACTGCGGCACTCAGCAGCGGGTGGCGCCAGGTCTGTGCATCCGCGAGAGCCGGCAGGGCGGTCTGTTTGATGCGGCCCTCGGCGTAGAAGCGCAAACCGATCCCCGGCGTCGTGACGTGGTCGCGGGGCAAGAGCGGCTCCACCAGGTGCGGCTGACGGCGCGCCGACAGCCGGCCCAGCAGGTACGCCGCCCGCTCGAACCGGTCGATCGGCCAAGGACCCCGCTCCTGAACCACGTTCTCCATCCAGAGCGTCGCGCGATCGTCCTCGTACACGTCGATCCGATACGCCGTCGGCAGCCGCATGCCCTCGGGGAGGAGGCGCGCGATGTCGCTGCGGTGCACCGCGATCTCCAGCTGCCAGGGCAGGTTGTGGGCGAAGAGCGCGCGGAACTCCTCGGGTAGCAGGTGGAGCATCGGCCAGTGCCGTACCGACTGGAACTTCTTCACGAAGCACGACCAGTTCGCGTCTCCCGCCGTACCGAACACGCGGTGCAGCGACTCGGTACTCGGCGTACCGATCGGGTAGTCGACCGGCTCGACGCGGGCGCTGGTCGGTTGCGCGGCCGGGTTGCCGGTGATCGCCCGTACCAGGGCTGTCAGGTCGTCGGCGGGCAGGGCGTCACGGCCCAGTGGTTCCAGTCCCGTGCTCATGGTTCCCCCCACGGAAGCTTTACTGGTGGGATAGTAAAGTTGCTTTATGACTTCCGTCAACGGCGTGGGGGCCGAGGCTCATGTGGCGCGACTGCTCGGCGAGGCCCTGCGGCGCATCCGCGAAGAGATCCTGGCCGATTCCGAGGAACACTTCCCCGGCCTGCGCGTCTCGCACTACCGCCTGCTCGAACTCATCCCACCCGAAGGCGCCCGCATCACCGACCTCGCCGAAGCCGCCACCATGACCAAACAAGGCCTCGGCCAGCACGTCGACTACCTCCAGAAACTCGGCTACACCGAATCCACCCGCCTCCCCGAAGACCGCCGCGTCCGCCTGGTCCGCCGTACGACGTCCGGCGACCAAGCCGTCGCCCACAGCCAGGCCGCAATCGCCCGCGTAGAACACTCCTGGTCCACCCACCTGGGCCCCACCCGCTACACCACCCTCCGCCAAACCCTCCAAGACCTGGGCAACTGGCACTGAACAAAGGACACGCCTCCGGCGCGGCTGCCTGTCGGCCGCTCCGCCGGCGCACGTGGTGCCAGCGGATGGAGGTCCTGTCTGCGGAGGTGCTGCTCGCGGAGCGCACACGCCTCCGGCGCGGTGACGGGGCGCGCAGGTACTACGGGAGCGGCAGGCAGATAGGTCACGCCTCCGGCGCGGCTGACTTGCTGGCCGGCTCAGCCGGCGCACAAGTGGTACCACCGGGCGCGGGTGCCGTCGGCGGAGGTGCTGCCTCCGGGGACCCTGCTGCGGAGGGGACACGCCTTCGGCGGATGCGCCGGCGGGGCTTGGTTCGCCGGGCTGGATCGGACTGGCGATAGGCAATGGATGCTGGGAACAAGCAATTACTTGTTCTCAGTCCCCGGTGGGTGTTCACAGTCCGCGCTCAGGT
>NZ_DASRVN010000611.1:0-2825 GCF_035655035.1 Kribbella sp. | reverse complement strand
TGGCCGGACGCGACGTACACCTTCAGGTGCGGGTTGTCGCGCATCGCCTCGGCGAGCTTCTCCGCGACCGTGATCTGCTGGCCCTCGAACTCCTTGAACGACCAGTTCTTCGCGGCGTCCATGTTGATGATCTCGTACGGTACGTCGTTCTCGTACCCGAGCTCGACCCGCACGTAGTGGTTCAGCGCCGTGGAGTACGGACCGGTGATCGCGCTCATCGACGGGTCGCGGTCCGGGGTCTCCGAACCGTAGTCCGCGTTCCAGCCGGTGAAGCGGCCGTCGAGCCGGCCCACCGTCAGGCGGCGCGATCTGAGCAGTTCGCCGAAGAACCTCATGTGCTCGATCCGGAGGTTCACCCGGTCGATGTAGTCCTCGCTGAGCCCGGTCAGCTCGGCCAGCCGGGTGACCACCTCGGCGCGGTAGTCCGCCGGGATCCGGTTGCCCTGGGCAAGCGCATTCGGGTACCGCCCGGCCGCGAACCGTTCCGCGTCGGCGAGCAGTTCGTCCAGCTCCCGGTCCGGGACCAGACCGTGGTAGTGCGCGATCGCGGCGTACGTCGGCAGGAACAGCGTGTACGGCAGGTCGTTGCCCGGCGTGAAGTCGAGCGTGCCGAACTCCAGCACCGCCGAGATCAGCATCACGCCGTTCAGGTACATCCCGCACCGCTGCTGTAGATGCGCCGCCAGCCCGGCCGCCCGCGTCGTACCGTAGGACTCCCCCGCGAGGAACTTCGGCGACATCCAGCGCCCGTTCCGCGACGTCCACAGCCGGATCACCTCGCCGACCGACTCCAGGTCCCGGGTGAACCCGTGGTAGTCGCCCGGCTTCTCCCCCTCCGCGGCCCGCGAGAACCCGGTCGACACCGGGTCGATGAACACGACGTCGCTGTACTTCAGCAGCGTCTCCGCGTTGTCGACGATCTCGTACGGCGGCGGCGCCAGCTCACCGGCGTCACCCGACACCACCCGGCGCGGCCCGAGCAGACCGAGGTGCAGCCAGAGGCTCGACGACCCCGGCCCACCGTTGAACGCGAACGTCACCGGCCGGTCCTTCACCTCCGCGTCGTCCAGCGTGTACGCGGTCAGGAACACCTCGGCCTTCGGCTTCAGCCCCTCGAACTTGCCGTCGGTGTACACCTCCTCGCGCAGCACGATCCGCCCCGTGTTCGCGGTGTACCGCAACTCCTGTCCGTCGACGGTCAGCGTGTGCCGCGTCGTGACCAGGTCGTCGACCGGCTCGGCGGGCTTGGTCTCGGTGTCGCTCTGCTCCTCGGTGGCCATGCCGAGCACCTTAATCCACGCATGTGGGCGCTAGCGTTGGGTTTATGGCGACGATTTTCCATATCGCGTTCCCGGAGCAGTGGGAGGCGGCGGTCGCGGCCGGGTGCTACCGGTGGTCGACGCGCGGCAAGAGCCTCGACGACGGCGCGACCTTCATCCACGCCTCCCGCCCCGAGCAGGTCGCGATGGTGGCCAACTTCGCGTACGACGATGTCAACGTACCGCTGTGCCTGCTCGTGATCGACACCGCCCGGCTGGTGTCCGCGCTGTGCGACGAGGACCTGGACGGGACCGGGATGAGCTTCCCGCACATCTACGGGCCGTTGAACCTGGACGCGGTGGTCGACGTACGGCCGTATCGCCGGGGTCCGGACGGCCTGTGGCCCGAGGTGTCCGCCGAGGCCGTATCCTGAAGAGACGGAACGGGTCGGTCGGGCGATCGCGTCGTCCTGGTCCAGGAGTGCTTCGGTACTGCTGACCGGGGCGCCGAGGAAAGTCCGGACTCCACAGGGCAGCGTGGTGGGTAACGCCCACCCGGGGTAACCCGCGGGACAGTGCCACAGAGAACAGACCGCCAGCGGCTCCGGTGAACCCCGTGGTTCACCGGAGTGCGGGTGAGGGTGAAACGGTGGTGTAAGAGACCACCAGCTCCGCAGGTGACTGCGGAGGCTAGGTAAACCCCACGTGGAGCAAGGCCAAGAAGGGCGGCGGGAAACCACCGTCCGCGCGAGCGTTCGAGGGCTGCCCGCCCGAGCTCGCGGGTAGGCCGCTGGAGGTGCCCGGCAACGGTCACCGTAGATGGATGATCGCCACCACAGAATCCGGCTTACAGACCGACCCGTTCCCCACCACTCACCCACCGGCCAACAACCATCCGCCACGACTGGGCAGACGCGACGGAGGAGACCGGGTATGACTGGGCGGCTGATCGGGCTCGTGGGGACGTCCAGCGTCGGGAAGTCGACGACCGCGCGGGCGTTGCAAGCGATCCTGCCGGAGCCGTACCTCGTCGTCGGGCTGGATCACTTCTACGACATGTTCCCGTCCGACTGGGGCGGCCACCGACGCGGCCCGGGCCCCGGGTTCTGGCAGGAGACCGTCACGGACCCGGACGGCAAGCCGCGGATCATCACGTACTACGGCGACGCCGGCGTACGCATGTTCGCCGGCATGCGAGCCGCCGTCGTCGCCCTCCTCGACGCCGGCAACAACCTCATCCTCGACGAAATGCCCATCGACCCGACCATCATGCCCGCCTGGCGCCGGGCGCTGGCGGCGTACGACGTCCACTGGATCGCGCTCCAAGCACCGCTCGAGGTGATCGAGGAGCGTGAGCTGAACCGCAACCACGGCCGCCACCTGGGCAACGCCCGCGGCCACTACGGCCACGGCATGGAAGGCCCCTTCGACCTGACCCTCGACACCACCACCCTCACCCCCGAACAACGCGCCACAACCATCGCCGCCCTCCTCTAGCCCCCCGAAAGCCTCACCCCCAAGAGCACCCCAACCACCAACACCACCTCACCTCAAGCCCCACACCAC
>NZ_DASRVN010000610.1:0-10377 GCF_035655035.1 Kribbella sp. | reverse complement strand
TCCACCACTACGGCATCACCGTCAACCCCCACGGCGAGAACCTCGCCGTCATCTGCACCCCCGAAGGCCTCCCCACCCGCCTGGTCATCAAGGACCTCGTCGACGACATCAACCTCTCCACCACCCCCATCGTTGCCCGCGGCCCCGAACCCGACACCCACACCCAACTCCCCACCCAAACCTTCTGGGGCCTGATCCGCGCGGAGCTACACCGGTACACCGAGGAACACCCCGAATACACCGACCGGCTGGCGGCGACCGGACTGACCGGTGCCACATTCCTGCGATATCCGCTGAACGGATACCGGCTGAAACTCGGTTACACCGACCTGGACACACGTCCACCGATACCGGTGACCGGCAGCATTCCCAATCCACTGCACACTGTCGAGCCGGTGTATTCAGAAACGATCTTGCCAAGTTAATCGCGGTGCGCTGACAATGCCCAATGAACTTGTTACCGCCGCGCGGGGGCGCGACGGACGAGAGAATTGGGGAGGACGATCGTGCCACAGTCCGCCTTGGCAGTCGCCCGCCGTCGCCTGTACGTCTACCGCGCGGCGCTCTCACTGGAGTGGTCCGACTCCACCGTGCACCCGGACTTCAGCTCCCGGACCGATCTGCCGGCGTCGGCGGGGCAGTGCGGGGTGAGTTCCGCCTGGCTGCTGCACGAGCTGCCATGGTTCCTGCGGATGCGCGCCCGGTACTGCGTCGGGGACATCGTCGTGCACGGCCGGACGCTGGAGTTCCACTGCTGGGTCGAGATCGGCCGGGCGACCGCGCCCGGGCGCTGGATCATCGACGTGACCTGCGATCAGTTCGAACTGCTGGCCGATCACGACGTCGTCTGTGACCGGCACAGCAGCCTTCTGGAGCGGTCGATCGAGTACCGGGCGAGCAGCAGACAGTCCGCCCGGCAGCTTCGCTCCGATCCGGTCTGGGGCCGGGTCCAGGTGCTGGCTCAGGGCATGTCCCGCTGGTTTGGGAACCGTCGCTGAGCGGTGCCCCCTGGGCCCTGCCGCGGCTTAGTGGGCCATCGCAACGACGATGTTGTACAGCCCGAAGCAGAACACCAGCACGCTGCTCACCAGGACGAGCGTGAGCAGCTGCTTCCAGAACGAGGTCACCAGAATCGCGCCGGCGAGCGCGACCAGGGTTGCGAGGATTTGCATCGGAGTTCCCCTTCCCGCCGAGTGGTTTCCCACCTCTATTCCAGCGCGCGACAATCGGCTGACAATGCGTGAATTGGATGCCAAATAGCCGTTCCGGGTTTTGTGTCCTGGCATTTTGGTGGCGGCCGAATTCGATTCGCTGCCAGTTGGCAGGAGGAGCTGCCAACTGGCACCTGGCGCGTTGCCAACACGCCAAAAGACGAAGGTTTGAAAGTTGTCATGCGGTGCCCGCGATCCGCTAGCATCCGACTCGTGCAGAAAGCTGCTGCTTTTCGAATTAGCGCTGCGGAATCCACCGGGCACCTGCTGGCCCTGGCCCGGCTGTGGGGCGTGGACCGGCGCGCGCTCGCCGTCCGGACCCGCCTGCACCTGCCGTGCTACGCGGACGCTGCCGGCCAGGTGACCTACCGCGACGCCCTGGCCGTTGTGGTCAGCAACGCGGCGCGGCTACGCAGGGACCAGCGGGCGGTGCGTGACCTGATCCCGCGGCGCGAGTACGCGCTGCCGGATCTCGAGTTCCGGCAGGTCGGCGAGGACGCCGACCGGGTGTTCGGCAGCATGCACTACCTTCGCAATGCCAGGCGTGGATCACTAAACTTCGCCCTGGTCGACAAGAACACCGGTACGCCGTTGACGCTGTGTAGCGCGTCGCCGTTGGAGTGGAAGCGGGTGGCGGACCAGCTGCTCCTGCAGTTCGGCGTACCGCAGGAGTCGGTGTGGGACCTGTCGCGGGTCTACTCGTTCGACGGCGCACCACCCAACGCGGTGTCGTACCTGCTGGCTCAGGTGCGCAAGTACTTCCAGAAGCGCGGCGACGTCGAGCTGCTGACCACGGCCGTTGACCCGAACCTGGGCTTCACCGGATCGAGCTACCTGGCGTCGAACTGGCAGCAGTGGATGACCGTGCGGGCCCGGCCGTACCTTTACTACAAGCGCAAGTACATGAGCATTCGGGAGATGCGCGCGAGCTTCCCGACGATCCGCAGCATCGACGAACTCTGTGCCGCAGACCGGAACGCGACCAGGAGCTGGGCAGAGCTGCACGACTCGTTGATCTTCTGCTGCCGGATCCACGGTGCGACCGAACGGGTGCGGCCCGAGGACCAGCACCGCATCCTGCGCTGACAGCTACTGCTGGATCCCTTCCAGCAGGTCGTCGATGCGGCGCCGCGTGGGCAGCGAGTTGCGGCGCGGAAAGTCGGACGCCGCGCAGGACATCGCGGCGGCGGCCCAGCGGCCGACGTCCTCGGAGAACTTGCTCTCGGTGTCGATGAGCTGGGCGGCCAGCGCCGCACAGAACGCGTCCCGAGCGACCGAGGACTCTTTGTAGATCGCCGGTGGGGCAGCTATCTGCAGTACGTCGCGCATCGGGCGCGAATACGCGTTACAGCCGCCCGGGACGAGCAGGCACAGCGTCTTGACGCCGTACGCGAGCAGCGTGCGGGCAACGGAGTCCGGGTCGAACGGGGCGTCCTGCCGGGCGAACGGCTCCAGCTCCCAGGCATGCGCGACCAGGTAGTCGATCTGCGCGAGCGTGTCCGCCGAGACCTCGTCGTCGCTGTACGGCTGGCCTGGGGTCACGATCACGACCGGGCGTGCGCGGGTGCCGTCGTGGATCATCGCGAGGGTGTCCTCCAACGTGTCGCGAGGAACCTCGAAGGTCATCAGGAGCGCGTCGTAGTCCAGCAGCTCGTCCCGGTGCTGGGCCACGTCCGCGAAATCGAGGTGGATCTGCTTCTCGTTGCGCCAGTTCACCGCGATGCTGTCGCCGAGTTGTTGCTGGAAGACGCCGGTGAAGGGTGTCTCGGCGTCGGCCACCCGCTTCAGCAGCGACGTGTCCACGTGTTCCTTCTCGAGGTACTCGACGATCTGGTCGCCGAAACGATCGTTCGCGACCGCGGCGATCAGCGAGGTTCGCAGCCCGAGCCGGGCGGCCGCCACCGCCTGCGTGAGACCTTTGCCGCCGGGGGAAAGGCTGAACCCGAGCGCCTGGGTCGAGGTCTCCGGTGCCGGCAGATGTTTGGTCCGGAACGTGGCATCCATGACCGCACCCCCGATCACCACGACCCGGCCGGGTGACGGCTGGTTCGCGGCCGGTACGGGGTCGGTGCTCGCCACGTTCTTCGCGCCGACGGAGTACATGTCGCGCCTGGTGAGTTGATACGCGAGCTCCCGCAGTACGGCGAGTTCCGTCGTACCGCGCAGGTAGCGGTCGCTCGGAGCGGCGACCGGGCTGACGGCCAAGGCGGCGTGGAGCGGATGCCAGTGGTCCAGCAGGGTTTCCCGGCGGCGGCCGAGCGCCAAGTTGTAGAGCGCTCTCGTGATGTGCACTTCGATTCCGGCGCTGGTGAGGTGCTGTCCGAGTACGCCGAGCGCGAGGACGGCGTCCGCGACGATCTGCTGCGAGGCGTACAGATCCTCTCGGACACAGTCCCGGACCAGTGCGACCGCTGCGTCGGGGAGGTCGAGTTCGTGGACGTTCGCGTAGCGCCGGGTCGCGGCCAGGGACAGTAGCGGTGCGGACACTCCGGTCCGGTCCGCGCGGAGGCGGTCGGCGGTGAGCCCGCCGTGCGTCCGGAGCTTCTCCAGCGCGTTGGCCAGCACCCGCACCTTCTCCGACTGCTTGTCGCTTCCGTCCAGCATTCGCCTCCACCGACTTCCGTCCGACGGGACCATTATGCGGGTTGTGTCGTAGGCTGGCGCGGTCTGTCGATCGTCCAGATCGGTGTGACGAACACGGGGAGCAACACAATGAGTAGTGGGAATGTCGAGCTTGCGAGGGCTCAGCAGGAGCGGTGGGACGCGGCGTACGCGCGGCGGGCGGAGTTGCACGGGGTGGAGCCGTCGGCTGCGGTGCGGCGGGCGGTGGAGTTGTTCGGGGCGGCGGGGATCGTCGACGTGCTGGAGCTGGGGGCGGGGCACGGGCGGGACGCGCTTTTCCTGGCCAGGCACGGGTTCAGCGTGCATGCGACCGACTTCAGCGAGACGGCGCTCGACCAGTTGCGGCATGCGGCGCAGCGCGAAGGGCTCGACGATCGGGTGACGGCGGCGTTGCACGACGTACGGGATCCGTTGCCGCCGGCCGACGCGACGGTGAACGCGGTGTTCGCGAATCTGCTGCTGAACATGGCGTTCTCGCCGTCCGAGCTGCGGTCGCTGGTCGGTGAGATCCACCGGGTGCTGTGCCCGGGCGGGGTTTTCGTGTACGCCGTGTGGTCCGCGGACGACCGGTGCGCGGAGCACTGCCAGCAACTGGAGGACGGGCTGGCCGAGCACGACGGTTTCGTCGGGCGGTTCTTCGACAAGGAACTGGTCGGTGAACTCGGCGAGAACTGGAGCCTCGACGAGGTGACGCCGTACCAGGAGGGCAAGCGGTTGATGCTGCGGGTGACGATGACGAAAGCCGCGCCCGACAGCTGAAGCCGGCTCTAGGTTTCAGATTGCAGTGTGATCACCAAAGCGAAAAGCCGGATTGACGTACCCGGCCGGTTCCGACAGGCTTCTGACCCGCGTGTCACCTTCGACCATCGGAGATAGCAATGCAGTGGTACATCGACGTTCTCAAGAAGTACCTGGTTTTCGACGGGCGGGCCCGGCGCAAGGAGTACTGGATGTTCGTGCTCTTCAGCGCGATCGCGTCCATCATCTTGTCGATCATCGACAGGGTCCTCGGGACCACCTACAACAACGGCACGAGCGGCATCCTGCAGACGATCTACGGCCTGGCGGTCCTGCTGCCGACGATCGGCGTGGCGATCCGGCGGATGCACGACACCAACCGTTCCGGCTGGTGGATCCTGATCAACCTGATCCCGTGTATCGGCTGGATCTGGTTCATCGTGCTGGCGGCTCAGGAGGGTACCGCGGGGCAGAACCAGTACGGGCAGGACCCGAAGGGGGCCGAGCGGTTCGGCGGTCCGGGGCAGGCGGGTCCGGCGGAGCCGGGCTACCCGACGGTCTGACCCGACGGTCTGATCCAGTCACTGACCCAGTCACTGACGCAGTACGCGAGAACGCCCCGCCGGACGAACCGGCGGGGCGTTCTGTGTTCGTCAGCTGGCCTGGCTGACGCTGGACATGTTGTAGTCCGGGATCAGCAGCGGCGGTGTCGCGGTCCGCGAGAAGTAGTCGCCCCACTCGCGGGAGAACGACGGTACGGTCGCGCCGGCCGCGGTGAACCGGGCCAGCAGGTCGACCGGGCTCTCGTTGAACCGGAAGTTGTTGACCGCGCCGGTGACCTCGCCGTTCTCGACCAGGTAGACGCCGTCGCGGGTGAGCCCGGTGAGCAGCAGCGTCTGCGGCTCGACGACGCGGATGTACCACAGGCAGGTCAGCAGCAGGCCGTTGTCGAGGCCGGCCACCAGGTCGTCGGTCGTACCGGTCGCGCCGTCCACCGACAGCACGTAGTTGTCGATGTCGGGCGTGGCCGCCGGTACGTCGATCAGGTCCGCGGTGTACCGGCTGGTCATCAGGTGCTCGAGCTTGCCGCCCCGGATCCAGTCGGTCGCGGTCAGCGTGAGGCCGTTGTCGAACACGCTCGACGAGCCGCCCGACGACCGGGCCACCGCGAACGCGAAGGACTCAAGCCCCGTGAGCGCCGGGTCCGAGTGCAGGTTCACCGGCTGCGACGACAGCGTGTCGCCGATCCGGGTCCCGCCCCCGGACTTCGAGAACACGGTCTGCCCCTCGAACGCGTCGCGGCCGTCGAGCTGCCAGTACAGGTACGTCATCAGGTCGGCGACCGCGGCCGGTGGCAGGATCGTCGGGTGCCGGCCCGCGTCCACCGATACGGTCCGCCCGGCCCAGCCGAGGCGCCGGGTCAGCTCGGTGTCCAGCGCGAGCGCGTCGACGTCGGCGAAGTCACGGGTCGCCGTACCGACCCAGGCCGAGTGGGCGTCGTTCTTGCCGGTCGAGGACACGTACCCACGGGGGAGGGCCTGGCGCAGCCGCAGTCCGGTGGAGGATCCGGCGTACAGCGTGACGACCTCGTGGTTCGCGAACCCGTACAGCCGGCGCTTCTCGGCGGCGGCCTGCTTGAGCGACTCCCCGAGCGACGGCGCGAACTTCTCGTAGACGCCGACCGTCGTCTCCTCCGGCTCGAGCGCCCAGTCCGCCGACGCCGTACCGTCGACCAGCGGCCGCGCGTCCTCGGCGGGGCCGGCGGCGCGGGCGGTGGCGATCGCGGCCGAGACGATCTCGCGGAGCGTGTCCTCGGTGACGGACGAGCGGCCGATGACGCCGGCCGCCGTACCCTCGCCGGCGCCGACGGTGGCGATCACCGTCACGCTGGACCCGCGCATCGCGCCGTTCGTGGTCAGGGTGTTGTTCGCCCAGCGCAGGTTGGTGCTGGAGGTCTCGGCGACGAGTACGACGCAGCCGTCGGCGCCCTCGGCCGCCGCCAGGGCCAGGCCCCGCTCGACGGTGTCCTGCGGAGTGAGCTGTACGGCGGTCACCGGCCGGCCTCCTGGGTGGTGTTGAGAATGCGGACTCCGCGGAAGAGCGCCGACGGGCAGCCGTGGCTGACCGCGCCGGACTGGGACGGCTCGGCCTTGCCGCAGTTCAGCGCGCCGCCGAGGACGTACGTCTGCGGGCCGCCGACCGCCTCCATCGAGCCCCAGAAGTCGGTCGTGGTGGCCTGGTAGGCGACGTCGCGGAGCTGCCCGTCGAGCTTGCCGTCGGTGATCTTGTAGAACCGCTGGCCGGTGAACTGGAAGTTGTACCGCTGCATGTCGATCGACCAGGACTTGTCGCCGACGATGTAGATCCCGTTCCGGACCCGGCTGATCAGCTCCTCGGTGGAAGGGCCGTCGGCGGCGGGTTGCAGCGAGACGTTCGCCATCCGCTGGATCGGGATGTGGCCGGACGAGTCGGCGTACGCGCAACCGTTCGAGCGCGGCGTACCGAGCACGTCCTCGTTCTTCTTCGCCATCCGGCGGTCCACCTGGTACCCGACCAGGATCCCGTCCTTGACCAGGTCCCACTGCTGGCCGGCGACGCCCTCGTCGTCGTACCCGACCGTGGAGAGGCCGTGCTCCGCGGTGCGGTCGCCGGTGACGTGCATGACCGGTGAGCCGTACTTCAGCGTGCCGAGCTGGTCGAGGGTGGCGAAGCTGGTGCCCGCGTAGTTCGCCTCGTAGCCGAGAGCGCGGTCGAGCTCGGTGGCGTGGCCGATCGACTCGTGGATCGTCAGCCACAGGTTGGACGGGTCGATCACCACGTCGTACGTGCCGGGCTCGACGCTCGGCGCGGCCAGCTTCTCGGCGAGCCAGCCGGGTATCTGGGCGAGCTCTTCGTCCCAGTTCCACCCGGTGCCGGTCATGTACTCCCAGCCGCGGCCGGCCGGTGGGGCGGTCGACGACATCGAGTCGAAGCGGTCCTCCGCGACACCGTGCGCGGTGATGGACGGGCCGATCCGGACGCGTTGCTGGGTGTACGACGTACCGGCGGAGTTCGCGTAGTACTTGCACTCGTGGATCGTGGCGACGTGGACGCTGACGTGCGCGACACCGTCCGCCTTCAGCAGGCGGTCGCTGTAGTCGGTGAGCAGCGCGACCTTGTCCGCCCGCGGGACGGTGAACGGGTCGATCTTGTACGACGAGATCCAGGTGACGTCGTCGTACACCGGCTCGTCCGCGAGCTCGATCGTCTCCGCGTTGATCGGGCGGGACACCTGCGCCATGTTCACCGCCTGCTCCGCGAGCAGCACCGCCTGCTCGACGGTGAGCGCGACCCCCGCCGCGAACCCCCAGGTACCGTCGTGGATCACCCGCACCGCGAGACCGAGATCCTCGTCGTCCTTGGCGCTCTCCAGCACACTGTCGCGCAACGAGATGGACTCCGACCGGATCCGCTCCAACCGGAACTCGGCGAACGAGGCCCCCAGATCACGAGCACGCTGCAGGGCGGCCGCAGCCAACTCCTGCCGGGGCAGAGCAAGAAACGCTACGTCGATATCAGGCACGCCCTCGACCCTATACACCCACCGGAGCCGACACCTCGAACCCAGCGAACAACCGCCCGCCGTACGGCTCCAGGATCCGATCTGCCGCAACGCCAAGGCGGTCGTCCGAAGCACGTACGCCGTCCAGCAACGCCGTAGCGTGATCGGTGCCGTGGGTCGCGTCGTACGCTGCCACCTCCCGCAGCAGGCCCTTGCCGGTGCCGGACCAATGACCCGAGCCGGTCAGCAACAACCGGGCCGCCTCTTGCCACAGCACTGACGCGATAGCCAGCCGCACGTCGCCGACGGCACCCGCCAGATCCTCCAGCAGGTCAGTGATCGTGTACCGGAGCAGACTGAGCTCATCAGCCGACAACGGCTTGGGCCCTGCAGCCACCTCGGCCAGATACTCCTGCTGCAGCCGCTTACCGGACCCGTCGGTGTCAATCAGTACGACGGACTCGCCGACCAGGCGCATCATCGTCGGCTGGCGGCGGGCCTGGTCCTTGTCGGCGAAGTACCGGAGCGACTTCTCGGTGTGGACGAACAGCTCGACCGGCCACCCGCCGTACTCGAGCGACTTGCGGAGGACCGGGCCGTCCTGCAGGACCGTGATGTCGAGGTCGGACGTGGGGGTCGCTTCGCCTCGGGCCACGCTGCCGCCGAGCCAGGCGGCCCGGGCGTCGGGGTAGAGCTCCCGTACCAGTTCGCGGGCGAGGTTCATCAGGACAGTGTCAGCCACTTGAGGTGTTCGCGGTATGCGTTTGTTGGGGGGATGTGGCCGCCTATGTAGTAGCGGCGTTCGGCGTGGGGGATGGCGGCGGCGAGATGGTCGGCGTACTTGCCGGCGCGGTCGTCGGCGGAGCCGTGCCAGAGGGAGACCGGGATCTGGATGGCCTCCAGCTCGAAGCCCCAGGGGGTGGCGAAGGCGATGAGGTCGTCCTCCCAGCCGTCGTGGCTGGTGACGAAGGTGGCGGTGAGGCGGGCCATCGCGGCGGGGTCCTCGCGGGCGGGTGGGCCGGGTTCGGCTCCTGGGTCCGGCGGAAACTCGGGGCCGCCGGCTTCGACGGCGGACATGATCGAGCGGGCGGTCTCCTCCAGCTCCGGCCGCAGGTCGCCGTGCACCGCCTTCCAGGACGTGCGGTTGCGGCGCGGGTCCTCCGCTTCCTCCTCCGACGTCGGCTCGGGTCCGTCGACGATCGGCGGCGAGATGCTGCCGATCACGGCACACCGCGTGACCCGGTCCGGCAACAGCGCCGCACACGCCAGCGCATGCGGTCCGCCGCCCGAACCTCCGGTGACCGCGAATCGTTCCCACCCGAGCTCGTCGGCCAGCGCCACCACATCCGGTACGACGGACGCGACCGTACGCCCGGGCTGCCGCGTCGATCCGCCGTACCCGGGCCGGTCCGGCACCGCCACCCACAGCCCGGACTCCCGCAGCGCCTGTACGGCGTCCGGCCGCTTCCACCGCGTGCTCGGCGAACCGCCGAACGAGATCGCGGGCACGCCGCCCTCGGTGCCGTACAGGTTGTACAGAACAATCCGGTCACCGATCCGCACGAAGCTCTCCATGCAGCGGAGCGTAACCACCTGAGAAGAGCTATCCGAATCCACAGTTATCAACCCGAGATTCTCGGGATTCGAGATGAGTGGTCCGTGGTGGAAGGATGCGGCCTAGGTTTTGTCGGCTGCAATTTCGAACCTGTCAGGAGTGCCTGTGAGTACCTCGGTCGCCGGGACCGTATCGCCCACCCGGCAAGCGATGCGCCGGGCACGGCGCGACCGCAGCGCGCAGACCGGGTTCGTCCTGGTGCTGCTGCTGATCCTGATCGCCGCCGCCGCGCCGCTGCTGGTCCGGCTGGCCGGTCAGGACGCGACGACGTACCACATCGACCTGCTCGACCCGGCCCGCGGCAACGCGCCGCGTGGTGCGGCCGGCGGGATGAGCGGCACGCACTGGTTCGGGGTGGAGCCGCTCACCGGCCGGGACCTGTTCTCGATCGTGGTGCTCGGCCTGCGGACGTCGCTGGTGATCGCGATCACGGTGACGCTGATCACCAGCGTGCTCGGCACCCTGCTCGGGATCAGCGCGGCGTACTTCGGCGGCTGGTACGACGCGATCGTGTCCCGGCTGCTGGACTTCCTGTTCGGGTTCCCGCAGCTCGTCTTCATGATTGCCCTGGGCATCATTGTCCCGGCGAAGGTGTCCCGCTCGCTGCTGCTGATCGGCGTACTGAGCGTCTTCGGCTGGGCCGGCCTGGC
>NZ_DASRVN010000609.1:0-2360 GCF_035655035.1 Kribbella sp. | reverse complement strand
GTAGATCGACGTACCGCCGACCGTGCTCTGCAGGATCCAGCGGAGCACGAAGCTGCCCAGGATCCAGATCGACAGCGCCAGGAACGAGCCCGGCAGGTCCGAGACCCACGGCGTCCGGATCGGGACCGACAGGTGGTACAGCGTGTTCAGGAAGCCCGCGGACAGGATCGTGACCACCGGCCAGTACAGCTGGTTCAGGAAGTCGAGCCGGTGCGGGAGCAGGGAGTTCACCGCGTCCGGTCCGGCCAGCACCAGCGGCAGCACGATCACGCCGATCACCAGCGCGGCGCAGTACAGGCTGAACGACAGCGCGCGGGTCTTGACGATGCCGCGCTTGCCGCCCATCCCGTACATGATCGTGATGGTGTCCACGAACACGTTCAGCGCCCGGCTGCCGGACCACAGCGCCAGCACGAAACCGATCGAGATCACGTCCGGCCGGCCGCCGTTCAGCACTTGGTCCAGCGTCGGGGAGATGACGTTCCGGATCGAGTCGTCGGTCAGCGCCCGGGCGGCCAGGTCGACGATCTGCTGCTTGACGTCGTTGATCGTCTCGACCTGGAACCACTTGCTCGCGATGTAACCGAGCGAGCCGGCCAGTCCGAAGATCAGCGGCGGCAGCGAGAGGATCGCGTAGAACGCCCCCTCGGCCGCGAGACCCGTGACCCGGTAACGCAGACAGACCCCTACCGTCTGCGTGAGCAGCTTCCAGGTCGTCGCGGGGACCTTGCGAACCCATGCCAATGAGAGGGAGCTCCCACCAGTGGGTCCTGCCCCAGAACGTGCCATACCGCTTACCGTACTGACATGGCGGACCCATTCGCGGTAACGAATCAGGCTCCCCCACTGCGGGGCGTGAACTTCTTCACCCGGGACGCGCCGCTCGGTGACGCTCTGCGTCCGTACGCCGGGCTCACCGGGGACCTCACCGCGGACGCCGGCCTGCGCCGGATCGGCGAGCTGGCCGGCTCCGACGAGGCCCGCGCGCACGCGCTCCCGGCGAACCAGAATCCGCCCGTACTGCGCACCCACGACCGGTACGGCAACCGGATCGACGAGGTCGAGTTCCACCCGTCGTGGCACTGGCTGATGGAGCAGGCCGTCGGGTTCGGGCTGCAGGCGGCGCCGTGGACCAGCGACCGCCCCGCGCCGCACCTGACCCGGGCAGCCGGGTTCTACCTGTGGTCGCAGGTGGAGCCGGGCCACGGGTGCCCGATCTCGATGTCGTACGCCGCGGTGCCGGCACTGCGCGCGGATGAGCAGCTCGCGGCGGAGTGGGTACCACGGCTGGCGTCGACGGAGTACGACGTACGTCGGTTGCCGGCCGCGGCGAAGGGCGGCGTACTGGCCGGGATGGGGATGACCGAGAAGCAGGGCGGGTCCGACGTACGGGCGAACCTGACGACGGCGACGCCCGCCGGGGACGTGTACCAGCTGGACGGGCACAAGTGGTTCTGCTCCGCGCCGCAGGTGGACGTGTTCCTGGTACTGGCGCAGGCGCCGGACGGGCTGAGCTGTTTCGTCGTACCGCGGGTGCTTGCCGACGGCAATCGGAACCCGTTCGCCCTGCAGCGGCTGAAGGACAAGCTCGGGAACCGGTCGAACGCGTCGTCGGAGGTCGAGTTCCACGGCACGATCGGGTACCGGCTCGGCGAGGAAGGTGCGGGCGTCCGGACCATCATCGAGATGGTCGCCGCCACCCGGCTGGACTGCGTGCTCGGGTCGGCGGCGCTGCAGCGGCGGGCGCTCGTCGAGGCGATCTGGCACACGCGGCACCGGAGCGCCTTCGGTGGGCTGCTGGCGGACAAGCCGGCGATGCAGAACGTGCTGGCCGACCTGGCGATCGAGAGCGAGGCCGCGACCGCGCTGGGCATGCGTCTCGCGGCAGCCGTCGACAACGGCACTCCGCAGGAGGCAGCCTTCAGGCGGATCGCGTTGCCGTTGGCGAAGTTCTGGGTGTGCAAGCGGACGCCGTTCATGGTTGCCGAGGCGTTGGAGTGCCTCGGCGGGAACGGGTACGTCGAGGAGTCCGGGCTGCCGTTGCTCTACCGGGAGTCGCCGCTGAACTCGATCTGGGAAGGGTCGGGCAACGTGAACGCGCTCGACGTACTGCGGGCACTCCGCAGGCCCGAGTCGCTCGACGCGTGGCTGTCGGAGCTCGCCGCGGTCCAGGGTGCGGATCAGCGGCTGGATGCCGCGGTGAACGACGTACTGCAAGCGCTTGCTGACGCTTCGAACGCCGAGGCCGGCGCACGACGGCTGGCTGCGCTGATGGCCCTGTGCCTGCAGGCATCGCTGCTGATCCGGCACTCGACTCCGGAGGTCGCGGACGCGTTCGTGGCGTCGCGATTGGCCGGCGA
>NZ_DASRVN010000608.1:0-2904 GCF_035655035.1 Kribbella sp. | reverse complement strand
GGCCCGGACGGCGGATTCGCCGAGTGGGACGGCAAGTGCCCGCCGAGCAACGAGGCGTACGGCGTCGACGAGGCGTCGATCTTCCAGGCGAACGGCGACCCGGTCACGGACCAGCTGTACGGCACCCCGTTCGCGGCCTGGGCGCTGCCGATCGTCCACCAGGTCACCGGCGAACCGGTCTTCGAGGAGCTCGCGCACGGCGTCCTCGACTACCTGAGCCGGATCCAGATCGACGACCCGTCCGACGAGCAGCTCGACGGCACCTGGCAGCGCGCGTTCGACTTCGACGCCTGGGAGTACTTCGGCTCGAACGCCGACATCGGCTGGGGACCGTACTGCGTGGAGACCGGGTGGTCGGTCGCCCCGAGCCTGATCGCCGCCATGCATTACCTCCAACGCGAACCGTTCTTCCCGGAACCCCGTGACAACCGCGCACCTGTTGTAGCTGTTCGGGCGGAGTTCGAATCCATCCGCAAGGGCGAGACCGTTCCGCCCACCTTCCAGCGTGGTGAGGACGGCCGGGTTGTCCGGGACCAAGGCGGGGTGCGAGCCATCCTCGGCGACCTGCAAGCCGCGGGCGAGCCGACATGGGCGCGGAACGACCCCGCGAACTCGTATGAGATCTACGTCCGCGGCGCCGACAACCACCTGCACCACACATACCTCGACGACCGCGTCGGCCAAGGCCGCTGGCAGCAAGTCGGCGACCTCGAGTTGGCCGACGACCCGGTGGTCGCCTTCAACCCCGGAGCCGACGCGATCGAGGTGTACGTCCTCGGCGCCGACCGCCGCATCCACCACTGCTCGATGATCGACGTCCGCGGCGGCCACACCCCCTGGGAACCTGTCGGTACGCTGCACTTCACCGGCTCCCCGGCCGTGCTGTACGACGAGAAACTCGGCAGCGTCCGGCTGGTCGCGAACGACACCGCCGGCCAGGACCGCCGTACCCGCAAAGCGAACCGCTGGCACCTCCCGTGGCAAGACTATTCACACTGGATCACCGCATGACGCAGATCGCCATCGACGGCGGGCAGTCCGCCCTTCGTCTTCGTGTCCTTCCGTCCGGCCGGACCGGCGCCGGGCCTGGTTACACGCACGGGCCGGACGCGCTTCCCAAGCTGCTCGACGCGATCGGCGCCGCCGCGGCCGAGGCCCGGCTGAGCGGGCCGGTCGAGGTCGTCGCGCTGGGGCTCACCGGTTATCCACAGGCACCGGGTGCCGCGGAGCGGTTGGCGGCGGATGTCGCCGAGCTGCTTGATGCGGACGAGGTCCGGCTCACGCAGGACATGGTGACCGCGCACGCCGGTGCGCTTCCGGACGGGTACGGCGTAGTAGTTGCCGCAGGCACCGGTCTCGTGTGTCTCGCGGTCGACCGGGACGGGACGTGGCGCAAGCTCGACGGGCACGGGTACCTGTTCGGCGACGCGGGCAGCGCGTTCGCGATCGGCCGCGCCGGGCTGGTCGCCGTACAGCGGGCGCGGGACGGCCGCGGCCCCGCGACCAAGCTCGCCGACACCTCGCTCGATCCGGTCACGCTCTACCGCTCGTCGACGCTGGTCGACGACGTCGCGCGGTTCGCCCCCGAAGTACTGCGGTGTGCCGCCGAAGGCGATCCGGTCGCGCACGAACTCGTCGTACGGGCCGCCACCGACATCGCGGAGACGATCGCCGCTGCCGTCGCGCAGCTCGCCGGGGAAGGACCTGTACCGGTCGCCTGCGTCGGTGGACTGTTCACGGGCGCAGGGGAACAACTGCTGGCCCCGGTCCGCGCCGCACTCCCCGCACGCGCCCAACTCACCCCGGCGGCCGGCAACTCGCTCGACGGTGCCGAACGCCTCGCGACCGGACCTGCCGGAACGTACGCCGACCTGATTGTGACGCACCGTCGATGAGAACCCTTGCCCCTGGCACCTTGGTGGTGTCCTGCCAGGCCGCCCCCGAGAACCCGCTGTACGGCCCGGCCGGGATGGCGCTGATGGCGCAGGCCGCCGAGGCCGGCGGCGCGCGGGCGATCCGGGCCAACGGGCCGCATGACATCGCTGCGATCCGCGCGGTCACCGACCTGCCGATCATCGGCATCCACAAGCTCGGCGACCCGGCGGGCGTGTTCATCACCCCGACGTACGACGCCGCGATCGGGATCGTGGCGGCCGGCGCCGACCTGATCGCGCTCGACGGCACCCTGCGACCGCGCCCCGACGGGCAGCCGGTGGCGCGGCAGATCGCCCGCATCCACGACGAGCTCGGCGTACCCGTGATGGCCGACGTGGACACCCTGGACGCCGGGCTGGCCGCCCGGGAGGCGGGTGCCGACGTGGTCGCGACGACGCTGTCCGGCTATACCAATGGCCGTCCGCCGACCGGACCTGATGTCGAACTGGTCCGCCAGCTCGCGACCAAGCTGGACTGCCCGGTGGTCGCCGAGGGCCGGATCCGGACCCCGGACGACGTCCGCAGCGTGTGCGACGCGGGCGCGTACGCCGTCGTGGTCGGGCACGCGATCACCAACCCGACGGACCTCACCGCCAGACTGGTCGGCGCGATCCCCTTGCCGTAGGCGGCGAACAGTGGTCTAGTCAACCTTGCTGACCGGTCTTCCGCGTGGGTGTCCGCCGGGCGTATCCATGACGCAGTCAACGCTCCGAGAGGACTGCCGATCATGTTCGAGGTCGACCGCCGTACCCTGCTCCGCGCCGCCCTGGCCGGTTCTGCCGTCGCCACGCTCGCCTCCTGCGCGAAGCCCGTCCAGAGCAAGAGTGCCGCGTCCGCCGGGTCGTCGGTGGACGGCAGCAAGCCGCTGGAGTTCTTCAACTTCGACGGCGGCTACGGCAAGGAATGGACCACGATGCCGCTGGATCTCTACCGCAAGGAGTTCCCGAAGGCGGACGTCAAGCTGACCAG
>NZ_DASRVN010000607.1:0-7656 GCF_035655035.1 Kribbella sp. | reverse complement strand
TCAGGCGATCGCGCTCGTCACGCAGATGTACCTCCGTAGCGGTGCCGCGGTCGCGATCGAGCAGCCGAGCTGGCCGGGGTGCTTCGACCTGTTCGGCGCGGCCGGCGGGCGGGTGGTCGGCGTACCGCTGGACGACGCGGGGATCCGGCCCGACCTGCTCGACGCGGTATTCGCCGAGCACCAGCCGGCGATGCTGTTCGTGATGCCGACGTTCCACAACCCGACCGGGCGGTTGATGTCCGCGGCGCGCCGGCGGCAGGTGGCCGAACTCGCCGCGCGGCGCGGGGTCGTGGTCGTCGAGGACAACGCGTACTCGGCGTGGGACCCGTCCGGACCGTCCATCCCGCCACCGCTCGCGGCGTACGGGCCGGACGATGCCGAGGTACTGACGATCGGGTCGGTGTCGAAGGCGGTGTGGGGCGGTCTGCGGATCGGCTGGATCCGGGCGTCGCGGCCGTTGGCGGAACGGCTGGCGCGGCACAAGGCGCTGGCCGATCTCGGCAGCCCGGTGATCGACCAGGCGCTGACGGCGCGGTTGCTGCCGCGGCTCGGTGAGTTGACGGCGGCGCGGGCGCGGGTGGCGACCGTACGGAAGAAGCTGATGGGGGAGTTGCTGACCGAACGGCTGCCGGAGTGGGAGTGGTCTGTACCGATCGGCGGGTCGGCGTTGTGGATCCGGCTGCCGGACACCGATGCGCGGGTCTTCGCGCAGGTGGCGCTGCGGCACGGTGTCGAGGTGGTGGCCGGGCAGGCGATGGACCCGACCGGCGAGCACGACGACTACTTACGGGTGCCGTTCGCGTACTCGGAGCAAGTGCTCGACGATGCCGTCACCCGGTTGGCGCGGGCCTGGCAGGAGCTGCGCCGGCACGGCCCGGGACCCGAAGTACCTGTGGTGTGAACAGAAAGGATGGCGGTCACCCTCGCGAGTGAGCCGCCATCGAAGCCTTCATGACTTTGGCGCCGTCGTTGGCGCGTTTGGAAACTGCCTGGTCGGTTACCGCTCGTCGTCCACCGTGATCGTCGGGGTGGCTTCGAGCCGACCGGTCTCGTCGTGGATCGTGATCGCGATGTCGCGCAGTTTCTCCGAGTGCTCCCGGCCGTGGTGGGCGCAGAAGAGCAGCTCCCCACCGCTGGTCAGGGTGACTCGGACGTAGGCCTGCGCACCGCAGCGGTCACAACGATCCGCGGCCGACAGGGCCGAACTCGGGGCGAGTGCTGTAGTCATTGAGGCCTCATCTCATCTAGTTCCGTACTCACCAGATAGCAACATCCTGACATGCGGATCGCTTCCCGGTGGGGACAACGTGTCCGGATGTGAGACGAACCACCTGTTCCCGTATGACGTTTGCTGACGAGGAATCGTTTCGTGGTACGGCGGAAATCTGGTGAGTCACGGAGGCGGGGTGCTTCTACTCTCACTGTGCGCCATGGAATCGTCACCGTCTGCTCGGATTCGGAGTGTCGTACACCACTCCGAATCGAGTCCGGATCGATATCTGCCGCGACATGTAGCTCCGGTACCCACCGGGCATGTCCCGCTTACCCGGTTTTGGGGGTGGGGCCGCATAGTCTGTGCCTGTAAGAGCGTGAACCAGTGAAGGAGCCCTGTGGCCGCCCCGACGCCTCGCAGTACCGAGATCGACCCGACGTACAACGCCCGCAACCTGCTCGTCCTCGAGGGACTCGAGGCGGTCCGGAAGCGGCCCGGGATGTACATCGGGTCGACCGACAGCCGCGGCCTGATGCACTGCCTGTGGGAGATCATCGACAACGCCGTCGACGAGGCCCTGGCCGGGCACGGCGAGCGGATCGACGTGGTGCTGTACAAGGACGGCTCGGTCGAGGTGCGGGACCGCGCCCGCGGCATCCCGGTCGACATCGAGCCGAAGACCAAGCTCAGCGGCGTCGAGGTGGTCTTCACCAAGCTGCACGCCGGCGGCAAGTTCGGCGGCGGGTCGTACAACGCCTCCGGCGGTCTGCACGGCGTCGGCGCCTCGGTGGTGAACGCGCTGTCCGCGCGGCTGGACGTCGAGGTCGACCGTGGCGGCACGGTCTGGACGACGTCGTTCCGGCGCGGTGTCGCGGGCGAGTTCGACGGCGAGGGCGCCGCTGCCGGGTTCACCCCGTCGAAGGGGCTGCGCAAGGCCGGCAAGGCCAAGCGCGGTGTCACCGGCACCCGGATCCGGTACTGGGCGGACCGGCAGATCTTCACCAAGGACGCGACCTTCAACTACGACGAGCTGGTCACCAGGGCGCGGCAGACGTCGTTCCTGGTGCCCGGGCTCGAGCTGGTGATCCGCGACGAGCGCGGCGACGAGGTCACCGAGGAGACCTTCAAGCACGACGGCGGGATCAGCGAGTTCTGCGAGTTCCTGGCCACCGACCAGAAGGTCACCGAGGTGATCCGGCTGGCCGGAACCGGTCACTTCACCGAGACCGTGCCGATGCTGGACGAGGCCGGCCACATGACCCCGACCGACGTCGAGCGCGACCTCGAGGTCGACATCGCGGTGCGCTGGGGCGACGGCTACGAGACCGAGCTGCGGTCGTTCGTGAACATCGTCGCGACGCCGAAGGGCGGCACGCACGTCGCCGGGTTCGAGCGGGCGCTGTCGAAGAGCTTCACCAACGCCCTCGACGGCACCCGGCTGCTGAAGAACGGCGAGGAGATCATCAAGGACGACGTCCTCGAAGGTCTGACCGCGGTCGTCACGGTGCGACTGGCCGAGCCGCAGTTCGACGGCCAGACGAAGGAAGTGCTCGGTACGCCGGCCGCTTCGCGGATCGTGGCGAAGGTCGTGCAGTCGGAGCTGGAGTCGTTCCTGACCTCGACCAAGCGCGAGTTCAAGGCCCAGGCCCGCGCCGTGCTGGAGAAGGTCGTCGCCGCGTCCCGGACCCGGGTCGCCGCCCGCCAGCACCGCGAGCTGCAGCGGCGCAAGACCGCGCTGGAGTCGTCGGCACTGCCGGCCAAGCTCGCGGACTGCCGCAGCAACGACGTCGACCGGTCCGAGCTGTTCATCGTCGAGGGCGACTCCGCGCTCGGTACGGCGAAGCTCGCGCGGAGCTCGGAGTTCCAGGCGCTGCTGCCGATCCGCGGCAAGATCCTGAACGTGCAGAAGGCGTCCGTCGGCGACATGCTGAAGAACGTCGAGTGCGCGTCGATCATCCAGGTCGTCGGCGCCGGCTCCGGCCGGACCTTCGACCTCGAGCAGGCGCGGTACGGGAAGATCATCTTCATGGCCGACGCCGACTCCGACGGCGCGCACATCCGGACGCTGCTCGCGACGCTGTTCTTCCGCTACATGCGCCCGATGGTCGAGGCCGGCCGGGTCTACACCGCCGTGCCGCCGCTGCACCGGTTCGAGCTGACGAACCCGAAGAAGGGGCAGGACAAGTACCTGTACACCTACAGCGACGCGGAGTACCAGCGGAAGACCGCCGAGCTGATGAAGAAGGGCGTCCGCTGGAAGGAGCCCCCGCAGCGCTACAAGGGCCTCGGTGAGATGGACGCCGACCAGCTGGCCGAGACCACCATGGACCCGCGGCACCGCACCCTGCGCCGGATCACCGTCGACGACGTCGAAGCCGCCTCCCAGGTCTTCGACCTGCTGATGGGCAACGACGTCGCGCCACGCAAGGAATT
Organism: Kribbella sp.; assembly: GCF_035655035.1. Lineage (GTDB taxonomy): Bacteria > Actinomycetota > Actinomycetes > Propionibacteriales > Kribbellaceae > Kribbella. Next base: position 4,010 of record NZ_DASRVN010000607.1, on the reverse strand, counting down.
CCTCGTCCAGGGCGCGTACGAGTTGGACGAGAACCGCATCGACGTCTGAGCGTGACCCTTCCCGAAATGCAGGTCGGTACGGGGCGGTTGGCGTGCTTCGACCTGGACAACACGTTGATCGATCGCAACGGCGCGTTCCTGCGGTGGGCGCGGTGGTGGGTGGACCGTCAGGGGCTGGACGAGACGGCGCTCGAGTGGTTCGTTGCTCATGACAACGGTGGGTTCCGGCCGCGGGCGGAGTTGTTCGGGATGGCGCGGGAGCGGTTCGGGCTCGCGGCGCCGGTTGACGAACTGGTGGCGTCGTACGACGAGGAGCATCCGTTGTTCACCTCGGTGAAGCCTGAGGTGCTCGACGGCCTGGGCTCGCTTCGGTCTGCCGGCTGGCGGGTGGCGGTGGTGACGAACGGGGACCCAGCCCAGCAGGACCTGAAGCTGGAGTACACGCAGCTCGACAAGGCCGTCGACTACGCGTGCGTTTCCGGTGCGGTCGGCGTACGCAAACCGGACCGGCGGATCTTCGAGCTGGTCGCCGAACGGACCGGGACGTCGCTGCGGGGCGGCTGGATGGTCGGCGACCACCCGTCGTACGACATCGCCGGTGGCATCGCGGCCGGCCTGCGCACAATCCGCGTCGGCAATCACAACGCCACGGACACTCCCGTCGCCGACTACCAGGTCGACTCGGTGGTGGAAGCCTTCGCCCTCATCCTGGCCGGCGGTTGAACACAATACTGATCACCGTCGGGCCGCAGTGATCACTTTAGTGCGCGCGTGACTGGACCTGAATGTCGAAGAGTCGACATTTACCGGCATCACGGCGCGACCGGTCAGGAGATCCTGTTTTCGAGGAGTTCGGCCAGTCGCAACGGGGTGCGGTCTTCGAACATCGGGCCGATGAGCTGGACTCCGACCGGCAGACCCTCGGGAGATCTGCCCGCCGGTACGGCGGTGGCGGGCAGGCCGGGCATGGTCGCGAGGCCTGCCCAGATGACCTGGTCGAAGTACGGGTACTGGGCGCCGTCGATGTCGATCCGTCGTTCCAGCAGATTGGCGGTGTGGTCGTGCGGGAACGCGGGCGTCGGCGTGATCGGACACACCACGACGTCGAACTCGGAGAAGAGCAGCCGCCAGGCGTGGCGGTGGAGCTCACGGCGGTGGTTCGCCTCCAGCCAGTCGTGGTGGCTGAAATCCATGGCCCGCAGACGGGTCGCATGCAGACTTTGGTCGTCCGCGTCCAGCTCCGCCCGTAGCTGGTCAGCCGATCCGGTGGGAAAGCGTGCGACGGTGCCGGAGATCAGCAACTGCGTGTAGAGCGTTGCGGCGTCGGTCAGGTCCGGCAGCAGCGGGCTGTGCCGCTCGACCCCGGCGCCGCCGTCGACGAGCGCATCGGCGACCCGGTTCACGGCGGCCCGTACGGCGGACCCGGTCGGAAGCAGCGGATGCTCGTCGAGGACCAGGACCCGGAAGTCGTCGATCCGCTCGTGGCGCGCGGGCGGCAGCGTCACGTCGTACGCCTTGCCGGATGTCAGCGGGTCCGGCCCGGCCATGACGTCGAGCAGGAGCGTGAGATCCCGGGCGGAGCGCGCCATCGGGCCGACGACAGCCAGGTCGAGGTCGGCCGGCAGGGCGGGCCCGGGCGGTGGGACCATGCCGCGGGTGGCTGCCAGCCCGAGCGTCGGCTTGTGCGCATAGACGCCGCAGAAATGCGCGGGCGTACGCAGCGAGCCGCCGAGGTCGGAGCCGATCGACAACGCGCCGAACCCGGATGCCAACGCGGCTGCTGATCCGCCGGAGGACCCGCCCGACGTACGGCTGTGGTCCCACGGATTGTTGGTGGTGCCATAGATCTCGTTGAAGCTCTGGATGTCCTGCAGGCCCAGAGGCACGTTGGTCTTGCCGAGCACCACCGCGCCGGCGGCCTTCAGTCGCGACACCTGCACCGCGTCTTCAGCGGGTGTGTAGTCCCGGTACTGCGGCATCCCCCAGGTCGTGGGCAGCCCGGCGACGTCGTACGACTCCTTGACCGTCACCGGAACGCCGAGCAGAGGCTGCTCCTCGCCGCGGGCCAGTGCTTGATCGGCACGGTGCGCGGCGGCCCGCGCACGGTCGAAGTCCGGCACACAGATCGCGTTGACCGCCTTGTCGTCCCGCTCGATCCGGGCGATCGCCTGGTCGGTCAGTTCCGCGGAGGTCACTTCACCGGCACGCAGTGCGGCAACGAGTTCTTCGGCTGTCTGAAAGCTCATGCAGCGGAAGCTATCCGGCCGACTTCGAGGGCACCTAACCCCAGAATCCTCAAGTCACATGATCAGAATAGTGATCAGGTGATCAGTATTCTGATCATTCACAGCGCGGCCTTGAGAACCGCGTGGGCGCCCGCGACGATCGCGTCCCGGTTGGCCTCGTACGTCGGGTCCGTGATCGCGGTCTTGTTCGTCAGGTCGAAGGTCAGCACCGGGACATGCAGGTGGCCGGCCGGCATCGACGGGTCGAGCAGGTCGCGCTGCAGAGTGTTGCGGTAGGCAACTTCATTGGACAGGTACCCGCCGCCCGTGCCCTCGGACGCGATCGATCCGGCCGTGGGGCCGTCGGGCCGCCGTACGGGTGTGGTCTCGCCTGCCGGGATCTCGAGAACAGACGTGTTCACGCGGGTCCGGAACGGCCCGACGTCGGCTTGCGCCATCCGCGCGAGCGGCAGGCTGGACGTGATCCACTCCGGGCCGGCCGGCATGCTGGGGGAGACGACCGGGGCGCTGATCGTGCCGCCGCCCCAGAGGTTGTTGTTGTCGCCGATCGAGCTGACCGAACGCCGGCGGCCGTTGAACACCTCGAGGTCGAAGATGCCGACCCGGCCCTGGCTCGAGGTCATCACCAGGTCGGCGCGCTGCGGACCCGGGCGGTAGTGCGGTGCGAGCGCGTTCTCGACCATGTTCTGGTCGAAGTCGGGGTAGCGCACCGGGAAGACCACGGTCTGGATCTCGTACGTCGTGCCGTTGACCTTCCAGCGCTGCCCGTCGAGCGTGAGCGCGTTCGCTCCGGAGGGGTTGCCGATCCGGATGTCCGCGTCCAGCGTGAACGGGTCGAACCCGGTGACGAGGATCTTCCGCACGCCCGGGGTGAAGCGGGTGCTGGTGATGCCGCGGGAGGCGTACTCGAAGGACCGCATCAGCTCGGCTCGCTGCGCCGTACCTAGGCCGAAGTCAGGTTGCCATTGGCGGAGGGCGAGCGCCATCGAGATCCGCGCCCAGTACAGACCACGGTCGTCGGTGGAGGGGAGTGCGTCTGGGGCGCTTGGCGCGTGCTGAGCGCGGTACGTCGCCGCACGCCACAAGGCCTCGCCCTGCGTACGTACGAGCGCCGCGGCCGCCTGCCAGTTCGGCACGCGGCAGAGCAACTGCCCGAACACCGCCACCTGCCGGTCGAACCCCGACCGTCGCAAGATCTCCGCCGGCACCGACGGCCCACCGTCGATCCCCCTGCTGAGCCGCTGCTCCTCGACGGTCCCGACCACCGAGTGATCCAGACACCCGGTAACCGGCCCACCCCTGAACACCGGAGCAGCCTCAGGCACCGCCTGCGCAATCGGCGCCCCCGACAGCACAGCCGTCAACGCCAACGCACCGGCAACCAACGAACGATGAAATGAGCTGGGGCGGAGTCTCATAAGGGGGTGTCTATCAGATTACCGAGCGCATTTGAATCCATCCGGCGTGCCTCACGGTCATCGCTTCAGGGTGGACTGCCAGGTGGCGGCTGTTGCCTGGTCGTACGGGCGGGTGAAGCCGCAGCCGGACCAGGCTATTGGCGGGGCCGCCGGTTGGGTCGCGCCGGAGACGAGAAGCCTGGTGCCGGGACGGAAGGTCGCTCGGTCTGCGATTTCGCTCGTACGGCCGGTGGCGGTTGCGTAGGCGGTGACGGTGACCTGGTCGGCGGTGCCGCCCCGGAACCATTGGTGGACGGTGAACGTGACCTGGATACGGCCGGGCGCGGCGCCATCGTCGACTGCGGCG
>NZ_DASRVN010000606.1:0-6326 GCF_035655035.1 Kribbella sp. | reverse complement strand
GTGTCCGGCGCCTCCGCGTCGACGGCCTTCCAGTACGCCGCGTCGTCGCCGGTCACGTTCTTGTACGCGTGACTCCCGACGTGCAGCATCCCTTCGCCGTCGAAGCCCTCGAACCCTTCCGGCCGGTCCTCGTCGACCACGTCGGCGAGCGAGTCCGGGTCCGCCAGTGCGGCGTCCCACACCTCCCGCCCCTGCGCGATCAACCAGCCCCGGAACGAGTCGAACCCGTCCTCCGAAGCACCCGAGTTGATCAGATGCGCCGCCGCCCACAGGTCCCACCGGTACGACTCGACCTGCAACCGCGCGAGCTCGGTCCCGAACCCGACGATCACCTCGGCCCGCGCCGCACCCAGCACCTTCGTCAACGCATCCGCGACGCCGTCCGGATCAGCCACAGTGTCATCCACCGAGGCCCGCGCATCCTCGACCAGACCCCAGAACCCATCCCTGTCCACCTACAAACCATCTCACTCACCCCGGGTCCAACGGGAGGGGTAGGTCCTGTCTGGTGATCCATCGCCTACTGCGGGGCACTCGGCACGGCACCTCGCCGCACGGGTGCAAAGGCCACGATGCTCCGCATCGAGACCTTCGCCCCCGCGCGCCGATGCACCGCACCGAGCACCTCCTCGCTACGGCGCTGGATCACCAGACAGGACCTCATCACCACACGTCGTCGAGTTGGCGGCGTTGTTCTGTGGTGAGTTCCAGTTGGGCGCCGGTGAGGGCGGTGGTGAGGTAGGTGGGTTTGCTGATGCCGACGATGGGGGTGACGGCGGGGGTGCCACCGGTGAGCCAGGCGAGGACTACTGCTGAGGGGCTGGTGTTGAGGGTGGTGGCTACGTCGTTGAGGGCCTCCAGGCGGCGGGTGGTGCCGGGGTGTGTGAAGGCGGGGTCCAGGGGGCGGTCGGGGCGGTTCTCATAGGTGCCGGACATCAGGGGGCTGTAAGCGAACAGTTGCTGCTCCGGATTGGTCTCGGCGTAGTCCAGGACCTCGTCGGTGATCCAGCCGAAGCGGTGGTCGTGGGAGTGGCCGCGGACGAACGGGCGGGGCTGCAGGTACGAGTAGCGCAGCTGTAGGGCGGTCGGCCCCGTCACGCCGAGCTCTGACGCCAGCCCGCGCATCCGTTCGACCCGCCAGAGTGCGTAGTTCGACAGGCCGATGCGGCCAATGGTGCCGTTCTCGGCGTGCTTGCCGAAGGCGGCGGTCGTCTCTTCGAGCGGTGTGGACCGGTCGTCGCGGTGTGCCCAGTACAGGTCGATGTGGTCGACCCCCAGCCGCCGCAGCGACGTCTCGAGCGCGGCGTCGATCGCCTTGGTGCTCAAGCCTTCCGAGTGCTCCGGGTAGCTGCCCGGCCAGAGCGGCTCGCAACCGACCTTCGTTGCAAGCTTGACCCGGTCCCGTACGCCGGGACGCTGCGCCAGCCACCGACCGAGCAGCTCCTCGCTCTGACCGCCTTGGCCGCTCGGGTGCTGCCAGAACGCGTAGCAGTTCGCGGTGTCGATCCACTCCCCGCCCGCGTCCACAAAGGCATCCAGCAACCGGAACGAGGTCTCTTCGTCGATCCGTGTCCCGTACTCCATCGCGCCCAGCGCAAGGTTCACCATGCGCCAGATCCAACAAGCTAGAGCGCTGTCTAGGTCAAGTCCCGCAGTGCCGCCGCCAGCGTCGACGCCTCGGTCGAGTGGTTCTCGCCAGGAACCGCCTTCACTGAAGCGGACGGCAGGTGCGCGGCGACGGCCTGCGCTCCGGCGGACAACGCCGGCCAGGTCTTGTCGCCGTACAGCACCAGCACCGGGACCTTGATGTCGGCCCAGCGATCCGAAGGCAGCGGCTTGCCGGACATCGTGGTGCCGATGATCCGACCGTCGTACGCGATCGTGTGCGCGATCTCCTCGACCGGCGCCCAGAACGGCGACTGCTTCATCCCGGCGACCGCCTCCGCGGGCATCCCGACGGCCGCGGTCATGAACAGCTCGACGGCCTGGTCCCGGCGCCCCGCGGCGACGAACGCGTCCAGCTGCTCGACGTAGTCCGACGGCAGCGGCGGCCGTACGTCGTCCACGACCACCGGCGGCTCGAACAACACCACCTGCGAGACCGGCAGGCCGGCCGCCGCGGCATCCAGCGCCAGCAAGGCCCCCGACGACCACCCGAACAAAATGGCCGGCTGTCCCGCGTCTTCGATCAGCGCGGAGAGGTCCTCGATCTCGCGCTGGATCGCGTACGGCGCGGTGTCGGTGCTGGCGCCACGCCCGCGCCGGTCGTATGCGTACGTCCGGAACTCGTCGCTCAGCAGCTGTCCGACCTCGGCGTTCACCGGGTTCACGGCCCGGTGCGCGGTCGCGCCGTCGATCAGGATCAGCGGCCGGCCGGCGCCGTACGCGTCGTAGCCGATCGTCGTGCCGTCGGCCGATGTCACGGTGCTCATGGTCTTCTCCTCACAGGCAGGGAACTAGACCGTACAGTACTCGCGATAGAACTGGACTGTCTAGTATGATTTCCGGATGGAGCAGTCAGAGATCGAAGGCCGGACGCCCCGCAAACGCCGCGCGATCCTGGCCGCGGCCACCGAGGTCTTCCTCCAGCACGGCTATCTCGGCGCGAGCATGGACGAGGTCGCCGCCAAGGCCGGCGTCTCCAAACAGACCGTCTACAAGCAGTTCGAGAACAAGGAGCGCCTGTTCGCCGAGATCGTCCTCGGCACCAGCGACCAGCTGATGGACGGTCTCTTCCAGGCGTACGTCGAGACGCTCGACGGCGCGGCCGACGCCCGTGAGGCTCTCCGGGCGCTGGCGCACCGCCTACTGCAGAGCTTGACCGCCGACAACGTCCTACAGCTCCGGCGGCTGGTGATCGCCGAGGCGGACCGGTTTCCTGAAGTGTGCGGCGCGTGGTTCAACAGCGGCTTCGAGAAGTCCCTCGACGCCCTCGGTCAGGCGCTGACGAGGCTGAGCGACCGCGGCCTCCTGAAGCAGCTCGACGACCCGACGCTGGCGGCGTACCAGTTCGCCGGGTTGGTGATGTACAAGCCGATGAACCGGGCGATGTTCGCCGGCACCCGCCAGCGCGTCGACAACAGCGAGCTACAGAACCTCGCCGACCAGGCGGCCGACGTCTTTCTCGCGGCGTACGGGTCAGACGGTCCCGCGCGTTGACGTCCGCACCACCAGCTCCGGTGTGAACGTGACGCGCTGATGCTCGTGGTCCGGGTTCGACGACTCGTCCAGCAGGAGCTCCGCGGCGGTCCGGCCGAGCAGCTGGCGCGGTTGCCGTACCGAGGTCAGCGGTACGGCGGCGGCCTCGGCGAACTCGATGTCGTCGTACCCGACGATCGCGAGGTCTTCCGGGACGCGCAGCCCGAGGCTCACGCACTGTTGCAGCAAACCCAACGCGAGCAGGTCGTTCGCGCAGAACGCGGCCGTCGGGCGGCGGTCCGCGGGCAGCCCGGCAAGTCGTTGCCCTGCGCCCCTGCCCTCGGCGACCGTGAGCGCGCCGGTGGTCAGCTCGATGAGGTCGGTGATCGGCTTCCCGGCGGTCCGCAGCGCGCGCCGGGCGCCGTCGCGCCGGTCGACGACCTGGCCGAGCGTGTTCGGCCCGCCGACGTACGCGATCCGCTCGTGCCCCAGCTCGAGCAGGTGCGAGATCGCCAGCTCACCGCCGAGTACGTCGTTCACCGCGACCGAGCAGTGCGTGGCCTCGTCGAGGGTCCGGTCCACGACCACCACCGGCGTACCGCGGGACGGCAGTTTGCGGAGCCGGGACGAGTGCTGGTCGATCGGCGTGATCAGGATGCCCTGGACGCGCTGCTGCTCGAGCAGGTCCAGGTACGCCGCCTCGCGGTCGGCGTCCTCGCTGCTGGTGCAGAGGAACACCGAGAGCCCGGCCGCCTGGGCCGCCTCCTCGACGCCCTTCGCGACGTCGGTGAAGAACGGGTTGCCCGCGTCCAGCATCAGGTACGCGAGGATCCGGCTCGATCCGGCCCGGAGCTGGCGGGCCGACTCGTTGCGGACGAAGCCGAGCGAGGCCATCGCCGCCTCGACCTTGGCACGGGTCAGCGGGCTGACCACCTCGGGGCGGTTCAGTACGTTCGACACCGTGCCGAGGGAGACCCCGGCGGCGGCGGCGACGGCCTTCACGCCGGCCGCGTGCGGCTTGGTCGCCGGGCGCCGGCGGGTGCGTTCGGGCGGAGCCTCCGCATCGTCCACGGACCGCGACCTCCCTGCGTACTTGAAACGTGTTAGCTGCCGAAGGATACCCGGTTCCGGCTGATTCTCCGCGTCACCGGTCCGGGATCGGACGTAAAAGCTGGGCAGGCTCTTGACGCCCACCCGTGCGCCCGCTTAGCGTCGTGACACCTTCTTGAAACCTTTCATCGACCGCCTCCCCGCCCAGAGCACAGGTGCCTCCGTGAATCGTTATTGCTTCTGCCTACAGGTCCGGCCCGACCGGCTCGACGAGTATGTCGACCGGCACCGCAACGTCTGGCCCGACATGCAGGCCGCGCTGCGCGAGTCCGGCTGGCACAACTACTCGCTGTTCCTCCGCGACGACGGCCTGCTGGTCGGGTACGTCGAGTCCGAGGACCTGGAGGCGGCGCAGCGGGCGATGGCGGCGACCGAGGTGAACGCCCGCTGGCAGGCGCAGATGACGGACTTCTTCCAGGGGATCGACGGCAGACCGCCGGACGAGTCCTTCCTGCTGCTGCCCGAGATCTTCCACTTGAAAGAGGTCCACGCATGACTCCCGATGCCGCGAAAGCAGCGCTGAGCCGCCAGGAGATCGAGCTGCCCTCGTGGGCGTTCGGGAACTCCGGTACCCGGTTCAAGGTCTTCACCCAGCCCGGCGTACCGCGGTCGCCGGAGGAGAAGATCGCCGACGCGGCCGTCGTGCACAAGTACACCGGTGTCGCGCCGAGCGTCGCGCTGCACATCCCGTGGGACAAGGTCGACGACTACGCGGCGCTCGCGGCGTACGCCAAGGAGCAGGGCGTCCGGCTCGGGGCGATCAACAGCAACGTGTTCCAGGACGACGACTACAAGCTCGGCAGCGTGACGAACCCGGATCCCGCCGTACGGCGGAAGGCCACCGACCACCTGCTCGAGTGCGTCGACATCATGGACCAGACCGGCTCGCGGGACCTGAAGCTGTGGTTCTCCGACGGTACGAACTACCCGGGTCAGGACGACATCCAGGACCGGCAGGAGCGGCTCGCGACCGCGTTGCGGGAGGTGTACGACCGGCTCGGCGACGACCAGCGGATGCTGCTCGAGTACAAGCTGTTCGAGCCGGCCTTCTACACCACGGACGTGCCGGACTGGGGTACGTCGTACGCGCACTGCCTGGAACTGGGGCCGAAGGCAACGGTCTGTATCGACACCGGGCACCACGCGCCGGGGACCAACATCGAGTTCATCGTGGCGTTCCTGCTGCGCACCAAGAAGCTCGGCGCGTTCGACTTCAACAGCCGGTTCTACGCCGACGACGACCTGATGGTCGGGGCGGCGGACCCGTTCCAGCTGTTCCGGATCATGAACGAGATCGTCCGCGGCGACGCGCTCGACCCGGACGCCGGGATCGCGTTCATGCTCGACCAGTGCCACAACATCGAGGAGAAGATCCCCGCGATCATCCGCTCGGTGATGAACGTCCAGGAGGCCACCGCGAAGGCGCTGCTGGTGGACCGCGACGTACTGCGCACAGCCCAGCGGGAAGGCGACGTGCTCGGCGCGAACGCGGCGCTGATGGACGCGTACAACACCGACGTCCGGCCGCTCCTCGCCGAGCTGCGCGAGTCGCAGGGCCTGGACGCCGACCCGATCGTCGCCTACAAGCGCAGCGGGTACTTCGAGCAGATCACCAAGGACCGCGCCGACGGTCAGCAAGCTGGATGGGGAGCATAAGTGAGTGACACCGCGGCCGAACTCGTTGCGCGCAGCAACCGACTCGGCGCCGATCCACGCAACACCAACTACGCCGGCGGCAACACGTCGGCGAAGGGCACCGAGACCGATCCGGTGACGCAGCAGCCCGTCGAGCTGCTCTGGGTGAAGGGGTCGGGCGGCGACCTCGGCACCCTCACCGGCAAGGGGCTGGCGGTACTGCGGCTGGACCGGTTGAACGCGCTCGTCGACACCTACCCCGGTGTGGACCGCGAGGACGAGATGGTCGCCGCGTTCGACTTCTGCCTGCACGGCAAGGGCGGCGCGGCGCCGTCGATCGACACCGCGATGCACGGGCTCGTCGACGCCCCGCACGTCGACCACCTGCACCCGGACTCCGGGATCGCGCTGGCGACCGCGGCCGACGGCGAGAAGCTGACCGC
>NZ_DASRVN010000605.1:0-9807 GCF_035655035.1 Kribbella sp. | reverse complement strand
TTGGTGGGGTCGGGGTCGCCGAGTGGGGGGATCGGGCCTTGGGGGTTGGGGATTGTGCTCATGTCAGCCTCCTCGTCGATCGAAACTGTCGGAGTACCAGTGCCCGTGGTGGGTGCTCGCATGCGTGGTGAGCTGCTTCGCTCGGTGGGCCGGGATACCCGAGACCCAGTCTTCGTGCCGACCGCACTCGACGTGTCCCGGCCCATCCGAGTTGTTACCCATGGCCGCGGATCGCGGCCGTACGACTGCGCGGAGGACGTGGCCGCTCGAACGAACTCCTGGCCGGCAACCGGACGTGCGGTGACACCGCGGCGAGATCGCGGTCGGCCGTGCCGTGGAGATCGTCCATCGACCTGTCCTTGACGGACTGGACGCGGCCCCGCGCTGTTGGAGGGCAGTTCCCTGTCATCTCATCCCCGAATCCGGCGTACGTCAACCCGGCATCGTTGTCAGAAGGCAACGAATGCGCCGGCCGGAACCCGGGTACCTCTGGGGCACGGCGGAAGGAGTGCTGATGTCCAGTCGTTGGCGGACTGCTGGTGCGCTGACGTTCTGGTGTTTTGTTGTCTGGCTGGGCCTGACTGCGACGTTCACCGTTGAATCGATCGTGGTTGGGTTGGTCGTCAGCATCCTGGTCGGGTGGTTGCTCGCTCCGCTCGGGCCGGCGGCTCCGCCGTGGCGGGTGTTGGTGGCGCTGCGGCTCGCGCCTTTTGTTGTCTACAAGGTGGTGCGGGCCAACGTGTCGCTGGCGCGCCGGATCTGGACGCCGTCGTTGCCGTTGGCAACCGGGATGGTGGTGGTGCGGACCGGGTTCGGGGACGAGGATCGGATCGCCGCCGTTGGGATTGTCAGCTCTCTGATTGTTGACAATCAGATCATTGACATGGATTCGTCGCGGCGGGAGTTGGTGTATCACTGCGTCGCGGTCCCGGCGGAGGGGCGGCGGTACGACGAGATCAACGGACCGCTTGAGCGCCGAATGGGCCGACCAGGAGACAGGAAGGGCCAGCGGGACGGCACAGGTGGGTCTGACCGGAGGGCCGGGGGGGACGGGAGCAGCGGGTCTGACCGGAGGGGCGGGGCGGACGGGAGCAGCGGGTTGGGTGGGAGGGGTGGGGGCGGTGGTTGAGGTGTTTGGGTTGGTGGCGATTGCTGAGGTTGTTGTTGGCGGCCTGCTTGTGGTGCGGATTGCGTGGGGGCCGTCGGTGACCGATCGGGTGGTTGCGTTGAACGCGGTCTCCACTCAGGCGACGCTTGCGCTGCTGTTCTTTGCGGCGTTCGCCGACCGGGTGATCTACCTGGACGTGGCGTTGTGGATGGCTTCGTTCGGGTATTTGGGCGCGCTGGTTTGGGCTCGGTTTCTGGAGCGTGGTCTGTTGTGAGAACGGCGATTGTGGTCGTGCTGTCGTTGATCGGGCTCTTCTTCTCGCTGTCGGGTGCGGTCGGGGTTTTGCGGATGCCTGATGTGTATTCGCGGATCCAGTGCACTTCGAAGGTGATCACGATGGGCGCGGTGCCTGCGCTGATTGCGGTTGCTGTTGGCAAGGGGGTGTTGTCGCAGTACGGCGTACACGCTGTGCTGGTGGCGTTCCTGCTTCTCGTCCTCAACCCGGCCGCGTCGCATGCGCTGGGCAGGGCGGCGTACAAGACCGGCATCCGGCAGTGGTCGGGGGCGGTCGCGGACGAGCCGCGGGATCGGGGGAGGGCGTGATGTTCTGGGTGCTGGACTACTTGTGTCTTGCTGTCGTTCTGGGTGGCGCGGTGCTTGTCGTGCGGTTGCGTAACCTGGCGGGCGCGGCGATGGCGTTGTCGTTGGTCGGTACCGTGCTCGGTCTGCTGTTCGTCGTGCTGGGTGCGCCGGATGACGCGCATGCGCAGATCGTGGTCGGGGCGATCGCGCTTCCGACGCTGTATCTGATTGCGATCGGCAAGGCGCGTACCGATGTCGAGGACCGGAGCGAGCTCGGCGAGCCGGCTGATGATCCGGACAAGCGAACATGAAGCCCGCGAGCCCAAACCGGACAGTTGCGAAGCGGACCGTCGCTGGATGGGTGCTTGCGGCCGGTACGGCGGCGGTGCTTGGGCTGGCCGTTGTCGATCTGCCGCGTGAGGGGGCAGCGCTCCCGCGGATCGCTCGCCAGGCGATGACCGTCGCGTTGCCGCAGTGGCGTACGACGGAGCCGGTGAGTGAGGTTGTGTACGGTACGCGGGCGTTCGACACGTTCGGGGAGACGTTTCTGCTGCTTGCCGCCGTCGTGAGCGTGTTGTTGCTCGGCCGGCATCGTGAACGCCGGCGCGAGTACTTCGGCGAAGAGGAAGCCGGAAAGGAAGAGCAGCAGTACGAGCACCCATGGGATGAGCCTGTCAGTCCGGAAGAGCGGAAGGCCCGCGCGGCCGACCGACGCGAGAGCGGCGCCGAACACGACGCGAGTGGGGCGATGACGGGGGTCGTTCGACTGGCCGTGCGGATTGTGGCGCCGGTGCTGGGCGTTGCGGGGTTCTACCTTGTGCTGGAGGGGTATTCGCCTGGCGGGGGATTTCCGGCCGGGGTTGTGATGGTCGGGCTGGCGTTGCTGGCGTATGCGGGTTTCGGGTACCGGCGGATCGCTCGGCTGGTGCGGCCGGGGCCGCTGGAGGTGCTCGAGCTGGTCGGCGCGTTGCTGGTGATCGTCGTGCTGGCGCTCGGGTTGGTACTGGCCGGCTCGTTCGGAGCGAACTGGTTGCCGTTGGCACCTGAGCAGACGCTGCGCAGTGGGGGGACGATGCAGGCGTTCTCGTTGGCGGAGCTGATCGAGGTCGGCACCGGCCTGACGATCGTGATCTTCTCGTTCCTTGCCATTCGACATGACTGGACCCCGGAAGAACCGGACCAGGCTGGTGGAGAGGGGGAGGAGCAATGATTGTCGTCAACTACTTGGTTGCTGTGGTGCTGTTCGCCCTTGGAGTAGGCGTCATCGTGACTCGGCGGAATCTGATCAAGATCGTCATGGGCTTGTCGCTGATCGAGTCGTCGGGCTACCTGCTGCTGCTGTCGACGGCGTACCGGCGGGGGTCGACGGCGCCGGTTTTGCTGGGTCCGCCGGGCGGCCAGTCGGAGCAGGACCTTGCTCACGGCAACGTCGCGGATCCGGTGTTGCAGAACATCTGTCTGACCGCGATCGTGATCGGCGTCGCGGTCACCGCCGTACTGCTGGTCACCGTCGTGCGGATCGCTCAGCACTACCGGACCCTGGACGCGGATCGAGTCCGCGACCTGCGTGGGTGACGGGTGAACCCCGCGCTGCTGCCGGTTCCGGTGGTGTTGCCGATCGGTGGCGCCGTACTGGCTCCGCTGCTGAGCAGGCTGTCGCCGCGCGCGCCGTTGATCGTCTCGTTGCTCGCCCTCGGCGGTACGTCGGCCCTGCTCCTGTCGTTAGCCCCGCAGGTGTACGGCGGGCACCTGGTCGGCCACGCGCTGGGCAACATCGGCCCGGTGGACGGCACCCAGCTCGGCATCACCCTGACCGCTGAACCGTTCGGACTGACCTACGCGTTGCTGACCGCGGTGATCGGTACGCTGCTCCTGCTCTACAGCCTGTCGGAGCTCGGTGGCCTCGGCGCTCACGAGGCCGGGTGGTACGCGTGCCTCGCGCAACTGTTGCTCGCGGCAATGATCGGTACGGCGCTCAGTGCCGACCTGCTCAACTTGTTCGTCTGGTTCGAGGTGGCGGCGCTGTCGAGCTACGGTCTGAGCGGCTTCTTCCTCGAACGGCCGTGGGCGCTCGAGGCGACGTTCAAGATGATGGTACTGACCAACCTCGCCGGCTTCTTCGTATTCGTCGGTACGGCGCTCCTGTACGCCGGTCACGGCGCGCTGAACCTCGGCCAGCTCCAGCACGCCCTGACCGGCAGTACGGCGGATCTCGTCGCGCTCGGGCTGCTGCTCGCCGGGTTCGGGACGAAGGCCGGGCTGATGCCGTTCCACGGCTGGCTGGCCGACGCGCACTCGGCGGCGCCGGGTCCGGTCTCGGCGATGTTCTCCGGCCTGATGGTCAACCTCGGCGTGGTCGCGATCGCGCGCGTCGCACTGGACGTGTACGCCGTACATCGGACCGCCTTGCCCGGCATCCTGCTGGTCCTCGGTCCGGTCTCCGCGATCGCCGGAGCCGCGCTCGCACTGGCGCAGGACGACCTCAAACGGCTGCTTGCGTACGACACCGTCTCCCAGATGGGGGTCCTGCTGACGGCCGTCGGCGCCGCCTCGCGCCCCGCGATCACCGGGTTCGTCTATCACCTGATCGATCACGCGCTGTTCAAGACGCTGCTGTTCCTGTGTGCCGGTGCGATCGTGCACGCCACCGGGATGACGAGGCTCTCGCAGATGGGTGGCCTGGCTCGCCACCGGCCGCTGGCGACCGCGGCGTTCCTGCTCGGTACGGCGTCGATCGCGGGCGTTCCGCCACTGAACGGTTACGCGTCGCTGGGCCTGATCCACGACGCGCTCAGGTCGGACCACCCGGCTGCTTTCGTTGCAGTCCTCCTCGCCCAGGTCCTCACGGTCGCCGCGCTCGGCCGGGCGGCGTACCTGGCGTTCTTCCGGCGGCGGGACGACGCATACGACCCGCTCGAGCGCAGACGCCCGGGCGCGCTGATCGCGTTCGGTGTCCTGGCCGCCGGCTGCGTCCTGTTCGGCGTACTTCCGGGCTTCGTCGTCGACCACGTCGCCGCGCCGGCTGCCGCCGTACTGCTCGACCAGAACGCGTACGCCACGGCCGCGCTCGCCGGTCAGGCGAGGCTGGCCACGACGACACCGTCCTTCAAGTACTTCGCGCCCGACGAGCTGCTGATCGCCACCGGCTGCATCGCCGCCGGGGTGCTGCTGTGCATCTGGTACGTACGTCGCCCGTCCGAGCCACGGGTGATCACGCTGCTGAGGCGCGTGCACACGGGCTCGGTGAACGATTACGCGGCGTACTCGATCGGCGGCCTGATCGCCTGTACCGCGGTACTACTCCTGTGGTGATCCTCAGCCGGAGGGGAGCCGGCGGCTGTCGATGAGCTGCTGGGCGACGTCGCGGAGTTTGGTGTTGGTGTCCTGC
Source organism: Kribbella sp. (assembly GCF_035655035.1). Lineage (GTDB taxonomy): Bacteria > Actinomycetota > Actinomycetes > Propionibacteriales > Kribbellaceae > Kribbella. Next base: position 4,729 of record NZ_DASRVN010000605.1, on the reverse strand, counting down.
GAGTAGCGGCGGAGGACCTGGAACGCCTGGTCCCCGGTCAGCTTGTAGCGCTCCATCAGGATGCCCATCGCCTGCCCGATCAGCTTACGGGCGTCGATCGCGACCTTCAGGTGCTCCTCGCGCCGGGCGCTCGCGACGGCGACCGCGGCGTGCCGGGCCAGGATGTACGCGACAGCGATGTCGTCCGGTCCGAAGGCGTCCGGCCGCCGGCTGTACAGCCCCAGAACGCCGACCGGCCCTGCCGAGGTCCACAGCGGTACGTCGAGCACGCTGCGCACCCCGAGCTCGAGAACCTTCTTGGCCCAGTCCAGCCAGCGCGCGTCCAGCACGACGTCCGGTACGACGACCGTGGCCCGCTCCTGCATGCACAGGACCAGCGGGCCGTCGCCGCCGGCCGTCTGGAACCGGTAGATCTCGGCGACGACAGGATCGGTGACGGCCGGAATCTCCAGCCGGCCGCCGGACGTCCGCAGGGCGACCCCCGCGTACTCGCAGTTGAGCGCCTGGATCGCGTACTCGACCACCGCCTGGACGGTCTCCTCGATCCCGTCCGCCTCGTGCATCTCCATCGCCAGCCTGGAGAAGAACTCGGCTGTCTGCCCGAGGTCGTTCCGGACCGCGGGTTCCTCGGCGTCGGGTAGTTCCTGACTGATGTCTGCCACTTACTCATCATGCCTCGCGATCTGCGGTTTGACCCATACCCCGGGTCAGGCCGTCAGCGCGAGCTGAAGATGGTCGAGGATGTTCCGCAGCCGCCGGGACACCTGCATCTGGCTGACGCCGATCTCGGCCCCGATCTCCGCCTGGGTGCGGTGGTCGACGAAGCGCCGCCGCAGGATCAGCCGGTCCCGCTCCGGGAGGTTCTCGACGACCGGGCGCAGCGAGTGCACCTGGTCGACGAGCTCGTAGGTGTCGCCGGGTTGCGGGACCTCGCGCGCGGGGGCCGGGGCCCCGGACTCCATGCTGCGCTCGGCGTCCAGGGACGACGGCTGGAAGCAGCCGCGCGCCTGTTCGGCCTCGACGATCTCGTCCACCTCGACGCCGAGCGCCGCCGCGAGCTCGGCATGGTCCGGCCAGTGCCCGAGGGTGATCGCGAGCGTGGTCTGCACCGAGTTCACCCGGGACTGGATCTCCTGCAGCCGGCGCGGGAGCTTGATCGCCCACGCGTTGTCCCGGAAGTGGTGCCGGATCCCGCCGCGGATCGTCGGTACGGCGTACGACCGGAAGTCCGAGTCCGCGGTCGGCCGGTAGTTGCGGACGGCCCGGATCAGGTGCTCGACGGCGATCTGCTCCAGGTCCTCGGTGTCGACGCCGCGGCCGCGGTACCGGCGGGCGATCGTCCGGGCCAGCGGCATCCCGCTGACGATCGCCTCGGCGCGGAGCTGCTCGCGGAGCGGGTCGCGGCTGTGATGTGCGGCCCGGAGGAGGTGCTCGGTCCGGGCGGACTGTTCGGCGTGGGACGCCTTGACTGGACTACTCGTTGACATTGCGGGTTGTCCTGCCTGTGCCCGTCCCGGCCGAGCGCGGCGCATTGTTGGACCGCAACCGGGACCACCCACGGGTACCCGCGGTCATGCGGGTGAATCATCGGTGCCGGTGCCGGACGTACGCCGGGATCGCCAGCCAGAACGCCAGGAACCCGGCCAGCACGCCCGCGACGACGGCCGCCGCCGCGCCACGGGGGAGTACGACGTCAAGCGCGATCAGCAGGCCACCGCAGATCGAGACGACCAGGAACGCCATCCCGCCGCGGGCCAGCCGGTCTGCGATGACCAGCAGCCGGTCGCGCAGACCCTGCTGGTAGAGGAACCGGTGGAAGGCCACGGGTGCCAGGAACAGCATGACCGCGATCGCCGCCGCGATCAGAGTGCACGCGTAAACGACGTGCGTGAACCCGTCCGTGGTGTGGAACTGGTTCTGGAACGCGATCCCGAGCAGGAAGGCGAACAGGATCTGCGTACCGGTCTGCACCAGCCGCAGCTCCTGCAGCAGCTCGTTCCAGTGCCGGTCGAGCCGCTCGCCGGACGTCTCGTCGTCGCGCTCGTAGGGGAACGACTCCTTGAGCCGCATGGCCGTCAGACCGGAGCGTCTTCGGGGTGCTGCTCGAGCAGGTGCAGCACGGGTACGCCGAGGTGCCGGCGTGCCTGCGCGGACCAGTCGACGTGGAGCAGTTCGGCGATGACGTGCGGCCGGGTCAGTACGACGACCTCCCGGCCGTGGATCCGCTGGATCGAGTCGACGAGTTCGTCGACCGGGTGCCGGCGGGTGATGTGGCCGTCCGCCTCCCGGCCGGCCGCGCGGAGCCGCCCGACGCCGCGTTCCAGCGCGGCCGTGGCGTGCGCGTCGGCCGCCCGTTGGGCCTCGTCCGCGGCCCGGTGGACGTCGTCGTCCGGCCGCATCGCGTACCGCGGGCCCGTCATCCCGAACGGGTCGGAGCCCGCGATACCTGCCAGCGACGCCTCGACCTGGGCGTGGGCGTCCTCGGACGGGACGATCAGGTGGAACCGGACGGGTTCCGGCGTACCGGCGTACAGGTCCACCAGCCGCTCCGCGTCCGGGCGGCTCAGTTCCTCCTCGACGAGAACCAGTACGTCGTACATCAGGCCCCTCCCGCGGACGACGGGAGGTTGGTGACCGTGGGTAGTGGGGCGTTGCCCGCCGCGGCCTGGGTCAGGTGGTCCAGGGCGGTGGTCCAGAAGCTGTCGTAGTGGTGGAGCCGGCCGGGCGGGATGCCACCGTGGGTCAGGATCAGGTGGGAGCCGGTCTGGGCCGGGACCACGTCCACGAGGACCGTGCTCGGCCGGTGCGGCGGGTCGTCGAAAGCGGCCTGGAAGTAGTGCGGGGGTTCACAGGTGGTGACGATCCCGGTCTGCTGGGTCTGCGGGCCCGTCACGATCAGGAACCCGCCGTACTCGGTGTCGCTCAGTAGTGTCGATCCGAGCCAGCTGCTGAGGAGTTCCGGTCTGGTGATGAGGTTCCACAGGCGGTCCGGGTCACAGATCAGCGTCCTGACATACCTGAGCTGTGGCGCCCGAGCCGTCCGCTCTGCCTGTGTCGTATGCGCCATACACACCCAGTGCCCAGGTGGCGCGTGCGGTAGTCGCGGTTTACCAGGGATCGCGGACGGATCTGATGTAGGCGACCGGGACGCCGATCAGCATGGTCGCGGCCAGCACGAGAATCAGGATGTTGCGGAAGCGTTCGACGCCTAGGGACGTGGTGTAGAACGAGTCCGGGTTGCGCTGGTCGTAGACCACGTCGACCTTGTCGCCGATGTGCCGGGCGCGGCTCCAGAGCTGCAGCGTCTGGGCGGTGCTGTGGAAGCTGCCGTCGGCGGACCGGAAGCCGATCGTCACCTCGGTGCCACCACCGGTGCCCTGGGGGTCGTGCGGGAGTTTGCGGGTGGCAACGATCTCGCCGCGGGCGCGGGCCTGGTGGGCGGCCAGGTCGCCGAGGTCGTCGATCCGGTGCACGCCCCAGATCAGCGTGATCACGCCGACCGCGAACATGCCGGCCGCCATCGCGGTGAGCACGATCCAGGAGGCAACGACGCCGAGTCGCTTCCGGCGGGTCAGCCGCCGCACCGAATGCTGGGTGCTCACAGCTTTCAAGAGAACCCAGCGGCCGGGTTCTGTCCACTCGAACCGGCGCGCCGCGCCGCGGTATCCAATGCCTGAACCTGCCTGTGTTCAAGCCTTGACGAGCAGTTCCGCGCAATGGCTAACTAACGGCACCCGCCTGCCCGAGGAGACTCGATGCGCCTGCTCCGGTCTGCTGTCTGCGTGCTCGCCCTGGCCGCCCCGTTCGCGATCGTGCCGCCCCCGGCGGACGCCGCTCCGCCGCTGCCCGCCACCGTTTCGCCGGAGCCGCAGCAGCTCGTGCAGCGCGCCGACGGCTTCCCGATCACCCCGGTCGTCGGTCTCGTCCGTACGGCACACACCGACCCCGACGCGGAACGCGTCGTACGGCAGGCCCTGGCCCGCGCCGGCGTGACGACGATCCGCGCCACGGACGGCGCCGATCCCGGTACGCCGACCACGATCTGGCTGGGCCGTGACGCGGGCACGCTCGACTCGCTGCACGTCAAGGACAGCGCCGGTCTCCCCGCCGAGGGGTACGTACTGGCCGCCGGCCGCGACCGCGACGACCGGGCGCAGGTGGTCCTCGACGGCGTCGATGCCGACGGCACGTACTACGCGGCGCAGTCGTTCGCGCAACTGATCCAGGTCCGCGCCGGTCGTGACTGGCTGCCCGGTGTCGCGATCCGCGACTGGCCGACGATGCGGTACCGCGGCGCGATCGAGGGCTTCTACGGTACGCCGTGGTCGCAGGCCGACCGGTTGGACGAGATCGGCTACCTCGGCGAGCACCGGATGAACACGTACGAGTACGCGCCGAAGGACGACCCGTACCACCGCGAGCAGTGGCGCGACCCGTACCCGGCAGACAAGCTCGCGCAGCTCGCCGAACTGGTCACCCGGGCCCGGCAGAACAAGGTCGACTTCACGTTCGCGCTGTCGCCGGGGCTGTCGATCTGCTACACCTCCGAGGCCGACTTCCAGGCGCTGATCGCGAAGTTCGAGGCGCTGTACGACCTGGGCGCGCGATCGTTCAACGTGCCGCTCGACGACATCGACTACAACACCTGGCACTGCGACGCGGACAAGGCGAAGTACGGGACGGGCGGTGGTGCCGCCGGGCGGGCGCAGAGCGACCTGCTGAACCGGGT
>NZ_DASRVN010000604.1:0-3916 GCF_035655035.1 Kribbella sp. | reverse complement strand
CGTCGATCTCGCGCTGCTGGCGACGTACGGCGGGCTCTGGCTCCTGCAGGGGTGCAGGCAGGTTCATCGGGACCCGGGCGACCACAGGGGACGGTTTCAGCTGCACTACCGTCGAGAACGCCTGGTAGAGGACGGTTGGGTGGGTCACCGTCAGGCCGAGGGCGCGGGCGGCTGTGGCTGCTGCTTGGACAGCTGGCTCAGTCATCCGCTGATCTTCGCAGCGGAATCAAGCGGTTGGGTGTGAGTGCCGCGTCCACCGGGCGGTCGTGCGAGTCGCAGGGGAGCGTGTCGACGATCTCCGTGTCGTACACGGCGGCCCAGACCGGCGTACCGGGGCGGACGCGGGCCAGGGCGCGGTCGTACGAGCCGCCGCCGCGGCCCAGCCGTACGCCGTCATGGGCTACCGCCAGGGCCGGGCAGATGACCAGATCGGCGGTGGCGATCGCGTCGGAGCCCAGGTCGATCGGCGGCTCCGACAGGCCCAGCCGCCCGGGCACCAGGTCCGCCGCACCGGGCGCAACGCCCCAGCCCAGGTCGTTGTCGGCGTACAGGATCGGCAGCAGCACCTCGCGGTGCGTCGCGAGCAGCCAGTCGATCAGAGCACCGGTCTGCGGCTCAGGCCCCCTGGACACGTACAAAGCGATCCGGCATACGTCCGGCAACACCTGTTGGGCGCTCGCCAGCAGTCCCTCGGCCCGGGGCCGCGCGCCCCGCGCCTCCAGAAACCGCCGCCGCGCCACATCCTTCGTCAAGAACACCTTCTGATCGTAGAAGCGTGACGCGGGCAACACTGGGATTGCCTGTCGTCCCCTAGGGTTGGTGCATGGGTGAGGTGGGTCTCAGACAAGCGCAGGAGAAGATGCGCGCGGCAGGTGCTGCCGACGTTGCAATACGCGTCTTCACGCACTACTACCGGCTGCTCGAGTCCGGGCACCAGGGGAAGATCCCCGAGGACGACATCGAGCCGGTCGGCGATCTGCCGCACCTGGAGCACCTGGACACCGACCCGGACGCGCTCCGCGCCGCGCTCGCCGAAACCGTGGTGATCAAGCTCAACGGCGGCCTCGGTACGTCGATGGGCGTCACCGGCCCGAAGTCCGCGCTGCCGGTGAAGGACGGGCTGAGCTTCCTGGACATCATCGCCCGGCAGATCCTCGGCACCCGGCGCGCGTACGACGTACCGCTGCCGCTGGTACTGATGAACTCGTTCCGCACCAAGACCGAGTCGCTGCGGATCCTCGGCGAGTACGACGGGCTGGCGATCGACGGCCTGCCGCTCGACTTCATGCAGAACATGGAGCCGAAGCTGCTCGCCGACGACCTGACCCCGGCCGAGTGGGAGCCGGACCCGGAGCTCGCCTGGTGCCCGCCCGGCCACGGCGACCTGTACACCGCGCTGGTTGCCTCCGGCACCCTTGACGCGCTCCGCGAGCACGGCTTCCGGCACGCGTTCATCTCGAACGCCGACAACCTCGGCGCCACCCCGGACCCGCGGATCGCCGCCTGGATGGCCGAGCACGACGTGCCGTTCGGGATGGAGGTCTGCCGCCGGACCCGGTCGGACCGCAAGGGCGGGCACGTCGCGGTCCGGAAGTCCGACGGGAGGCTGATCCTGCGCGACAGCGCTCAGGTCGCGGACGACGAGACGCAGTACTTCCAGGACATCAGCAGGCACAAGATGTTCAACACCAACAACTTGTGGATCGACCTCGACCGGCTGGCCGACCTGATGGACGGGCACGACGGGATCCTCGGGCTGCCGATCATGGTGAACCGCAAGACCGTCGACCCGGCCGACCCGACGTCGCCCAAGGTGATCCAACTGGAGACCGGGATGGGCACCGCGATCGAGACGTTCGAGGGGTCGCAGGCGGTGATCGTCGACCGCAGCCGGTTCAAGCCGGTGAAGACCACGAACGACCTGCTGGTACTGCGCTCCGACGTGTACGAGCTGGACGAGGCCGGTGAGCTGACCACGAAGCACGAGGGCGACGAGCCGTACGTCGACCTGGACCCGGAGTACTTCAAGATCCTCGCCGACTTCGAGGCGCGGTTCCCGGCCGGGCCGCCGTCGCTGGTCGCCGCCGACCGGCTGGCGGTCCGCGGTGACGTTGCCTTCGGCAAGGACGTGACGGTGGTCGGGGACGTCGAGGTGACCGCGCCGGCCGGCGAGCGCCGGACGATCCCGGACGGAACCGAGCTGCGTTGACCGACGACCTCCTGGTCCGGCCGCTGGAGCCGTCCGACACGGCAGCGGCCGCCGAGGTCTGGTGGCGAGCACGGCACGCGGACGGGTCCCAGCTGCCGCCGGCGATCCACACCGCGGAGCAGGTGGCCGGCTGGTTCGCCGACGTACTGCTGCCGGACGGGGAGACCTGGGTGGCGCTCGACGAGGACCGGATCGTCGCGGTGCTCACCCTCGACGGTGACGACCTCGACCAGCTGTACGTCGCGCCGGAGGCGGCCGGGCGGGGCGTCGGCTCGGTCCTGGTCGACCTGGCGAAGGACCTCCGCCCCGGCGGGCTGGCGCTCTGGACGTTCCAGACCAACCTGCGGGCGCAGTCCTTCTACCGGCGCCACGGCTTCCGCGAGGTCCGCCGTACCGACGGCTCGGCGAACGAGGAACGCGCGCCGGACGTCCGCATGGTCTGGGGCAAACATCCGGAATCGGACCCCACCTAGAACCCAACCAGACTTCTTCACGCACTCCCCCGGAACTATCGCGGGAAACCCGCGAGCCGTCGATTAAGGTCGAGCTCGTGAGACGAAGTGTTGATGAGCATCTCGAAGTCGTACTCGGACGGGTGACGGCCTTGCCGGCGTTCGATCAGCCGTTGATGGACGCGGTCGGGCTGATGCTCTGCGAGGACATCGTCTCGGGGGTGAGCCTGCCGGGGTTCGACAACTCGGCCATGGACGGGTATGCGGTGCAGGCCGCGGACCTCGCCGGTGCCTCGGACGAGAACCCGATCAGCCTGCCGGTGGTCGGGGAGTTCCGGGCCGGGCGCAGCCAACCGATCGTGGTCACCCCCGGGACCTGCGTGCGGATCATGACCGGCGCGCCGATGCCGCGCGGCGCGGACAGCGTCGTGCCGGTCGAGTGGACCGACGGCGGGACGGTCACGGCCCGGATCACCCAGCAGCCGCCGGTCGGCGGTTCGGTGCGGTATGCGGGCGAGGACCTGGCGGCCGGGGCGAAGGTGCTCGACCGGGACACGGTCCTCGGCCCGCGGCAGATCGCGGTGCTGGCGGCGGTCGGCCGGGCCCGGGTGAAGGCGCGACCGCGGCCGCGGGTGGTGGTGATCTCGACGGGCGCCGAGCTGCGCGAGCCGGGCAGCCGGCTGGGCGACGGGCAGATCTACGACTCGAACAGCTACACCCTGGCGGCGTGCGCCCGGGACGCCGGCGCGGTGGCGTACCGGGTCGGCATCGTCGACGACGACCCGAAGCGGATCATGGACACGCTGTCCGACCAGCTGGTGCGGGCCGACCTGGTGATCACCACCGGCGGCGTCAGCATGGGGGCGTACGACATCGTCAAGGAGGAGCTCTCCAAGCTCGGCACCGTGGACTTCCCGCAGGTCGCGATGCAGCCGGGGAAGCCGCAGGGGTTCGGGGTGATCGGCGAGGACGAGGTGCCGATCTTCACGCTGCCCGGCAACCCGGTCTCGGCGTACATCTCGTTCGAGGTTTTCGTCCGGCCCGCGCTGCGCAAGATGATGGGGCAGATGCCGTACCGGCGGACGCCGGTCCCGGGAGTCACGCTCGACGGGTTCAGCTCACCGGCGGGGCGGCGGCAGTTCGTCCGTGCCGCGGCCACCTCCGGCGACGAGGGCTGGATGGCCAGTACAGTCGGCGGGCACGGCTCCCACCTGCTGGGCGGCCTGAGCCGGGCGAACGCGCTGATCGTGGTCCC
>NZ_DASRVN010000603.1:0-5424 GCF_035655035.1 Kribbella sp. | reverse complement strand
CCGCGGATCTGCGCGCCGATCCACTCCCGGTACGGGTTCCGCCGCCGCGCGACCTCCGGGACGGTGAACCCGTTGACCAGGTTCAGGTACGCCGCACGCTCGGCCGTGAACACCTGCCCGATCGGGAACAGCCGCGTCCAGGCGGCGCCGACGTCCTCGGTCCGCAGGTCGTCGCCGTGCGTCTCGAGCAGGTGCAGCGCCAGGATCGCGTAGTCGATGTCGTCGTCGCGCGCCGAGCCGTGGACGTTCCCGCGGGTCGTCTCCGGCCAGCACGACGTCAGCCGGAACCCGTCCGGCATCGGGTCGAGCGCGGGGACGTAGTCGCGCAGCGGGTACGAGTCGGTGAGCAGCAGGTAGTCGCGGATCCGGTCCGTGGTCCAGTAGTCGCCGGACTCGACCGGCTTGCCGATGTTGCACCCGGCGATCCGCCCGAGCCAGGCAGCCTGAATCCGATCGGCCAGCTCGGCCTCCGGTACCGCGGACGCCCGAGGCAGCCCGTCCAGCGAGTCCTCGATGTCGGCGAGCTCATCCGGTTCGACGTACGTCCAGCCGGGTAGCCGCTCGGCCAGCGACATCCGGTCGACCAGGTCGAGTACGGCGTCACGGTCGCCCGGATCGGTCCGGTTCGCCTCCTGCACCAGCGCGTCCACGTCGTACCCGGTCTGGCGCCGCTGCCGGACCTCGTCGGCCAACAGGTCCACCGGCCGCATCGCGTCGAAAGTGTGGCTGACATACCCCGGTCCCAGTTCTGTCACGAGCTCAGTTCATCATGCTCAGTGCGACAGCGCCTGACTGACCGCCGCGCCGAGGAAAACGCTCCCCAGCCCGGCGACGATGCTCGCGGTCACGTTCGCGACGGCGAGGAACCGGGCCCGGTCCTCGAACAGCCGGATCGTCTCGTAGGAGAACGTCGAGTACGTCGTCAGCGCACCGCAGAACCCGGTGCCGACGAACAGCTGGACGCCGGGCGGGAACGCGTTCGACGCCCCGGCCAGGAACCCGAGGACGAGCGAGCCGAGGACGTTCACGCTGAACGTGCCCCACGGGAACCTCGAGTCGTGCCGGGCCTGGACGGCACGGTCGGCGACGTACCGCAACGGCGCCCCGATCAGTCCGCCGGCGATCACCAGCAGCAGCCGCGTCATCGGGTCCGCCAGGTGATCAGGGCCCGGGTCGCGCTCACCGTGCAGCGGACCGCGAGCAGCGCGCCGACGACGGTCGTGGCGAGATAGAGCAGCGCGGTCCCGGCGTGGCTCCCGGTGACGAGCTTCTGGATGTCGACGGCGTACGTCGAGAACGTCGTGAACCCGCCGAACACCCCGGTGCCGAGGAACGGCCGGACCAGCCGCTGCTGGGTGAACACGTCGGTCACCAGCACCATCAGGATCCCGATCAGCCCGCAACCGGCGACGTTGATCAGCAGGGTGTTGACCGGAAACCCGCCTGCCGGCGTCGGCCACCCGAGCCCGATCAGGTACCGCGCGGTAGCCCCGAGCGCACCACCAGCCGCGATCGCCCCCAGAACCGCAGCCTCGGACGCACGCTGCTCGCGGCCGTCCACCCGCAGATCAACATCGGAGTCGACCGCGCCCCTGGGTAAGGGGTGCTCCACAGACAGGCCTCCTCTCGATCGACGGAGGCCATTGTCCCTCAGTCGGACTTCCCCACTCGCACCTGGACGTTCTCGTCGCTGCCGACAGCGGGTGTCGCGAGCGGCAGGAGGCGGACGGCGTACGCCGCGGCGGCCAGCTCGGACGCCTGGCGCGGATCGGTCAGCGACCGGCCGGTCAGCTCCTGCAGACGGCGCAGGCGGTACCGGATCGTGTTCGGGTGGCAGCACAGGGCGGCCCCGGCGGCCTCAGCGGATCCGCCGTGGTCGAGGTGCGCGTCGAACGTGTCGAGCAGGACGGCGCGATCCTCGGCCGGCAGCGTCAGTACCGGCCCGAACACCTGCTGCGCGATCCGCCGGCCCTCGCGCGGATCCATCGCCATCATCCCGGCCAGCGGGCTCGAGTCGAAGACCTGTACGTCGGCCTGCCCGACCGGCAGCGTGACCAGCGCGGTCCTCGCGAGCTGCAGCGCCCGCGGCGTCTCGGCGGGGGAGTCGTACGGCGGACTCACACCGGTCCGCGCGGTCGCAACCTCCCGCAGTAGGCCGAGTATCGACACGGCCGAGTCGTCCGGCACCGAGACCAGCCCGAGCTGCAGCGCCGGCGTCAGCCGCCAACCGGAGACCACGCCGTGCTCGGCGAGGTGCTGCTCGATCCCGGGCAGGCTCTCCTCGGCCAGGCCCCGTGTCTCGGCGGCGACCACGACCAGCTGGCTGTTCGGCGGGAACCGGAGCAGCGCGGCAGCCTCCCACGGACCGCCCTGCGGGCCGGGCTGACCACTCAGCAGGGCCTCGACGAGCGCCGACCGCTGGTGCTGCTGGGCGACGAGGATCGCCGCGGTCGTCGTGCGGTACGCCTCAGTGGCGGCGAGCGACTGCTCGTCGCTCAGTCGCCACAGCACACCTGCCGCGGTCAGCAGTCCGTCGGCCTCGTCCTGCTCCCAGGACTGCCGGACGTGCGCGACCAGGCGTTCCCACAGCATCTCGAAACCGAGCCGGAACCCCTGCAGGATCTCCGGTAACGGAACGCCCTGCTCCGCACGGACCCGGCCGGTGTACTGCGCCGAGCCGGGGTCGAGCGACGTACCGGGTTGCCGCAGTACGCCGATCGTGGCGCGGATGTTCCCCTTGACCGACTTGTGCATGTCGGGACCGCTGACGACGTCGGTGTCCCGGTAGAACGGGATCTGCCGGACGATCGCCGCGCACGTCTCGTCGGTCAACTCGTCCAGGTGGTCCTCCGCCCACCGGGCGAGCGCGGCAAGTCCGGTACTACTCATCAGTTCCTCCCTCGGCCCCACCCAACACCAACGACGCCGCCCTCCGGACGTCATGCCGGAGGGCGGCGTACGGTGTCCGGTGGGTCAGCCTCCGTTGAGGACGTCGTACTTCGGCGCGATCCGGAAGTACTGCGGGTCGGAGAACGTCAGCGGTACCTTACCCAGGCTCTTGATCACGGTGCTGCCACCGTTGGCGTGCCCGACGGCGTACAGGTAACCCGACTTGGTGTCCCGGTCGATGCCGAGCAGCAGCGTGCCGTTCGCGCCGCACTTGGTCGCGATCAGCTGCTCGAAGCCCTGCCAGGTGGCCCCGCGGACGACCTTGCTGGTCGGCGCCGCGAGGTACTTGGTCGGCCAGGTGACCGTGACGAGCGCGCCGGACCGGGTGTTGGCCAGGAACGTCTCGGACGTCGCGGTCCGCCCGATCAGCGCGATGCCCTTGACCGTGCTCAGGCCGCCGACACCGGAGGTGATCCGCCAGCTGCCACCGTCGGATACCCAGCGCTGGGTGACACCGTCGGTGCGCTGCCCGTACAGCAGCACCCGGGCCGGGTTACCGGCGTTGGCCGGCTGCAGTACGGACTGCTCGATCCAACGGTAGTTCGCCCAGCCGCTACCGATCCGGAGGTTGTTCTTCGGGTAGTGCGGGTCGACCTGGCTCTCACCGTCGACGACGAACGAGTTCGAGTACAGCGCCCCGTTCTGCAGGGTGAGGCCGGAACGCGCCTCCTTGCCGCCGACCAGCGGGGTACCGGTGAAGGTGCTGATGTGCTGCACCTGGTTCGGCGCGAACACCCCGGCGGTGCCCCGGACCCCGCCGACGGTGATCGGGCCGGTGGCGTTGATCATCCGGCTGGTGAACGCCCCGGTCGACGTCACCGACCCGAGCCGGAGCGCACAGGCGGCCGTCGTCGCGCTCTGCCCGGTCGTGGTGGACTGCTGTGCGTGCGCTGTCGCGGCCGTCCCGATCCCGAGTGCGAGTACGGCGGCGGAAGCCAGTCCTACGGTCTTGCGAATCATTTCGGTATCCTCCCCTGACGCGGAGGCACCCCCGCCTCCGTCGTACCGCATTGGAATCCGGACCGGGCCGAAAAGTTGCCGCTATCGTTGGGCATCTCGAAACGGTTCTGGAAGGGGCCCGATGGCGGCGAAAGGACTGGCGGCCGGCCCGGCCCTGATCAGGGTGTCGACGGCGGTCACCGAGCAGTACGAGCGGATCAGCTCCGAGCTCGGGCTGACCATGCAGCAGGCCCGGCTGCTGTTCGTCCTGCACCGGCAGCCGACGAACATGCTCGGCCTCGGCGCGGAGCTGCGGCTGACCAAGTCGACGATGACCGGCGTGGTCGCCCGGATGGAGGCCGCGGGCCTGGTCACCCGGGTGCCGGACGACACCGACCGGCGGAACTTCGTGGTCACCCCGACCGAGCACGGGGCCGAGGTCGCGGAGGAGTTCGAACGCCGGCTGCGCACCGAGGTACGCCGGATGCTCCAGGTGCTGGCACCGGCCGAGCGGGAAACCCTCGGCGCACTGCTGACCGCGGTGATTGCCGGCCACGAGGCTCAATAGTACGAGTTTCGGACTGATTTGGCCGGGAGGCTGGTGCTTGGCCCGGGGCGTGGGTTACCTTCGAATTAGTACGAGAGTCGTACTGATAACGGAGGTGACCCGATGGCGACGATCGATGTCCAGCAGAGGCAACGGCAGCAGCAACGGCAGCAGCGGCAGCAGGAGCAGGGGCGGCAGGAGCAGGAGGGGCAGCGGCAGGGACAGCAGGGACAGGGACAGCAGGGGCAGGGGGAAGGGCAGCAGAGGTGGCGGCCGGCGGTCGGACGGCGCCGGTATGCCGTCCTGTTCGCCGCCGCCGCCCTCGCGGCCGGTCTGAACTATCTGGTCGCGCTCGGCGCCGTCGCACTCGGCGCGGACGCCCGGTTCGCACCGCTGACCGCGCCGGTCTTCGTCCCGCTGACACTGCTGGGCACCGCAGCCGGCTACCTCGGTTGGACCGCAGTCCGCCGCCGTTCCGCCGCCGCCCTCAAGCTGGTCGTGCCGGTGGTCCTGGCCCTGTCGATGATCCCAGATCTATTGCTACTAGCAACCAAATTCATCCCCGCCACCTCCGGGACAGCCGTCGCAGGCCTGATGCTGATGCACGTGGTCGTAACCGCCGTCGCCGTACCGACGTACAACAGAATCCCTTGAAAACAACATCCTTTCGGCTATAAAAACTGCCGCACGCAGCGGCTACTGTTGAGCACATGGAAGACCTCGGCATTCTCGACGGACGGCAGGTGGTGGCCTTAGGCAACCACGAGCTCCTGCCCGCCCTCGACCAACTCGACACCGAGCTCAACCACCTCGAAGCACTCCGCCTCCAACTCATCGCCCGCATCGAAGACACCGGCCACGCCCAAGAACTCGGCGCCCGCGACACCGTAGAACTACTGTCCTTCCGCCACCGCCGAGACCGCACCGAAGCCTGGCGAGACGTCCGCCTCGCCCGAGCCCTCCCGAAGTACACCGCCGTAGCCAACGCC
>NZ_DASRVN010000602.1:0-6111 GCF_035655035.1 Kribbella sp. | reverse complement strand
GGCGCCTCGGAATCGACTCGATCAGGCGATCAGCTGCCGGAACGCGCGAGCCACTTCTGCGGGGTGCTCCATCTGCGCGACGTGCCCGGACCGCGGCAGGTAGAGCAGGTGCGCGTTCGGGAACGTGCGGTGCGCCTTGGTACGGATCCGCGCGTCGACCAGACGGTCCTTGCCGCCGTAGATCAACAGCACCGGGCACTGCACCTTGGCTGCGTCCGCCCACAACGAGCGGCGCGGTCTCGCTAGCGACGAGCGCAGGATGCTGCGGGCGCCTTCCACGGTCGCCTGGCGGCCCCACGGATCAGTGTCCCTTCGGTGAAGCTCAGCCTCGTACGCTGCACGCACCTCCGGTGGCAGCGACCGCGGGTCGCCGAACACCATCGCAAGCGACGCCTCAAACCGCTGGTCGAACGGCAGGCGCTGCGTCCGCTCCAGCACGGCAGGACCCAGTCGCGGTGTGGCCAGTGCTGTGAACCACAGGGCGCTCGCAGACACGCGTGGATGCGGTAGAGCCGGTGAGATGAGGGTCAACGAGGCCACCAGGTCCGGCCGCTGTGCAGCCAGCGCCACGGACGACGCCCCGCCCATCGAGTTCCCGAACACGTGCACGGGCCGGTCGTACTCCCGCTCCAGCAGCTGCACGAGTATGTCGGCCTGCTCGGTGATCCCGGTCACGCCCGACAACGGCGTACGGCCAAAGCCGGGCAGATCGGGCGCGATGCCGCTGATGGTGTCTTTGAGCAGCAGACCGAGCGCCGTCCAGTTCAACGACGACCCACCGAGACCGTGCACGAACAGCGCGGGCGGCAGGTCCGGTGCGGCAGCCGGCAGGTCTCTGACCAGCAGTTCGACCCCTGCGACCGGCACCCGCCGTTCCGGCCACTCCTGTAGTTCCACGGGTACGGCGTCCCCGGTTACTGACCCGTAACTCTCCACAGGACCCATGTTAGGCCGGTCTGCTGGTGGAGACTGGGACTTATGGCGGGTGTGCAGCAGCAGCTGACGACTGAGGTCGATGGGCAGACCATGAAGCTCACCAACCTCGGCAAGGTGCTGTATCCACAGTCCGGGTTCACCAAGGCCGAGGTGATCGACTATTACCACCAGGTGGCGGAGGTGCTGCTGCCACACCTCACAGACCGTCCATTGACCCGCAAGCGGTGGCCCGACGGTACGGACGCGGCGTTCTTCTTCGAGAAGAACGCTCCTCGCGGTACGCCGGCCTGGGTACGTACGGAGACCCTGCCGACGCCCGGGAGCTCCACCGGACGCGACGAGATGAGCTTCGTCGTGTGTGACGACGTCCAGACAGTGGTGTGGCTGGCGAACCTGGCTGCGCTCGAGCTGCACGTCCCCCAGTGGCGGATCGGGCTGTCCGACCAAGGGAAGGACCCGCAGGCCGACCTGATCGTTTTCGATCTCGATCCGGGGCCAGGAGCGAGCATCGTCGAGTGCTGCGACGTGGCGCTGGCGCTGCGGCAGCTGTTGCACCACTACGACATGGAGGGCTGGCCGAAGACCTCCGGCAACAAGGGCATGCACCTGTACGTACCGATCGAGCCCGCGTCGTCCAGGGAGACCAGTGCGTTCGCGAAGCAGCTCGCAGAGCAGCTGGCGGAAGCCCTGCCCGAGAGCGTCACCGCGAACATGACCAAGGCGCTACGGCCCGGCAAGGTGTTCATCGACTGGAGCCAGAACGCCAGCGCGAAGACCACGCTCGCGCCGTACTCGCTTCGCGGCGCCGACGAACCACGGGTCTCGACCCCGATCGACTGGGACGAGGTCGCCGCCGCTACCACCCCGCAGGACCTGAAGTTCCTGCCGCACGACGTACTCGCCAGGCTCGAGGAGTACGGCGACGTACTCGGGGAACTGTACGACGATCCCGCAGCACTCCCGCAGACCTGATCGAAAGGAGCGAGCCGGATGACCAGCGAGACCGAATACGAGGGCCCGGACAACGACAACCTGCCCGACGACGCGTCCGAGGCGGACGTCCTGGAGCAGCGCCTGGCATCGACGGAGACGGACGACCGGCCCGAGGACGAACCACTCCCCGACGAGGCGGACCCCGCGGACGTCGAGGAGCAGCGCCGCGCGGTAGGCGGTACCGACGAGGACGAGGACGGCTACCGCTGACGCCGACGTGATTGTTACCACGTTGGAACGGCCGTACCCCGGCACCCCGCAGTACCGGAGGGCGGGGAAGCTACTGGCCGGGAGGACTGCTGGGTAGGATTCGGGGAACGACCTGGTGGCGGACGCAGACCGTCGCCGGAGCGCACCATCGAAGGAGCCCGACGTGTCGACGACACCGGAGACCGCACCCAAGCGCGGCAGCCGCCTGCCCCGGCTGGCGCGTCGCGCGCAACTGCTCGAGGCGGCTCAGGAGGTCTTCGTCGCGAACGGATACCACGCCGCCGCGATGGACGACATCGCGGACCGGGCCGGGGTGTCCAAGCCGGTCCTCTACCAGCACTTCCCCGGCAAGCTGGAGCTGTACCTGGCGCTGCTGGACACGTCCTGCGAGGCGATCGTCGCCTCCGTCCAGGACGCGCTGAAGTCGACCGAGGACAACAAGCTCCGGGTCGCGGCCACCATGCACGCGTTCTACGACTACGTGGCGAACGCGCAGGGCGCCTTCCGGCTGGTGTTCGAGTCCGACCTGACCAACGAGCCGGCCGTCCGGGAGCGCGTCGACCGGGTCACCCACGCCTGCGCCGAGGCCGTCTCCGAGGTGATCAGCGCCGACGCCGGCCTGAACCGCGAGCAGTCGATGGTGCTGGCCGTCAGCCTGGTCGGCATGGCCCAGGTCAGCGCCCGCTACTGGCTCGGCGCCGGCAACCCCACCCTCCCCCAGGAACACGCCGCCGACCTGGTCGCGTCCCTGGCCTGGCGAGGCATCCGCGGCTTCCCGCGCACCGACGGCTGACCTTCCCCGCTCCGGAGGTTCTGCTCTGGGCGGACGGGTGCGGGCCGGCGCTGGGGAGCGGATAGGCTCGAAGCGTCACCGGCGAGAGCCGCCGGTCGGAGCTTGTGCCCGGAGGGTTTCGTGGAGGTCAAGATCGGCGTACAGCACGCCAATCGTGAGTTGGTTCTGGAGAGCGATCAGAGCCCGGAAGAGGTCCAGCAGCTCGTCGCGGACGCGCTCAACGGCAAGTCCGGTCTGCTCGAGCTGACCGACGACAAGGGCCGGCGGGTACTCGTCCCGGCCGACCGGCTCGCGTACGTCGAGATCGGCGAGGTCTCGACCCGCAAGGTCGGCTTCGGCGCGATCTAGGCGTGTCTTCGGAGACACGGCTGCGTCGCGTTCCGGACACAGTCGCGCGTGTCCGGGTTGCACGGGAGCGTTCAGTGGGCACGATTGAGGTAGACCTGCGTCCGTAGTGGTCTGGTTGTCACGGGGCACCGGGCCAGGCCGCAGGTCGGCCATCCCTCACAAGGAGGAACCGTGTACTGGGTCTGGATGCTCATCGTCAGCCTCATCGCGGGCATCATCTTCGGGCCGCTGGCCCGGCTGGTGCTCCCTGGCAAACAGAACATCAGCCTCGGCTGGACCATCCTCGGCGGCGGCATCGGCGCCTTCATCGGTGGTCTGATCGCCTACTTCCTCGGCGTCAAGGACACTCCCGGCCCGGACTGGATCCAGTACCTGATCCAGCTCGTCTGCGCCGCGATCGTCATCGCGATCATCTCCGCGCGTAACAGCAGCAAGCCCAGAGCCGCCTGATCCGACAGCAGCGAAACGGCCGCCATCCCACCCGGGACGGCGGCCGTTGCCCTGCCCGAGGGCCTGCTCGGCGTACTACGGTCCGCCGGATCGGCGGTCAGCCCTGGAGGCCGCCCAAGGCGGTCAGGCTTGGAGGCCGAGGGCGGTCATGCGGGCGGTGTGGGCCTCGGTGAGACGGGTGAACATCCGGCCGATGGCGGCCAGGTCCAGGCCGGGGCGGTCGACGCTGCCGGCCAGCAGCGCGGTCAGCGAGTCGCGGTCGGCGGCGATCCGCTGAGCCTGACTGAGGGCCTCCCCGACCAGCCGGCGGCCCCACAGCGCCAGCCGGCCACCCAGCTTCGGGTCCTCCTCGATGGCCGCGCGGACCCGATCGACGACGAACTCGGCCTGCCCGGAGTCCCCGAAGACGTCGAGCACCAGGGCCCGGGTGCCGGCGTCCACGAACGACGCGATCTCCCGGTAGAAGTCGTTCGCCAGGCCGTCCCCGACGTACGCCTTCACCAGGCCCTCGAGCCAGTCGGACGGCGCGGTGTGGTCGTGGAACGCGTCCAGCGGCGTCACGAACGGCCGCATCGCCTCCATCGGGTCGACGCCGAGCTCCACCAACCGGTCCCGGAGCCGCTGGAAGTGCCCGAACTCGGTGGTCGCGAGCGCCGCCAGCTCCGCCTTGTCGTCCAGCGTCGGCGCCAGCTTCGCATCCTCGGCCATCCGCTCGAACGCCGTCAGCTCGCCGTACGCGAGCACACCCAGCAGGTCCACCGCCGCGGCCCGGTAGGCGGGATCGTCAAAGGCCGTCTGCTCCATGCCCGGCACCCTATCGGGCAACACCGGCAGCGCGGCGAAACTGCGCGGGACAACCCTCCAACTCAGCGGTTATCCGCTCAGGTGGAGGGTTGCCCCCTCAAAATCCGGGTGGGCAACCCTGCAGTTGGCGGGGCAAGCCCGGAGCGGCAGGAGGGGGGTGCGGGAGTGGCGCACGCCACACGAGGCGGCGTTGACAGCTGCTGTGGTTACACTGGTGGGCGATTCGCCGGTGACGCGCCCAGATGGGCAAGCTGGTGCGAGGTGCTTGCACAGTGTCCCCGCGCCTCACGATCGGGGCTGTCCGGCCCCAGGCGCCCGGCCACAAGCATCTGTCCGCACAAGCATGTGAGAGGCGATCAGCCTGACCACCTTCCGAGAGCTCGGGGTGCTCCCCGAGATCTGTGACGCGCTCGACCGCGTCAACATCGTCGAACCCTTCCCGATCCAGGAAATGACTCTCCCGGTCGCCCTGATGGGCACCGATCTGATCGGGCAGGCCCGCACCGGTACCGGCAAGACGCTCGGCTTCGGCATCCCGTTGCTGCAGCGCACCATCTCCCCCGGCGAAGCCGACTACGAGGAGCTCGCCGCACCCGGCAAGCCGCAGGCGCTGGTCGTCACCCCGACCCGCGAACTGACCATCCAGGTCGCGAAGGACCTGGTGACGGCATCCACCGTCCGCACCGTACGGGTCCTCACCATCTACGGCGGCGTCGCGTACGAGCCGCAGCTGGACGCGCTCAAGAACGGCGTCGACGTCGTCGTCGGTACGCCGGGACGCCTGCTGGACCTGGCGAATCGCGGTGTCCTGGACCTCGGTCACATCAAGGTCCTGGTCCTCGACGAGGCCGACGAGATGCTCGACCTGGGCTTCCTGCCGGACGTCGAGCGGATCCTCCGCAAGACGCCCGAGTTGCGGCAGACGATGTTGTTCTCGGCAACGATGCCGTCGGCCGTGATCGGCCTGGCGCGCACCCACATGCGGCACCCGCTGAACATCCGCGCGGAGTCGCACGAGGACACCGAGATGGTGCCGACCACGGCCCAGTTCGTGTACCGCGCGCACGACCTCGACAAGCCCGAGGTCGTCGCCCGGATCCTGCAGGCCGAGGACCGCGGCCGGGTGATGATCTTCTGCCGGACCAAGCGCGAGGCGTCCCGGCTCACCGACGACCTGCAGGACCGCGGCTTCAAGGCGGCCGCGATCCACGGCGACCTGAACCAGCAGGCGCGCGAGCGGGCGCTGACCCGGTTCCGCGGCGACAAGGTCGACGTACTGATCTGCACCGACGTCGCCGCCCGCGGTATCGACGTCGAGGGCGTCACGCACGTCATCAACTACCAGTCCCCCGAGGACGAGAAGACCTACCTGCACCGCATCGGCCGCACCGGCCGCGCGGGTGCCAAGGGCATCGCGATCACCCTCGTCGACTGGGACGACATCCCGCGCTGGCAGCTCATCAACAAGGCGCTGGAGCTCAACTTCAACGACCCGCCGGAGACGTACTCCACCTCCCCGCACTTCTACGAGGAGCTGAACATCCCCGCGGGCACCAAGGGTGTCCTGCCGCGTGCCG
>NZ_DASRVN010000601.1:0-3876 GCF_035655035.1 Kribbella sp. | reverse complement strand
GAGTGCCGCCCGCAAGGCCCGGGACTCGTCGGTGCCGGATCGCAGGTTCAGCCTGTCCACCAACTCGAGGAGATCCCGCGCCGCGGCCCGCCGCTCGTCCCGATTGCCGGAGTTCTGCTTGGCCGACAGCGCACGCAGCTGGGCAAAGACGCCTGCCACCAGCTGCCGCGATTCGCTGTCGCTCCGGCGCCGGAACTCCTGTGCGCTCATCGAGCCGAGTTCGACCGCCCGATCCTCGCCGAGGGTCTGGACCAGGCTGCGCAGCAACGGCTGCTCGTGGACTGCCGTACGCCGGGACGCCGGGCCGGGACGCCCTGCGAACTGGACAAGTACCTGATGCAGGAACCGGTCGACGTACGGATCCGGCTGCCCCGCGCGCTCACGCAGCCCGTTCTCGTGCCGGGCCAGCGCCTCGACGACCGTCCTCTCGACCGCCGGCCACGGCCCCGGCGCCACCGCGATCTCGAGGTCGTCGTTCGGCATCGAGGTATGGGCCGGGCGTGCGTCGAACCGGATGGTCAGGTGGTACGTCGTGTTGTCGGTCCGCCGTACCACGAAGTGCTGCTCGCGGCCGGTGATGCCGGTCCGGGGCTCGATCGACGCTACGCCGGTCGCGCCGGCGATCCGTCGGCGCCGGGCCGCGTACAGCGCGATCGCGATCGGACGGTCCGAGTGGTCGTTGCCCGGGTCAAGCGTCCGATCGGCCGCCGCCGACTCGACCACCTTGTCCTCCAGGCGGTTGACGGCCGCGGTCACCTTGCCGAACGCCTGCTCGACGATCCACGGCCGGCGCAACGCAGCCGCGACCCGGTCCCGCAGGTCGTCCGGCAGGATGCCGGGGATGCCGTCGAGCGGCTCGTTCTCCAGCTTGTTCACCTGCTCGAGCAGCAGCCGCAGCTCCCGGACCGGATGCCCGTCGACCGTGCCCGCCTCGATCCGTTCGACCAGGAACGCCACCTCGGCCCGCCGGCCCGCGCGTCGCCGGTCGTGCGCGTTGTCGCCGCGTCGTATCGCCACGATCTCCGCCACCGTGTTCGCCAGCGCCCGGCCGACGACGTCGTCGGTGGCCCGGGCCGACAGCGTGACGCGGCTCCAGGGCGTCCAGTCGTACGGCGAATCGGTACGGTGCAGCCCTTCCAGCCTGACCGGCCCGGCGTCGGTGAAGGTGGCGTCGTCGACGACGGCGAACTCGCTGTGCAGCCTGCTGTCGTCGTCGAGGACGATCACCAACTCGGTCGCCGAGATGCGGACCTCGGCAACGCCGGCGGCACGGGCGATCTCCGCCGCCTCGAGCTTCGCGGTGGCCAGTACCTCGTCGGGCTCCGCCTGCCCGCGGCCGTCGCCGCGGAAACTGCTGCCGGAGATGCTGCCCGGCCCGCCACGAGGCTGCTCGCGATACCGGCGCGGCCGGAGCTGGGGGCCGGCATCGTGGTGGCGGGAGAGCCGGGCCTCGACGCGACCGGCAAGATCCGCATCGAGCCCGGCGGCGAGTTGACCGGCGGCGCCGGCTTCCAGCCGGAGCCCGTTCGCGGAGTCGAGCAGCGCGAGGTCCGCCCGCACGGCGGCCCTCGGATCCGAGCCTGGCAGCTGATCTCCTATCCAGCCCAGCAGCGCGATCTGGGTCTCCTGCGCGCGCTCGTGGGCCGTGTGCGGCGGCGTACCGCTGAGCAGCTCGCCGATCTCCCGCAGCTCGTGACCGATGGCCGGCAGCACCTCGACGGCATCGATGAGGTGCCGGGACACGGTGATCGTGATCGTGTCCGCGCCTTCGAACCCGGCCGGCGCGTGGTTCGCGACGTCGCCCACCACGAACACCACCGTGCGCGATCGATCACCACGCACGATCCGGTAGCGCATCGGATCGGCCGGGTCACGCTGGAGGCCGTCGAGGATCGCCAACCGCTCCACCGCCGCCTTGGTCTTCGCGTCGCCGAGCAGCGCGGTGATCAGCGCGGCCACAGCCGTCGCGTTGTCGTCCACGCGACCCGCGGTGCTGAACATCTCCCCCACTGCCGAAGCGTTGCCCGAGGCAACTTCCGGGCGGTTCAGCGCGAGCCAACGGAAGCCGTGACCTTCCAGAGTGACGGAGTACGGAAGGTCGTCGATGGTCCGGAAACGCTCGTCGCCGATGACGTCGGTCGGTCTCCGGCCGATCCAGGCGCTCAGATCCAGCTCGGTGGCCTGGGTCGTGCCGGCCAGGTTGAACACTCCCAATACCACGTCGCCGTCGTACTCGCGCGCGATCGTCAGCACGTGACCGTTGCTACCGCCGAGATCGGTGAGCTTGCCGTTGGCGAGAGCGGGCTGCGACTTGTACGCCGCGATCAGCCCGCGGGTCCAGTGCAACAACGACGACTCGTCGTACACCTGATTCTCGACGTTGACGTAGCGGTATCCGTTGACCGGATCGGCCACCGGGGGCAGATAGAGGTGGCGGGGGTCAGGATCGCCGTTAGACGGCCGGTACGGCGCGGCCGTGGAGAAGCCCGCGTTGCGGTCCGGGGTCCACGGCATCGGGGTGCGCTGGGCGTCCCGGTCCGGCAACGCCGGGTTGTCACCCATGCCGAGTTCGTCGCCGTAGTAGATGATCGGCGACCCGGTCAAGGCGAACAGCATCGCATTGGCCAGCTTGACCTTCCGGAGGTCGTTGCCGAGCAGCGGAGCGAGCCGGCCGACGAAGCCGTCGTTGGACTTCCGCTCCTTGGCCGGGTCGTACGTCGCGTGCAGGTACTCGCGTTCGGCGCGGGTGACCATCTCCGTGGTGCGCTCGTCGTGGTTGTCGAGGAAGGTCATCAGCGCGGCACTCGCCGGCAGCTCCGGCCGCAGCCGCAGCACGTCGCGGATCGGTTCGGCGACCTCGCTCGCGAGGGCCATGTACAGCCGTGGCATCAGCGCGAAGTCGAAGGCCATGTGGAACCCGTCGCCGCCCGTGGCCGGATCCCCGAAATACTGCATCAGGTCGGCCAGCGGCTGGTTCGCCTCGCAGAGGATCATCGCGCCGTACCGGTCGGCGAACGCCCGCATCTGCCGGACGAACTCGTGCGTCTGCGGAAGGTTCTCGCCGTTCGTGCCCTCCCGGACGAACAGGTACGGTACGGCGTCCACCCGGAACCCGTCGACGCCGAGCCGGAGCCAGAACTCCTGCGCGGCCAGGATCTCCTGCCGGACGGCGGGATTCTCGAAGTTCAGGTCGGGCTGGTGGCTGAAGAACCGGTGCCAGAAGTACTGCTTGCGGACCGGGTCCCAGGTCCAGTTCGAGGTCTCGGTGTCGGTGAAGATGATCCGCGGACCGATCAGCGGCCGGCCGTCCGCCGAGGTGATCCGCAGCCAGGTCGACTCGGGGTCGATGTCGCGCCGCTCGCCGGTCTCCGGATCGACGATGTACTCCGTCCCGGCCTCGTCGGTGTACAGCGACGTGTAGTACTGCTCGGGCGAGTCGGACCACACGTAGTAGTCGCCGTACGGGCCGTCGGGGTCCCGGCGGGACTCCTCGAACCAGGGGTGCTGGTCGGAGCTGTGGTTCGGCACGAAGTCGACGATGATCCGGATGCCCCGCTGGTGCGCCTTGGCGACCAGTTCCCTGAAGTCGTCGAGCGTGCCGGCGTTCGGGTGGATGTCGGTGTAGTTGCTGACGTCGTAACCGCCGTCCTTGAGCGGCGACGGGTAGATCGGGTTCAGCCACACGCAGTCGACGCCGAGCAGCTGCAGGTAGTCCAGCTGGTCGATGAGTCCGCGGAGGTCGCCGTACCCGTCTCCGTCGCCGTCCCGGTAGGCCCGGACGAGCGCCTGGTAGAAGACCGCGTTCTTGTACCACTGCCCGCCGTCCGGCTCCGCGTCCGCAAGGGTGGTGGCGACGGTGATGGCAGCGAGCCACAA
>NZ_DASRVN010000600.1:0-2413 GCF_035655035.1 Kribbella sp. | reverse complement strand
GGTGTGCAGTACTGTGCTGCCTGGTGCCGATCGTTCGGGGAAGGCGGGCCGTGGGCGAACTGCGACGACGCGAACCCGACCGCGAACCGAACCGCCCGGATCCCGACCAGTCCTCTGAGTCCCGCCCAGATCCCGCCCCGGGCCCCTACCTGGACCCCGATCGCCTGGGCTTGCGCCCGGACCGCGACCGAGTCGCTGAGCCGGGCTCGGAGCGTGACCGGTCCAGCAATGCCGGCTCGGATCGGGGCCGCGCAGGCGAGCCCGGCTCGGATCATGAGCGGGCTGACGGCTCGCGACTGGAATTAGACCGGTCGGACGGTTCTCGTGTTGGTTTCGACCGGTCGGTGGATTCACGGCTGGAACGCGATCGAGGGACGCAGCTGCGGCCGGATCGCGAGGTGGCTCGGGGTGACGGGCGGGTAGGGGAGCCCTCGGGTGCGGCGGATCGGTCGGTCGACGAGCCGTTGACGGAGTGGGCGGATCGGTACTCGGTGGAAGCGGGGCGCCAGCTCTCAGCCGATGACACGGTCGCCGGGACGCAGCACGCATCGTCCCGCGGATCGGCATCAGACCGCGCCGACGTCTCGAAGGAGCCGGCCGCAACGTCCGACGTACCGGAACCGGACGAGTCGCGTGGCGCCGAGGCTGGGGAAGCCGTCCGAGAGCAGGTGGCCGATCAGCTTTCGCATCTGCCGGAGAAGCTTCGCCAGCAAATGGCCAACGATCCGGTCTTCTCGCGTGCCGGCTGGGGCCGTGAAGACAACGGTGCATGGGACGAGGATCTCGAGGACCAACCGCTGGCGCCGGATGGCTCCGATCCGAACGGCCGGTCACCCGATCCCGTGGAGCAACCGCTGACGAAGCCGGCGGAGGAAGCCAGTACGTCGTCAGGTCGTCGCGATCGCGTCGACGATCCGTCGAGTGTCACCGAGCCGGACCGGACCGTGGCCGCCGGGCAAGACCGCCGTGCTGATCCTGACAACGACAACTCGTACGCGTCTGACGATGGTCTGACAGAAGCAACGGAGAGCGAACGCCGAGCTGACGGCGGTGAGTCGGCTGCCGCGGATTCCTACGTCGGCGACGACGCCTCTACCGAGTCGGCAGGGATCGAGTCTGAACCAGATCGGCCCGTTGACGCCAGCGATGCACCGGAGCACGAGTTCGTCGAGGATGCTGATCCGGAGGACATGGCGACGTACCGGCGGATTCGGGAGACCGATGACGTGGACGCTGTCGCCGAGAACAGCGGATTTCCCCGCGACGTCGTCGAGGTAGCCAAGGACAACCTGTTCATGCGCACGCATGACGTCGCTGTGAGGCCCGGCGTGATCAGGCACGGCTACTTCACACCGGACGCGGTGATGGGTGATCTCTGGGAAACGGCCGCATCAGGCGGTGAGCTGACGGGCGAGCAGCAAACGATGCTTTGGTCACTGCTCGCGCACGAGTACGTCGAGGCGAAACTGATGGAGGCGGGAGTGCCCTACAAGTCGGCTGATGTGGATGCCTTCAACGAGTACGGGGTCGCGAAGGTCACCTCGGAGCATCCGTCGGCACACATCACAGCGCCACGGAGTCTGCAGGAGCACAAGGTGGACCTGCTCGCACACTGGGAGAAGCTGGATATATCGAGAGATGGGCTGCGGGTGGCGGAGGATTTGTCGAACCTGGACGAGGTGGTTCGGTTGGCGAAGGAAGGACTCGGGTTGTGACGGACACGGCTGCGTGTGAGCGGTTGCTGGAGCGGCTGGCTGCGGCGCGTTGGGACGACCAGGAGGCTGAAGATCTGCATCAGACGTCGCGGGGTGCGTTGGCCAGCGAGTTCTTTCGGCGGAAGGCTATTTGGGCGAACGCGTTGGGTATCACGAACTTGTGGCCCCTCGCCGAGGTTGCGCTGGCGTTCGATCCGTCGGTCGAGACAGATCCGGTGTGGTTGGAGCGGCTGGAGGCTGCGGTTGGGCATCAGTTGATGCCGCAGGTTCGCAAGGTGGTGACAGACATGTTCCGGTGGGCGTCTCTCGGAGATCGGCCGTACGAACGGTTCCCGGGGTTCGATGATCCGTACGAGCCGATGGTGCAACTGCTGGAGCGGGGTGGCCAGTTCTGGCCGGGCCAGGGAGGGATCGATATCCCGATTGCCACCGCCTCGTACGGCAGCCTCGCCGAGCGGCTGGCCCAAGCACCTGTCCCGATCGACCCTGAGACGCTGGCGCGGCTGGATGAGAGAGACCGAGTCGAGCTCGAGAAGATCCGTGCCCGAGCGGCCGCACGCCAGGCCGGCATGCAGAACTCCGGGGAGGCAGATACGTCCGGCTGACGCGGAACGCCCCCGGAAGCTGGACTCTCGAGGCGTTCGGAGTCTTCGTGTGGTCAGCCGCGGCTGGGTCCCTGGGCGTCGACGGCGGGCAAG
>NZ_DASRVN010000599.1:0-13059 GCF_035655035.1 Kribbella sp. | reverse complement strand
GTGTAGCGGCGTTCGGGGCGGCCGGTGGTGCCGTAGCGGAGGGTTACTTCGGCTTGGCCTTGGGTGGCTAGGAACTCCAGGTAGCGGCGGGCGCTGACGCGGGAGATGCCGATCAGTTCGGCGCATTCGGCGGCGGAGAGGTTTTCGGGGGTGTTGCGGAGGGCCGCGGTGACCAGGTCGGTGGTTTCCTGCGAGAGACCCTTGGGGAGGCGGTTGACCAGTGGGCGGGCGGGGGCGAGGACCCGGTCGACGTCGGCCTGCGAGGTGACCTGGTCGGGGACGGAGGCGCGGCGCCGGGCGTACTCCTGGAGGCGTACCCGGAGGTCTTCGAAACCGAAGGGTTTCAGCAGGTAGTTCACGACGCCCTGGCGGACGGCGCCGCGGACGGCGTCGGCCTCGCGGGCGGCGGTGATGACGAGGATGTCAACGGACGGCTGTACGGCGCGGAGCCGGGCGATCAGGTCCAGCCCGAAGACGTCGGGCAGATACAGGTCCAGCAGCACCAGGTCGGGCGCCAGCGACTCCAGCGCGGCAACGGCGGCGTCGCCGGAGTTCGCCGTACCGACAACCTCGAAGCCGTCCACGCGGTCGACGAAGCCGCGGTGGATGCGGGCCACCATGAAGTCGTCGTCGACAACCAGGACCGTGATCATCGGACTCCTTCCGGCGTACGTTGGGTGGACATCCGGGCGATGAACGCGGCGCCACCCTCGACGAGATTCGTGACCGCGACCTCGCCGCCGCGGCGCCGGCAGATCATTCTGGTCATCGCCAGCCCGATCCCGCGCTCACCCTCGGCGGCGGCCTTGGTGGTGAACCCGTGCGCGAACACCTCCTGCGCCAACTCCGGCGCCACGCCGGGCCCGGAGTCCCGTACGACGATCTCCACCGAGGTCGCGTCCTGCCGCAGTTCGACCTCGACCCAGGCCGGCGACAGCGGCGTACCGGAGTGTGCCGCGGCGTCCACCGCGTTGTCGACCAGGTTGCCGAGCACGGTCGCGATGTCCGCTGACAGCGCCGGATCGAGCCGGAGCAGGGTGGTGCGCTCGGACACCCGGAGCTCGACGCGGCGTTCGGCGGCGAGCGAGGACTTCGCCATCAGCAGGGCGGCGACGGTGGTGTCGTGGACCCGCCGGGTCACGGTCAGGTCGAGCGACTCACGATAGCGGTTCAGCGCGCCGACGTAGGTCACGACCTCGTCGTACTCCCCGATCTGGATCAGCCCGGAAATCGTGTGCAGCTGGTTCGCGAACTCGTGGGTCTGCGCCCGCAGCAGCTCCGCGGACGAACGGAACGACCCGAGCTCCCGCTCCAGCTGGGCCAGCTCGGTCCGGTCGCGCAGCGTGGTCACGGAGCCCAGCGACCGCCCGTCCTTCACCACGCTCATCCGGTTCATCACCAGCACCCGCCCACGCCGTACGACGACCGCGTCGCGGGCCTCGTCGTCGCCGGACAGCACCTCGCGCAGGCGGCCCTGGACCCCGAGTTCACGCAGCGATTTCCCGACCGCGTCCGACGGAAGATCGAGCAGCCGGCGCCCGACGTCGTTCACCAGCGTCACGCGGAGCTGCGGGTCCAGGGCAACGACCCCTTCGGCCAGCCCGTACAGCATGGCTTCCCGGTGCTCGGCCAGCCCGGCGATCTCCCGCGGCTCGAGGCCGAGGGTCTGGCGTTTGATCCGCCGGGCGAGCAGCCAGGACCCGAGCAGCCCGAGGACGCAGGCGATGCCGAGATAGATCGCCAGGTACGACGACGCGCCGCGAAGCCGCTGCAGTACGGACGGCGACTGCTCGCCCACCATCACCGTCCCGATCTGGTCGCCGAGCGTCCCGTCCGGCCCGTTGGCGTCCCGGCCCTCGCTGAGCACCGGGACCTGGGCGACCAGCTCGCCGTTCAGCGGACCGGACCAGCCGCGACCGTCCGCGACACCGGAAATACCGTAGGTGAGGTCGGTGCCGATCAAAGTCGGATTGGTTGCCGCGATCACCTTTCCGTCGGCGTTCGCGACGGTGATCGAGCTGACCCCGGACTGCGCCAGGCTCGTCTGCAGCGTGGGCGCGAGCATCTCCGCGGGCGCCGGGTTCCGGATGTTGAACCGCAGCGCCGGGCTGGACGACAACTGCTCGGCCAGCAAGGTGACCCGCCGGCCCTCGACCCGGTTGAACGTCGCGGCGGACTGCGCGAGCGAGACCGCGGCGACCGCGACCAGCACGATCACCACGATCGCCAGCTGCAGCACCAGCAGCTGCCCGGCCAGCGTCGGCCGCCTGCCGAGTCGTACCGCCATCCTCACCTCCGTACACGTCCTGCCGCATGATCACCGCTGCGGCGCCCGAGTGCCACAGTTCACCGTGTTTCGGCCTGCGACCACAATGAACTCAACCACCGCTGCGGCCACAACGCAGACTCCGGCAGCACCGAAGGTCCACGATCGTCGCCACTTGAAACCTCCGGAAAGGATCGGCCAATGAGGTCCAGGCCATTGCTGGTGGCGGCGCTTGCCCTGCTCGGTGTCACGGCGTGCGGGGCGACCGCGAACAAGACGGACGCGGTGGGTGCGGACGGCGGGAAGCCGGCCGCCGGGCTTCGTCTGATGGTGCCGAACACGGCCGGTGGCGGGTACGACACCACTGCCCGGGTCGCCGCGAAGGCGATGGAGGACGCGAAGATCGCGACCGGCGTGCAGGTGTTCAACCTGCCCGGCGCCGGCGGTACGGTCGGCCTCCAGCGGGTCGTGAACGAGAAGGGCAACGGCAAGCTCGCGATGCAGATGGGCCTCGGCGTCGTCGGTGCGACGTACACCTCGAAGTCCAAGGCGACGCTCACCCAGACCACCCCGATCGCGAAGCTGATCGAGGAGGCCGGCGCGATCGTGGTGCCGAAGAACTCGCCGTACAAGACGATCCAGGAGCTGGTCACGGCCTGGAAGGCGAACCCGAAGGGGATGGCGGTCGGCGGCGGCTCGTCGCCGGGCGGGCCGGACCACCTGCTGCCGATGCAGCTCGCGCAGGCGGTCGGGATCAACCCGAAGGACGTCAACTTCGTCTCGTACGACGGCGGCGGCGAACTGCTGCCGGCCCTGCTGGGCAGCAAGATCGCGTTCGGGACCAGCGGATTCGGCGAGTTCCTCGACCAGGTGGAGAGCGGCCAGGTCCGGGTCCTGGCGGTGAGCAGCGAGCAGCCGATCGAGGCGCTGAAGGACGTGCCGACGCTGAAGGGCTCCGGGATCGACCTGGTGTTCACCAACTGGCGCGGGATCGTCGCGCCGCCCGGGATCAGCGACGCGGACAAGAAGGTCTGGATCGACGCGCTGACGAAGATGCACGACTCCGCGGAGTGGAAGGCCGAGGCGAAGAAGCACGGCTGGACCGACGCGTTCGTCACCGGTGACGAGTTCGGCACGTTCCTGACCGACCAGGACAAGGCCGTCGCGGACATCCTGACGAAGCTCGGCCTGGCATCGTGACCGAGGCCGCGACCCGGCGGCCGGATCGAGCGCAGTACGGAGTGTGCGGGGTGCTGGCGGTGGTCGGCGTCCTGGTGATCACCGACGCCGCCCGGCTCCCGCACATTGCCACCAGCAACGATCCGATCGGCCCGAAGCCGGTACCGATCGTGCTCGGCGTACTGCTGCTGGTGGTCGCCGCCCTGTACGCCGTGGACGTGGCCCGCGGCGGCACCGGCGCGGCCGAGGAGGGCGAGGACGTCGACGTGACGTCCCCGGTCGACTGGCGCACCGTACTGCTGCTGATCGCCGCGTTCGTCGTCAACCTGGCGACCATCGAGCCGCTCGGCTGGGTGATCAGCGGGACCCTGCTGTTCTGGGGTTCGGCGTTCGCGCTCGGCAGCCGGCACCACGTCCGCAACCTGTTCATCGCGGTCGCGCTCTCGCTGGCCACGTTCTACGGGTTCGCGATCGGGCTCGGGGTCGGCCTGCCGGCCGGCGTACTGCAAGGGATTCTCTGATGGACAACCTGATGAACCTGATGAACGGGTTCGGCGACGTACTGACCCCGGTCAACCTGCTGCTCGCGCTGCTCGGCGTCACCGTCGGTACGGCGGTCGGCGTGCTGCCCGGGATCGGCCCGGCGATGACGGTCGCGCTGCTGCTGCCGATCACGTACGGGCTGGAGCCGGTGCAGGCGTTCATCCTGTTCGCCGGCATCTTCTACGGCGGCATGTACGGCGGCTCCACGACGTCGATCCTGCTGAACACCCCCGGCGAGTCGTCCTCGGTGGTGACGGCGATCGAGGGCAACAAGATGGCGCGGGCCGGACGGGCCGCGCAGGCGCTCGCGACGGCCGCGATCGGCTCGTTCGTCGCGGGGACGATCGGCACCCTGCTCCTGGTGCTGGTGGCGCCGCAGGTGGTGAAGTTCGCGATCAGCCTGGGCGCGCCGGATTACCTGGCGATCATGCTGCTCGCGTTCGCAGGCGCCACGTCGGTGCTCGGCTCGTCGCGGATCCGCGGGTTCGCGGCGCTGCTGCTCGGCCTGGTGATCGGCCTGGTCGGGATCGACAAGGTGACCGGCCAGCAACGGCTCACGCTCGGTGTCCCACAGCTTGCCGACGGCATCGATGTCGTGGTGGTTGCCGTTGGCATCTTCGCGGTCGGCGAGGCGCTCTGGGTGGCGGCCCACCTGCGGCGCAACCCCGGCACGGTGATCCCGGTCGGCCGCCCGTGGATGGGCAGGTCGGACTGGAAGCGGTCGTGGAAACCGTGGCTGCGCGGGACGGCGTTCGGCTTCCCGATCGGCGCGCTGCCGGCCGGCGGCGCGGAGATCCCGACGTTCCTGTCGTACGCGACCGAGAAGAAGCTGTCCAAGCACCCGGAGGAGTTCGGGAACGGCGCGATCGAGGGCGTCGCCGGGCCGGAGGCGGCGAACAACGCGTCCGCGGCCGGGACGCTGGTCCCGATGCTGGCGTTGGGCCTGCCCACGAATGCGACGGCGGCGGTGATGCTGGCCGCGTTCACGTCGTACGGCATCCAGCCCGGGCCGTTGCTGTTCCAGCGCGAGCCGAAGCTGGTGTGGGCGCTGATCGCGAGCCTGTTCATCGGCAACCTGTTCCTGCTGCTGCTCAACCTGCCGCTGGCGCCCGCCTGGGCGAAGCTGCTGCAGATCCCGCGCCCGTACCTGTACGCCGGGATCATCTTCTTCGCCTCGATGGGTGCGTACGCCGTGAACGCGCAGCCGCTCGACCTGTTGCTGCTCCTGCTGCTCGGGCTGCTCGGTTTCGGGATGCGCCGCTTCGGCCTGCCGGTACTACCGCTGATCATCGGCGTGATCCTCGGCCCGATCGCGGAACGGCAGGCCCGGATGTCGCTGCAGCTGTCCAACGGCGACACGTCCGGCCTGGTCGGCGGACCGGTCGCGTACGTGATCTACGCGGCGATCCTGCTGATGATCGCCTGGCCGCTGATCGCCCGGCTGCGCCGGAAAATTATGACGAAAGATGTCGTAGTTTCGGGCTGACCATGGGTGCATGAACGAAGTACAGAAGGCGTGGCTGGGTGTGGTCTCCGCGGACCACACCCAGCGTGCCGTTTCCGGCAGCTTCATCCAGCTCAACCATGGCAAGCGGTACGGCGTTGCCCGGCTGCGGCGCGGCGACGGGTTCGCGATCTACTCCCCGACCGAGCGGTACGGCGAGAAGCGGCCGCTGCGGGCGTTCTCGGCGCTCGGGGTGGTCGCCGACGACGAGCCGTACCAGGCCGAGCCGATGTCGATGGGCGCCCGCGGCACGATCCAGCCGTGGCGGCGCCGGATCGAGTTCTTCCCGGTCCACCGGGCGATGCTGCGCGACGTCGACCTCGAGCTGACGCGAGAGGCGAACTGGGGTTACCAGCTCCGCCGCGGCCTCGTCCCGCTCACGGTGGCTGACTTCGAGGCGCTGCGCGCTCTGATGGCTTGACGCATGCCGATATAGGCATATGATTGCCGCATGGCACGGGCGGCGACGACCTCGGACGCGTTCAACGCGATCGCCGAACCGCAGCGGCGACAGATCCTGGTGCTGCTGCGCGACGGCGAACGGCCGGTGACCGAGCTCGCGCAGGACCTCGGAATGAGCCAGCCGCAGGCGTCCAAGCATCTGCGGGTGTTGCGGGAGGTGGGGCTGGTGCGGGTTCGCGAAGCGGGTAAGCAGCGGCTGTACGACCTGGACGCCCGCGGGCTGCGGCCCGTGCACGAGTGGGTGGGCGGGTTCGAGCGGTTCTGGAACGCGGCCTTCGGCCGGCTGGACGAGTACGTGCAGGAGCTCAAGCAGGAAAGGCAGAAGGGACCACAGGATGAGTAGCGACTCCGCGGACCGGGAGGTCGTGATCTCCCGGACGATCAACGCCCCACGGGAGCTGGTGTTCGAGGTGTTCACCGAGGTCCGGCACCTGTCGCAGTGGTGGGGGCCGGCGGGCTTCAGCACCAAGACGCGGTCGTTCGAGTTCCGCGTCGGCGGTGACTGGGACTTCGTGATGCACGGGCCGGACGGCACCGAGTACCAGGAGTGGATCACCTTCTCCGAGATCGACCCGCCGGAGCGGATCGCGCTGATGCACGGCGAGGCCCGGAACGACCCGAACGCCTTCGCGTCCGTGCTGACCTTCGAGCCGGAAGGCGACCAGACCCGGATCGTCATGTACACGCTGTTCCCGACCAAGGAACTGCGCGACGAGGCGGTGGAGAAGTATCACGCGATCGAGGCCGGCGAGCAGACGGTGGACAACCTGGCGGCGTACGTCGCCGAACTCACTCAGAAGGGGCAGAACTGATGGCTGGAAAGGTGTTCTTCGGTGTGACGATGTCGCTCGACGGCTTCGTCGCGCCGGTCGCGGACGTGACCGCCGCGGAGGTGTTCTCGCCCGAGTTCCAGGACGACCCGCGGGTGCAGCGCTGGCTGCGCAAGTGGGGCGAGTTGCAGGCGTGGCTGTTCCCGCAGCGGTCCTTCCGGGAGAACCTCAAGCTCGGCGAGGGCGGCGAGGAAGGGCTCGACGACGACATCTCCAAGGCGACCCACGAGCGGATCGGCGCGAACGTGATGGGCAAGCGGATGTTCGAGGGCGGTGAGCTGGCCTGGCCGGAGGAGGCGCCGTTCCACACCCCGGTGTACGTCGTCACGCACACCGAGCGGGCTCCGTGGGAACGCCCCGGCGGCACCACGTTCTACTTCGTCAACGACGGCATCGAGAGCGCGCTGTTCCAGGCCCGCGAGGCGGCCGGCGACCGCGACGTCCGGATCTCCGGCGGCGCCGACACGATCCAGCAGTACCTGGACGCCGGCCTGATCGACGAGTTCTCGATCTCGCTGTCGCCCGTACTGCTGGGCAGCGGCATCCGCCTCTTCGACCACGTGGACGCCGACCGCATCGCCCTCGAGCAGGTCCGTACGGACGCGTCGTCGCACGTCACCCACCTGACGTACAAGGTTTCCAAGCGTTAGACCCGGGTCGCGCTATACGTTCGGGACATGGTGGCCGTAGGCGACGAGGTCTCGACGGAGGTGGCGCGGCGGATCGCGCTGGGGGCGCAGGGGTTCGGCGAGGCGCGCCGGCGGCCGGATGTGCGGTGGGCGATCCGGCAGGCCGGCGTACTGCAACTGGACTCGGTGAACGTGCTGTGCCGGTCGCACTATCTGCCGGTGTACGCACGAGTGGGCGACTATCCGCGCACCACGCTCGACGAGCTGAGCTGGGGCCCGGAGCGGGAGCTGTTCGAGTACTTCTGGGGGCACAAGGCCGCGCTGATCCCGCTCGAGAACTACCCGCTGCTGCGCTGGCGGATGCGGGCGGCCGAGCGGCAGGTATGGGACGAGGAGCTCAGCCCGGACGTCACCGCGCCGTGGTCGGTGGTCGCGGGGATGCGCCGGCTGACTGCGGAGCGGCCCGGGTACGTCGACCAGGTACTGCGGCTTGTCACCGAACGAGGCCCGCTGACCGCGGGCGAGGCCAGCCCGGACGGCGTACGGCGCAAGCGCAGCGACCCGGATCCGGATCCGGGCACCGGCACGATGTGGAACTGGCAGGACGCGAAGATCGCGATCGAGTACCTGTTCTGCACCGGGCAGGTGACGATCGCGGGACGGCGGCACTTCGAGCGGATCTACGACCTGACGTCACGGGTGCTGCCGGCCGACATGCTCGACGCGCCGGAGCCGACCGCCGCCGAGGCGCGCCGCGAGCTGGTCCGGATCGCGGCCCGCGGACTCGGGATCGCGACCCTGCGGGAGCTCTGCGGCGGTACCGGGCAGGCGCACTTTCCGTTGCCCGCAGCAACGGGCCGCGAGGTCGTCGCCGAGCTGGTGGAGGCCGGTGACCTGGTGCCGGTCCGGGTCGAGGGCGTGAAGCAGCAGTCGTACCGGTGGCACGAGGCGGTGGACCGCCCGGTCGACGCGTGCGCGTTGCTGTCGCCGTTCGACCCGCTGATCTGGAACCGGGATCGCACCCACCGGTTGTTCGACTTCTTCTACCGGATCAGCATCTACACGCCGGCACCGCAGCGCGTCCACGGGTACTACGTACTGCCGTTCCTGCTCGGGGACGGCCTGGTGGCCCGCGTCGACCTCAAGTCCGACCGCCAGACCTCGACGCTGGTCGTCCCCACCCTCACTCCCGAGCCCGACTCCCCCGACTTCATCGAGCCCCTGGCCACCGAGCTCCGCCAGCTGGCCGCCTGGCTGGGGCTCGACCACATCCGGGTAACCGCCGCCTCCCCCGCCGCCAAGGCGCTGGTCCGGAGCCTCTGACCAACCCAGCTAGGCGACCGAGCGGACCTTGGTGACCAGTACGCCGGCCAGGACCGTGACCGCGGACGCGAGGAGATACAGGACCTGGTAGCCGCCGAGGTGTTTGACGATCGGGGCGGCGATGACCGGGGCGAGGACCTGGGGCAGGGAGTTCGCGATGTTGATGACGCCGAGGTCCTTGGCGCGGTCGCGGGCGTGTGGGAGTACTTCGGTGAGCAGCGCGAAGTCGACCGACAGGTACACGCCGAACCCGGCGCCGAGGACGATCGCGCCGGTGATCGCACCGGGCCAGGTCGGCCAGACGGCGAGGATCACGCCGGCCACCGCCATCACCCAGCCGGACGCGGTCACGAAGACCTTCCGGCGGGCGGAGCGGTCGGACCAACGGCCGGCGCTGATCGCGGTGGTCAGTACGCAGACGCTGTAGATCGCGGTCAGGACCAGTACGCCGGTGCCCGGGTTGGCGATCCCCACCTCGTCCTGCAGGTAGTAGAACAGGTACAGCGTGCCGAGGGCGTTGCCTACGTTGAAGAGGAACCGGGTCAGCCAGGCCCAGCCGAAGTCCGGGTAGCGCCGCGGGCTGATCCAGAAGCTCTTGAGGAAGTCCGGCAGTACGAACGTCGATCGCTCCGTGAGCGGCTGGTCGTGGCTGCGTAGTACGTACGGGACCACGGACAGGAGCAGGAAGGCAGCGCAGGCGATGTACCCGAGGGTGTAGTTGTTGAACGCAGCCGCGAGGGCGGTGCCGACCAATGCACCGAGGACCTGCGAGATGGCGACCCAGCCGCCGACCGTGCCGCGTTGTGCGACCGGGACACGGTCCGGTACGACGGCGGTGGCGGCCGCCAGCAACGCATTGCCGAACAGCTGCATCAGGCACCACCCGATCAGCATCAGCGCGATCACCCGGGCACCGGACAGGATCCCGAGACCGATGGCACCGCCAACGGCGCCTGCGATCACCCACGGCACCCGCCGCCCGAACCGCGACGCGGTCCGGTCCGAGATCGCCCCGAACGCCGGATTGGCCACCACCGACACCGCGGCCCCCACGCCGGTCACCAGTCCGAACACGAACTCCTTGTTGCCCGACGCAACCACCTCCGACTGCTTGGCCAGCAACACCTGGATAGGGCCGAGCCAGGCCGCGAACACCCCGACATTCGCCAGCACAACCGCGGCGGTCCACCCACCCCGTACGCGAACAGTGGGCTCCGCCAACGCAGCCGGCCCTGGCTGAGCTGGCTCAACCCCCTCCTGCTTCATCCGCGGTTCTGGGCTATCAGTGCCTGCAACCAGAAGTACGACGCTTTCGGTGTCCGTTTCTGCGTCTCGAAATCGACGTCGACCAGGCCGAACCGCTGGGAGTACCCGGCGGCCCACTCGAAGTTGTCGAGGAGGGACCACTGGAAGTAGCCGCGGACGTCGATGCCGTCGTCCATCGCAGCCTTCAGCGAGCGGAGGTACCCATCCAGATAGTCGATGCGACGTTGATCGGACACCCCGTCGTTGATCGCGCACCCGTTCTCGGTGATGTAGATCGGCGGCAGCTTCTCGCCGTACCGCTGCCGGAAGATCCGCAGGATCTCCCCGAACGCGTCCGGCACCACCGGCCAGCCGAAGTCCGTCTTGGGATAACCGTCCAGGACCCGCGGCTCGAACGGCAGGCCAGGCGGCAGGAGTACGCCGTCCGTCGCCGCCGTGTCTGCCTGCCCGGTGGCCGCACCGACCGAGACCGGCGCGTAGTGGTTGATACCGAAGAAGTCGAGCGGCGTGGAGATGATCTCGAGATCGTCCGCGACCGGACCGGGCATCGCGTCGCCCATCCCGGACGGGTACTCGCCGAGGATGACCGGATCGGCGAACATCCAGTTGATCAGGTTGTCGTACAGCCCGGCCGCTTCCCGGTCCTCAGCACTGTCACTGGCCGGCCAGGTCGGCGCGTGGTTGGACGCGATACCGATCTGCGAAGCACCGGCCGCCCGCAGTGCCTGCACCGCGCGCCCGTGTGCCAGCAGCTGATGATGCGCGACCGGCAGCGCATCGAACAGCAGCTCCTTACCGGGCGCGTGCGCACCGAGCGAGTACCCCATCAGCGTCAGCACCATCGGCTCGTTGACGGTGATCCACATCGGCACCCGGTCGGCGAACCGCGCGCCGAGCAGCGCGGCGTACTCCGCGAACCGCTCGGTGATGTCCCGGTTCAGCCAGCCGCCCGCGTCCTCGAGCGGCTGCGGGGTGTCCCAGTGGTACAGCGTCGGCGCCGGCTGGATCCCGGCGCCGAGCAGCGTGTCGATCAGCCGGTCGTAGAAGTCCATCCCGGCCGCCGCGGCGGGCCCGCTCCCGGTCGGCTGGATCCGCGGCCAGGCGAACGAGAACCGGTACGTGTCCACCCCGAGCTCCCGCATCAGCGCGACGTCCTCGGCGTACCGGTGGTAGTGGTCGCAGGCGACCGCCCCGGTGTCGCCGTTCAGGATCTTCCCGGGCTCGGCGCAGAACGTGTCCCAGGTGGAGGTACCGCGGCCGTCCTCGGCCACGGCACCCTCGATCTGGTACGCCGACGTCGAGACGCCCCACCTGAATCCGGGCGGAAAAGTGAGGTCAGCTGTCATTCGCATCATCCTCATCAGGTCTGCTGTCCTGTACGCGCGGCGGCTCGACCTTCTGCACCACGACCGCCGTACCGTAAGCCGCCACCTCGCTCATCGTCTGAGCGATCTCGTTGCAGTCGAAGCGCATCGCGAGGATCGCGTTCGCGCCCATCTGCTGCGCCATCTGGCACATCCGCATCACCGCGACGTGCCGCGACTCGGCCAGCATCTGGGTGTACTCCGGCACCTCGCCGCCACCGAGCGACCGGAAGCTCGCGGTGAAGTTCGACCCGAAGTCCCGGGTCCGCACGGTCAGCCCGAAGACCTCGCCGAACACCTTCTCCGCGGTGTACCCGGGCAGGTCGTTCATCGTCGAGACCAGCACCGGGTACGGCGAACCCTGCGGCGCGACGTGCGGGACGTTGGACGGCGCCGGCTGCTGGTACCCGCCCTGCTGATACCCAGGCGGCGGCCCCTGCTGGTACCCCGGCGGCGGACCTTGGTACCCAGGAGGTGGCCCCTGCTGGTAGCCCGGCTGCTGCGGTGGATACGGCTGGTTCGGAGGAAAGTTCTGGCTCATGCCCTCATCCTGGCATCACCATCTGAACACTTGCAGCTCATACAGCGAATACCCGTACGACGTCGCGCGCTGCGTCCCGGTCACCCGGACGTACCGGGCCGGTACGGCGCCGAACCGGATCACGTCCTCCCCGCCGTCACCGGCCGTCGTCGCGTACACCTGCTGCCAGGTCGACCCGTCCCGCGAGACCTCGACCTTGTACCCCTTCGCGTACGCCGCCTCCCAGTGCAGGACGACCCGGCCGACCGTCTGCTCGTTGCCGAGGTCAACCTTCAGCCACTGCGGATCCGACCAGTCGCTGGCCCACCGGGTGCCGAGGTTCCCGTCCACCGCCTGCGCGGGCGGCGAGTTGTACCAGCCGGTCTCGTAACTACTCGCGGTAGCGGTCTTCCCGGCCGCGAGGTTGCTGACGTCGTCACCGCGCTTCGCCGGGAACTCGACCACCTGCTGGTACGTCGGCCGGTTCACCCAGGCGATCCTGTCCTGGGTGATGCCGCCCATCGGGTTGTGCGCGATCTGGTCGGCGCAGAACTGGTCACCGGCGGCGCAATCGCCGGTCGCCGGGTACGTCGTACTCGCCGGCACCTTGGTTGCCGCGAGCAAGGTGTCCGTCAGCACTGCGCGGCAACCCGCCAGGGATCCGCCGCCGCAGTACGTCACGGGCTGAGAAGCCTTCACCGGATCGCCCAGCACCTTGCGCATGTCCCGCTGGACGAAGCCCCACCAGCCGCTCTGGAAGGAGGATCCCTGCGCACTCGGGCGTTCGTCGATCTTCAGGTTGGCGGTCAGCGCGCTGTAGAGGTCCGGTCCGAGGTCCTTGAACTCTGCTGGGACCAGTAGGGGCCACCAAGCATCCAGCAGCTGGATGGCGTCGGCGTTGGTGTAGGTGCGAGATGAGGCGTTCGGGGTCCTGCGGTGGGCACCGGATTGTTGCCAGGCCGTCAGTTTGCTGACCGCGTCGGCGACGGCCGGGTCGGTGATCGGGGCCGACTTCAGGACGCGCAGCAGATACGGCAGCACCTGGTCGCCGCGGAGGTCGACGGTCGCCGCGTCCTCCATCGCCTCGACCAGCTTGCCGCGGGTGAACTTCTGCCCGCTGTCGATGACGGCCTTGATCCGGTCGTCGAGCGGCTGGCTGCGGTAGACCGCGTT
>NZ_DASRVN010000598.1:0-3914 GCF_035655035.1 Kribbella sp. | reverse complement strand
GGCGATGGACCTGTTCCAGGCGGCCGGCTACAACGCGACGTCGCTGCAGGACATCGCCACCGCGGCCGGCTGCTCGAAGGCGACGGTGCTGTACCACTTCAGCGGCAAGCCGGCCGTGCTCGCCGCCGTCCTCGAAC
Organism: Kribbella sp.; assembly: GCF_035655035.1. Taxonomy (GTDB): domain Bacteria; phylum Actinomycetota; class Actinomycetes; order Propionibacteriales; family Kribbellaceae; genus Kribbella. The sequence goes on along the minus strand of NZ_DASRVN010000598.1, from coordinate 3,777 downwards.
CCGCCGCCGCCGACCTGGCCGGCCTCGTGAAGGCCGCGGCCGGGCTCCCCCGCGCCGCCGCGCAGGACCTGGCGATCGAGCGCTTCATCGACCTCGCCGTCGAGCACCGCGGCGTCGTCGACGTGCTGCAGGACATCCTCCCGGTCATCGAACAGATGCCCGAGATCGGTCCGCTGGTCGCGGACGGGATCCGGCTCACCGAGTTCCTGGCCGGCTCCGACGACCCGCTCGACCACGACCTCGCCAAGTTCGCCGTGAACGGTCTGCTCGGCGAGTGCCGGTATCCCGGCGAGCGCACCGACGACGAACTGCGAAGACTCTGCGACACCGCCCTGCGCCGGCTGCTCCGGCGCGACTGAACCCACAGCTGTTCCCGCCCACCGGCGCCGTGGCCGGCGGTCGCTCACCTCTGCCCGTACGCCGTACCGACCCGAACGGACGCACTTCCCGATGGCCAATCTGCTCTACCGGCTCGGCCGGTTCTCGTACCAGCGCCGCCGCCTGGTCGCCGCGCTGTGGGCGCTGTTCCTCGTCGTGCTGGGCATCGGCGCGCTGACCCTCGGCGGCAAGACCGCGAACACGTTCTCGATCCCCGGCACCGAATCGCAGCGCGCGCTCGACGCCCTCAAGCACGAACTGCCGGCCGCCAGCGGTGCGTCCGCGACGATCGTCGTCAAGGCGCCCGCGGGCAAGACACTCGCCGACCCGGCGGTCAAGGCCGCGGTCGGTACGACGGTCGCCAAGGCCTCGCAGGTCCCCGAGGTGATCGCCGCGATCGACCCGTTCACCAGCAAGGCGATCAGCCCCGACGGTACGACAGGCCTGATCAGCGTCCAGTTCGACAAGCCCGCCGACCAGCTGTCGAAGGACAGCAGCAACGGGTACGACGGACTCAGCGCGCTGAGCTCGGGCGACCTGCAGGTGGTGCCGGGTGGTCAGATCAAGGCCGGCATCCCCGAGATCGGCGCGACCGAGGTGATCGGTGTCGCGGTCGCGGCCGTCGTCCTGGTGATCACGTTCGGGTCGCTGGTCGCCGCCGGGATGACGCTCGTGACGGCGCTGCTCGGCGTGCTCGCCGGCATGGCCGGGTTGTTCATCGTGACTGCGTTCACCGACGTCTCGTCGACGGCGCCGATCCTCGCGTTGATGCTCGGCCTCGCGGTCGGCATCGACTACTCGCTGTTCATCAGCTCGCGGCACCGGTCGCAGCTCGGCGAGGGTATGGATCCGGAGGAATCGGTCGCACGGGCGACGGCGACGGCCGGGTCGGCAGTGCTGTTCGCCGGGGCTACCGTGGTGATCGCGCTGGCCGGGCTGTCGGTGGTCGGCGTACCGTTCCTGACCGCGATGGGGCTGGCCGCGGCGGCGACGGTGCTGACCGCCGTACTGGTCGCGCTGACCCTGCTGCCCGCGCTGCTCGGCTTCGTGGGGAACCGGGTGCTGCCTCGGAAGTTGCGCAAGGCGCCGGCCGCTGTGGCACCGGTGGAGGGGTTCGGTTTCCGCTGGGGACGGTTGGTCACCCGGTTGCGGGTGCCGATTGTTGCTGTCGGCATCATCGGGCTCGGGCTGCTGGCGATCCCGGCGAAGAACATGCAGCTCGCGTTGCCGGACGGTGCGTCGGCGGCGGCCGGGACCAACCAGCGGGTCGCGTACGACCTCACCGCGGCGGCGTTCGGGCCCGGCGCCAACGGGCCGCTCGTGGTCGTTGTGAAGAGCAACGATCCGGCGACGTCCGAGGCCGTCGTACAGCAGGTGCTCGGCAAGGCTCAAGGGCTGCCGGACGTGGTGGCGGCGCAGCCCGCGGCGGCCAGTACGGATCACACGACGCGGTTGCTGCAGGTGATCCCGAAGAGCGGACCGGCCAGCGCGGAGACCGCTGATCTGGTGAAGAACCTGCGCTCGGCGATCAAACCGCTCGCCACGGGTGGCGCCGAGATCTCCGTGACCGGCAACACCGCGGTCGGGGTCGACGTGTCGAACAAGCTGTCCGACGCGTTGCCGACGTACCTGTTCGTCGTGATCGGGTTGTCGTTCCTGCTGCTCCTGCTGGCGTTCCGGTCGGTGCTGGTGCCGTTGAAGGCGACGCTCGGGTTCGTACTGACGATCGGGGCGACGTTCGGGATCACGGTCGCGGTCTTCCAGGAGGGGCACCTGGCGAAGCTGGTCGGGGTCGACTCCCCCGGTCCGCTGGTGAGCTTCCTGCCGATCATCATGATGGGCATCCTGTTCGGGCTGGCGATGGACTACGAGGTCTTCATCGTTTCCCGGGTCCGCGAGGAGTTCGTGCACGGCCGGCACGCGAACGACGCCACCGTCCAGGGCCTCGGCCACGGCGCCCGGGTCGTCACCGCCGCCGCGCTGATCATGGCCTCGGTCTTCGCCGGCTTCATCCTGGTCCACGACCCGATCATCAAGGCGATCGGCTTCGGCCTCACGATCGGCGTCCTGATCGACGCCTTCGTGGTCCGGATGACCCTGGTCCCCGCCATCCTCAGCCTGCTCGGCGACCGCGCCTGGTGGTTCCCCCGCTGGCTAGACCGCCTCACCCCCCGAGTAGATATCGAAGGCGAATCCCTTCACCTCCCTGAGAAACCGCGAACCGACGAACTCGCCGGCGTACGCTGAGGCACGCCCCGGGGCATCAGCAACTGCCGGTGCCCCACCCAGCATGCTCGACGCATCCCCCACGCGGTACGGCAGGTAGCTCTCCGCCGAGATCCCTACCCGGCCGGCCAACACGGAGCTCGGGATCACATAGATGCTGCCGTCGCCAAGGACGATGAAGAACAGGTCGATCGAGTCGGGGTCGTACGGCATCTTGCTCGCGGACTTGTCCAGCACGTACGGCCGACGGCCGATACCGACATTCCAGTAGCCTTTGGCGGTACGAGCAGCGCACGACTTCACCTGCACACGCTGAATACCTTTGGGCGTCGTGACGAGCAGGTCGTAGGCCTGGGGTTCGATCGGCAACGCAACGGTGCATCCGCGCAGGGTGAACCAGGCCATCGCCAGTGCCGCCGCCGAATAGCGGAGCATCTCCGGCTGGACCGGCTCGTCGAACACCTCGTCCGGGGCCGACTTGGTGTGCGGCGACCTCAGATGGCTGCAGCCCAGGCCCAGTCTGACGGCATGGCCCTTGATCCGGACTCGCTCTGCTCCGTTGTCGACGATGCCGAGCGCCGTGATGACGTCCGCCCAGCAGCTCGACCCCGCCACGGCTTCGCGCAGCTGTTGATCGGACCAGCGCCGCTGCCCGGTGAAGTGTGACGTATCCAACTCCAGCCGCGCTGCATGCCGCCGGATCGTCGCCGCAGATGTGTCCTTCAAGCCCAGCGCGCGGGCAACCGCACGCCAGGACACGCTGTCCTGCACCGCCTGCCGCAGCTCGTCGTCGTTCCAGCGTCGTCGATCTCCGGTTGCACCCATGAGGCCAAACGTAATGAGGGGCACCGACAGAAATCGGTGCCCCTCAGGCGGTCGGGCTGCCGAGATTTGAACTCGGGATCTCGTGTCCCCCAGACACGCGCCCTAACCAAGCTAGGCCACAGCCCGCCAGCTCGCTCCGAAGACCGAACCGGGGTAAACCATACCCCATCCGGAGAGCAACTTCGGCAAGGGTCCGGTCAGCGTTTTTTGTTCTTTTGGCGGGCTCGGATCTGGACGTGGATCGGGCTGCCGACGAAGCCGAAGTCCTCGCGGAGGCGGCGTTCGATGAAGCGCTGGTAGGACGCCTCGATCTGGCCGGAGGTGAAGATCGCGAAGGTCGGGGGCATC
>NZ_DASRVN010000597.1:0-12802 GCF_035655035.1 Kribbella sp. | reverse complement strand
TACAACGTGATGCTGCTGGCGCTGCGGCCGGTCGCGTGGGCGGCGAAGCAGATCAGCACGCTGCAGTACGTGTCGAACAACCGCGTCGTGCTCGGTGTCGGGACGGGCAACCCGGCGCACGGTTCCGCCGGGTGGGAGGCCGCGGGCGTCGAGTACGCGGACCGTGGCCGGCTCACGGACGAGGCGCTCGCCGTACTGCGGGACCTGATCGCCGGCGCGGAGATCTCGCCGAGCGCGCAGGTGCCGCCGATCTTCGTGGCCGGCAGCGGCGTACGGGCGCATCGGCGGGCGGCGAAGTACGCCGACGGCTGGGCGACGATCGCGCTGCCGCCGGACGAGGTCCGCGCGAACCTGGACCGGATCAACGACCTTGCCGACGGCAAGCAACTGAAGGCCACGGTGGTCGCGCCGCAGCTCACCGGCGACGACCCGCTCGAACAACTGGCCGCCTACGAGGCGGCCGGCACCGAACGCGTGATCCTGCCACCGACCGGCGACTGGCGCCACGACTACGACCAGGCTGCCGGCCTCCGTAGCCGCTACCTTTGAGACATGGTGTTCCAAGTACCAAGTATGGTACTTTTCCATTCATGAGTGACTCAGCGACCAAGGCAACAAGGGCGATGTACGTCGGAGCCGGCCTGACGGTGCTCGGAGCAGCGGCGCCGATCGTCGACGGTGCGACCGGGGACCGGCTCGGCCACGGGCTGCTCGCGGCCTATCCGGGCCGCACGCAGTACGCCGAGATGGCGAAGTCGAGCATCCTGACTTACCTGTTCACGATCAGCGCGATCGGTCTGGTGGCGTGGCTCGTGCTCGCCTGGGCCGGCAGCCGTGGCAAGACCTGGGCGAAACCCGCGGCCACCGCGGTGTTCGTCGTCGGCTCCGCGATCCTGCTGTACGACTTCACGCAGCCGCATCCGCTGTTCGTCACGATCGTCGGCGCGCTGCCCTGTCTGGCCGGCCTCGCGGCGGTCGGCTACCTGTGGAAGCGCGACGCGCAGTATGCAGGCTGACAGCGGGCTGACCCGTCGCCGGCGGCGGATCTCCGACGAGGAGACCGCGCAGCGGATGCTCGACTCGGCGGTCGCGATGGTGAACTCATCCGGCCTGACCGTGAGCCTGGAGCACATCAGCCTCGAGGACGTGATCCGGGATTCCGGCGTCTCGCGGAGCGCGGCGTACCGGCGCTGGCCGTACAAGGACCTGTTCGTCGGCGATCTGCTCCGCACCTTGGCGAAGGCCGCGGTGCCGGCGGTGGTCGGCGCGCAGGGTGGGACCGCGCTGGTCCGGGAGATCGTGACCGGTCACGCCGGCGAGCTGCGGACCGCCGAGGGCCGGCAGTGGGTGTGGAGCGAGCTGCTCCGGCGCGGCGCCTGGCACGACTTCGACGCGATTCACCGGTCGACCGAGTGGCGGACGTACCTCGCGCTCCATGCGACCTTCGAGAGTCTCGCCGACGGCGAGCTCCGGGACGAGATCCAGCATGCGCTGGCCGCGTCCGAGCAGGGCTTCGTGGAACGGATCGCGACCGTGTACCAGCGGACCGCGGACCTGCTCGGGTACCGGCTGCGGGCGGGATCCGACGTCGGCTTCGGGACCGTGGCGACGCTGGCGAACGCAACCATGCGGGGCTTGGTGATCACCGCGCAGTCGACGCCGGAGACCGCGACCGAGCGCCTGCGCGCCGATCCGTTCGGCACCGGCCGCCCGGCCGACTGGTCGTTGCCCGGCCTGGCGATCGCCGCGGTGGTCAGCGGGCAGCTCGAGGTCGATCCGACCGTGGTCTGGTCCCCGGAGCGGATCGCCGCCGCCGTGGACTGGTGAAACGGCCGTCGAATGGATCTGCCGGGGCCGCGCCGCACGGTCGAATACTGGGGACGTAAACCCACGACTCGAGGATGTGGATGATGTACGTTCCCGCGCACTTCGCGCCGGATGATGCGGCCGTGCAGGAGCTCATGGCGAAGCACGGCGCGGCGGATCTCGTCACGATGACGGCGGACGGGCTGCGGGCGACGATGCTGCCGTTCGTATACGACCGTGAGCGGAACGTCCTGCTCGGCCACCTGGCGCGGAACAACGACCACTGGCAGCAGCCGGTGATCGGGGACGCGCTGGTGATCATGCGCGGCCCGGACGCGTACATCTCCCCCGCCTGGTACGCGTCGAAGCGCGAGCACGGCCGCGTCGTCCCCACGTGGAACTACGTCACCGCCCACGTCTACGGAACGATGACCGTGCACGACGACCCCGCCTGGGTCGAGAACGTCGTACGGCGGCTCTCGGAGCTTCACGAGGCGGGACGGCCCGAGCCGTGGTCGGTGGACGACGCGCCGGCGAAGTACGTGAGCGGCCAGCTCCGGGCGATCGTCGGCGTGCAGATCGCGATCAAGCGGGTCGAGGCCAAGTTCAAGCTCAGCCAGAACCGCCCGTCCGCCGACATCGACGGCGTGATCGACGGTCTGCACGCCGCCGCCGAGCACGGATCCGCGGACGCGGTAGCCCGGCACCGCCCTTGACCTTGACCCCGAGGGCAAGGTTTATGCTCCCGGCCGTGGCTGGACTTGCACTGATCGGTGTCGGCCCCGGGATCGGGCTGGCGGTGGCGCGGCGGTTCGTTCGCGAGGGGATGAGCGCGGGGCTGATCGCCCGTTCGGAGGCGACGGTGAAGGCGGCAGCCGACGGGTTGGCAGGCGCCGACGTACTTTCGGTGACCGCGGACGTGACCGACGAGACCGCGCTGCGAGCGGCGCTCGATCGAGTCGTCGACGCGTACGGCGTGCCTGAGGTGGTCGTCTACAACGCCGCGCTCATCCAGCCGGACCGGATCGGCGAGCTGACCGCGCGGCAGCACCTGGACGCCTGGGCGGTGAACGTGGTCGGCGCGATCACCGCCGCCGCGCATCTCCTCCCGGCGATGGCCGAGCGCGGCAGTGGATCGTTCCTGATCACCGGTGGGATGCCGGTCCCGAAGGCCGCCTACGCCAGCCTGTCCATCGGCAAGGCCGGGGTTCGCACGCTCGTGACGCTGCTCGACCAGCAGTACGGCGCCGCGGGTGTTCACGCGGCGAGCGTCACCGTCAGCGGTGGCGTCGCGCCGGGCAGTTCCTGGGATCCGGACGACATCGCGAACCACTACTGGCGGCTGCACACCCAGGCTCCGGCCGAATGGATCCACGAGCTCGTCATCTAACCCTTGTCGTATTGTTGAACAATCTCTATTGTGAGTGAGATCACCCGAGAAGGGGGTCTCATGACGATCGCAACGCTCACCGCGGCGCAGGCGCGGTCCTTGTTCCGGGATGACTGCAGCGTGCCGACCACCGGCTGGGCCGGCGGATACACGCAGACGAACCTGATCGCCGTCCCCGCCGACTGGGCGTACGACGTGTTGCTGTTCTGCACGCGCAACCCGCAGGCGTGCCCGGTCCTCGACGTCAGCGATCCAGGAGACCCGACGACGCGACTGGCGTCCGGCGCGGACCTGCGCACCGACATCCCGCTCTACCGGATCTGGCGCGACGGCGAACTGGCCGCCGAGGTGCCGGACGCGACCGAGTTCTGGTGGGACGACCTGGTCGCGTTCTCGCTCGGCTGCAGCTTCACGTTCGAGTCCGCGCTGGCGTCCGAGGGCATCCCGCTGCGGCACGTCGAGCAGGGGCGGAACGTCGCGATGTACCGGACCGACCGCGAGTGCGAACCGGCCGGCCGGCTGCACGGCCCGTTGGTGGTCTCGATGCGGCAGCTCCCCGCCGACCGGGTCGACGACGCGGTACGGATCACCGGCGCGATGCCGGCCGTGCACGGCGCTCCGGTGCACATCGGGGATCCGGCCGGGCTCGGGATCGCCGACCTCGGGCGCCCGGACTTCGGGGATCCGGTCGACGCGGCGGACGGCGACGTACCGGTGTTCTGGGCGTGTGGCGTGACCCCGCAGGCGGCGTTGATGGCGTCCCGCCCGCCGTACGCGATCACGCACGCGCCCGGGTACATGTTCGTCACCGATCGCCGCGACAGCGAGTACCGCCTCAGCTCGGTTTGAGCAGGCCGCGGTTGTACGCCTCGGCGACGGCGGCCGCGCGGTCGGAGACGTCGAGCTTGGCGTAGATGTTCAGCAGGTGCGTCTTCACCGTCGCCTCGCTGATGAACAGGTGCCGGGCGGCCTCACGATTGGTGTTGCCACCGGCAACCAACTGCAAGACCTCGAGCTCGCGCGGGCTCAGCAGCAGCTCCGGCGCCCGCGGCGCGCGGACGTGGTTCATCAGCGTGTTCGCCACCGACGGCGCGAGCACCGAGCGGCCCTCGGCGGCGGACCGCACGGCACGCAGCAGCTCGTCCCGCGGCGCGTCCTTGAGCAGGTACCCGGTGGCACCGGCCTCGATCGCGGGTACGACGTACCCGTCGGTGTCGTACGTCGTCAGTACCAGGACCCGCGACCGTACGCCGCGCTCGGCGAGCTCGCTGATCGCGTCCAGGCCGTTCATGCCGGGCATCTGCAGGTCCATCAGGATCACGTCCGGCTGCAGCGCCTCGGCCAGCCGGATCGCCTCCGCGCCGTCGCCCGCCTGACCGACCACCTCGAACTCGGGCTCGGCCGCGAACATCCCGCTCAGCCCGTCGCGGACGATCGGGTGGTCGTCGGCGATCAGCAGCCGGATCACGCGCCGGCTCCGGTCAACGGCACGGTCGCCGAGATCGCCGTACCGAAGCCCGGCTCGGACTCGATCTCCAGCGTCCCGTTCAGCGCCTCGACCCGCTGCCGCATCGCGACCAGCCCGAACCCGCCGGCTTCCGACGCCGGCCGCCGCCGCGCCGGATCGAACCCGGCGCCGTCGTCCCGTACGTCCAACGCGACCTTCTTCTCCATGTAGGACAGCGTCACACCCACCCGGGTCGCCTGTGCATACTTCGCCACGTTCGCCAGCGCCTCCTGAGTCGCGCGGAGCAGGGTCGACTCTGCCTCGGGTGTCATCACCCGCTGCGTGCCGGTAGTGGTCAGTTGTACGTCGACACCGTGCAGCGCGGACCACCGCCGTACGACGTCCTCGATCGCCTCGCCCAGCGTCGCCGACTGCAGCGGCTGCGGACGCAGCGCGTGCACCGAGCGCCGGGCCTCGGTCAGGCTCTCGCGGGCGAGCCCGATCGCGGTGGTCACGTACCGCCGCCAGTCGGCCGCGGTCTCCGCCGCCTGGAGCTGGGCGACGATCCCGGTCAGTCCCTGCGCGAGGGTGTCGTGGATCTCCCGGGCCATCCGCTGCCGCTCGTCGATCACCCCGGCCTCCCGCGCCTGGGTCACCAGCTGCTCGTGCAGTACGGCGTTCTCCGCGAGCGTGGCCTCGAGCCGGAGGTTGGTCTCGGTCAGGGCGTCGACCGCGTCCTTGCGCTGCTGGCTCAGCACCTCGCCGCGCCGGCCGAGCCAGGACGCGAGGCACATCCCGACCACGTTCACGCCGATCACGGCCGCCGTGCCGAGCAGGCCGAAGACGTCCGACTTCGGGATCGCGTACGCCTGGGCGTAGCCGGCGACGACCGCGACGCTGCCGACCCCGACCAGCTCGATCGGCCACGGCAGCAGGATGAACGTGTAGAAGTAGCCGGCCGGGGTGAGGAAGCCGAACCACGGGTCCCGCACCACCAGCACGGCCAGGAGCAGGACGTACCCGGCGATGAAGACGCCGATCCAGCGCTGATCGGTCCGCTTGGCCGGGCGGAGCGTGAACATGACGAGCGTCCACAACGCGACCAGCGCGCACAGCACCAGGTCCACGGTGAGGGACCTGGGCTGGTCGCGCTTGATCAGGATGGTGACGGCGATGAGGCACGCGAGGAACACATACGGCACCACCGTCAGCCGAATCGGCCACACCCGATCACTCATGTCACTTAGTGAACACCGAGCGGAGGTGCTTGCTGTTCACCACGAGTGTCACGCCGAGCAGGAGCAGCCCGCAGACCGCCTGCTCGCCCTTCATCCACAGTGGGAAGGTGCCGGGCAGTGCGATGATCACGGCGATCGCGACCAGCATCACGGCCGACACGATCCGGAGCCGCAGGTACCCCCGGTGGGAGCCCTTGGCCGCACTGCGAGCGAAGAGGAAGGTCAGCAGCGAGCTGCCGACGACGATCGTGCCGCGGACCCAGACGGCGGCGTTGACGACGCTGCTGTGGTTCCGGAGGGCGATGATGGCGACCAGCGTGAGCACGCTGATCGCGACGTAGCCGGTCACCAGCAGTTGCACGCTCCGCAACGCGGAGGCGCTGCGCGGGTGTCCGACGTTCGCGGGAGTAGTCATCTCGGTGGGTCCTTTCGGGGTTCTTTTCGGTACTACGAATGTCCCGTTCGGACCCGGTCCGGCACATCGCCCGGGCGGTCCTACCCGGCTCCACCGATCGGTTGACCGGCGCTCTCCACCGGTCCGCCGCTGGCACATGATCGTTGCCCTGAGCACCTTCCTTCCGTGTCAGTTTGTGCACGGCATGTCACGGAGTGTCACGGGCTGGTTGCGGCTGCGTCCAGATGTCCGGGCAGCCCTGGCGGCGGCGCGAGCGCTCGGCGGATGGTCGTTCCTGGAAGTCGAGAAGGGTTCGAGTCAGCCGGTCGACGACGGAGGACCAGACGCGTGCTCGAGACTTATCGCGGTATCCCACACCTGTTGGACACCTGGCTCGTACTGACCGGCATGACGCTGCCGATCGCCTTCTCCTCGTTTCGCCGCCGTGGCGACCTGATTCAACGGCTGGCCGCGTTCTGCCTGCCGGCCGCGTTCGCGCTGGTGGTCGCGGCGACGCTCAGCCCGACGCCGTTGCGCTACGGCCCGGTCGGGCTGTGCGGCGCCCGGCTCGAAGGGATCGGTGGTCTGACCTCGATCCAGGCGCCGCTCAACGTCCTGCTCTTCGTCCCGTTCACCGGCATGCTGACGCTGGCCGGCGGCCGCCGCGTGGACGCGATCGCCGCCGGGATCGGGCTGTCGGCGGCGATCGAGGCGATCCAGTCGCTGGTGCCGTCGCTGGGCCGTACCTGTCAGTTGCACGACGTGATGACGAACTCGCTCGGCTCCATCTGCGGCGTCGGCCTCGCGGCGGCCGTGCAGACGGTCGCCCACGGGTTGCTGACGGCGAGCCGCGGACGCCGCCTGGTCACCGCGCCGTACGTCGTCGAGCACACCGGGCTGCTCGTCGTACGGTCCAGACCGCCGGCCCGGCATCGGCGCGGGACGCTGGTGGCGCCGACGCGTCGTAACGCGGCCGCGAGATATCACAGAACGAATACACAGTTATCCGGATAGTTATCCACAGGTTGTGGATGGGACCGTGGATGGCCGCGTGACTACCTGGGGATATCCACAGGTCACGGCCGTACGTCGAGTCCCAGGGCGGCCGCGACCACCATCGCCTGCGTGATGTCGATCCGGGCGCCCTTGAGGGTGACGGTCAGCGGATCGAGGGTCGACAGGTCCGATCCGCGCAGGTCGGCGCCGCTGAAGTCGGCCTTCTGCAGCATCGCACCGGACAGGTCGAGGTCCCGGAGCACCGCCTTCGGCGCCCGGACACCGGTCAGGTCGGCCTCGCGCAGCTTCGCCCCGGTGAACTCGGCGCCCTTCAGGTCCGCCCCCGGCAGGCCGGTGAACGACCAGTCGCCGCCGGACACCTTCATCAGGCTGTGCGCGCAGTCGTCGAAGAAGCTGCCGATGAACTTGCACCGGGTGAACGTCGTGTCGAACAGCGAGCAGCGGACGAAGGTGCAGTTCACGAACGCGGCGTCGGTGTGTGTCGACGCGTTGAACCGGACCCCGCGGAACGTGCACTCCTCGAACACCCCGCCGCGGTTCTCCACCTCGGTCAGGTCCGAGTCGATGAACAGCACCCGCCGGTACGTCTGGCCGGACGGATCCGCGTCGTCCCAGTCCCGGATCGTCGACTCGGTCGGTACCGCCGGACGCCCGTCCACACGATCAGCCATACCTGAACACTGCCACGTCGTACGGACAGAGTTGTGACGCTAAGGCAGGAGAACGGTAGGCGGACCGACAAATACGGGCCGCACGATGGAGAGGTGACCGGAACTGAGCGGGTGATGGTGTTCGGCGCGGGAGGTTTTCTCGGCGCCAGGATCTGCGCGCTGCTCGCCGATCGGGGGATCGAGTACCGCGGGCTGAGCCGGACCCGGAGCGAGCCGTACCGGCGCTGTGACCTGACCGAGATGCACCCGTACGCGCTGGACACCCAGATCGGGATGTACAAGCCGACCGTGATCATCAACGCGGTCGGCGCCACGTTCGGTGCGCCGGCCGAGCTGGTCCGGGCGAACGTGATCGCCGTCGAGGCGCTGCTCGCGTCGGCGCGCGACAACGCCGGCCACGCGCGGTTCGTCCAGCTCGGCTCCGCGGCGGAGTACGGCGGGGCCGCCCACGGCACGAGCATGTCCGAGGACAGCGCGCCGCACCCGCTCGGTCCGTACGGGATCACCAAGCTGGCCGGCTCCGAGCTCGTACTCCGGGCGCAACGGGCCGGCGCCGATGCCGTCGTACTGCGGATCTTCGACGTCATCGGGCCGGGGGCGCCGGACAGTACGCTCACCGGCCGGGTGATCCGGGACCTGCGGACGCGGCAGCTGATCGAGGTCGGCGCGCTGGACGTCTGGCGCGACTTCGTGGACGTGCGGGACGTGGCCGAGGCGGTGCTCGCGGTCGCGCTCGCGGACGGGCACCTGCCCCCGCTGCTGAACGTCGGCACCGGCCGAGCGACCCTCGCGCGGGACGTCGCCGGGCAGCTCTTCGAACTCAGCGGCCTGGCGGCGACGATCCTCGACGAGGCCGGTCAGGAGACCCTGCTCGGTGCGCCGTGGCAGCAGGCCGACAGCACGCTGATCGGCGAGCAGCTCGGCTGGTCGCCCAAGATCACAGTCGAGCAGTCCCTCGCGGACAGTTGGGCTCAGTCAGACTAGCTCCGTGCAGATTCGCTCGCTCAGTGAGGCCGCGCCGGATCGGCGACCACCTGCCGTCAACGAAGATCTCGTCCTGACCGGACCCGACTTCGCGCTCGTCCTCGATGGCGCCACCGCCCCACAGGGGGTCGACTCGGGCTGCCAGCACGACGTCCCGTGGCTGGTGAAGCAGCTCGCGATCCAGTTGGCGCCGGCGCTGCTCGCGCAGTCGGCCGCGCCGCTGCCCGACCAGCTCGCCGAGGCGATCGCCGCGGTCCGGGCGGCCCACGCGGACACCTGCGACGTCAGCAATCCGGACAGTCCGTCCTCGACGGTGTCGATCGTCCGCCTGCACCCGGACCACGTCGAGCACCTGGTCCTGGCCGACTCGCCTGTCGTGATGCGGTCCGCCGACGGCGAGATCACCGTCCACAGCGACGACCGGGTCGAGCAGCTCCCGGAACGGACCCTCGAGGCGGTCCGCCGGTTACGCAACCGGCCGGGCGGTTTCTGGGCCGCGAGTACCGATCCCCAGGCGGCGTACGAGGCGATCACCGGTCGGACCGACCGGGCCGACGTGGACGTGATCGCGATCCTCTCCGACGGCGCGTCCCGCTTCACCGAGTGCTATGGGCACACGTGGGACGAGCTGATCGACGTACTCACGACTGCAGGCCCGCGGGAGCTGATCGACCGGGTGCGGGAGTACGACGCCACCTCGACGGACCGGTGGAAGCAGTACGACGACGCGAGCGTGGTGCTGCTTCAGCGTCCGTAGGTCGGGAAGCCCGGGCCGGGGTGCTGCGGCCGGGGCGCGTACTGCGGGGTGAGCGGCGGCTGCACAGGACCCTGGGCCGGCGTCAGCTCCATCCGCTCCTGCTGCCAGTCGCCGATCTGGCGCATCAGCAGGGCCATCGCGACACCCGCCACGATCAGCAGCGCCGTGGCGACCGTGAACCCGATGTCCACGGCCAGCGCGACGTGCACCATGAAGTCCTGCAGGTCGTAGATGTCGACATACCCGCCGGTGCCGTTGTCGGTTGCCTGGACGAGACGCACGATCCAGACGATGAACTCCACCACCGCGACCGATCCGCCGCCGACCACGATCACCCAGAAGCCGGTCCAGGTCGCCCACCAGCCGTACAGCAGGGTACGGATCCGGCCGTCCGGTTGCGCGGGCGGCTTGCTGGCCCGGACGACGTCGTCGACGATCTGGAACGGGTACCAGAACTGAACGATCGGACAGAACCACGAGCCGATCACCCACCCGGGCGCGCGGCGGTGCAGGTAGTGCTCCGGCACCATCGGCTGCGGTGCGAACGGTGAATTCAGGAAGTCGGCGTTGTCGCGAGCACGCCACAGCCAGAGCAGGAACGCGATCGCCGTCCCGATCAGCAGGTAGCCGATCAGGTCCAGGAACGGCCCGGTGCCGGCGATCGACCGGGCGCCGCGCTCGATCTCCGCGTCCGAGAGCAGTCCGTACACCAGCCGCTTGACCTGGTCGTACGACCGCCAGAGCAGCACGCACTGGACCACCGCGGCGACCACGGTCAGCCCCATCAGCACCATGCTGGCGATCGCGACCGTCCGCAACGGCCGGAACTGCGGCAGCACCGGCTGGTACGGCACCGGCTGATACGGCCCAGGCTGGAACTGCCCCGGACCCGGCTGGTACGGACCCGGCCCTGGATAAGGCTGCGTCACCCTTCCACCTCCCCGCAGCCAAGTTAACCCACGCCCGTTTCAGACCGCGGCGAACGCCTCCCGCACCGCGGGCAGCGCCAGCTCACGGTCCGCCGCCGACAGCCCGATCCGGGTCCGCCGGTCGAGTACGTCGTCCTCGGTCAGCGCTCCCTCGTGCCGGATCGCGAACCGCAGCTCGGCGTACGTCGTCCGCAGCCCCGGCGCGATCGGCTGCCGCAACTCGGGCGGCCCGTCGATCACCTGCGGCGCCTCCACGCCGTAGCGCTGGACGAACCGCGCCGGAGCCCGGACCGCGGCAAGGTGGACGCGATCGGCCGCACCTACCAGCGGGATCCGGTGCGTCTCACAACGCCGCAGTACGTCGACGTCCGACTGGTCGAGCGCGGTGTCGAGGACGTCCTCGGCCATCCGGCGGTACGTCGTGAGCTTGCCGCCGACGATCGTGACCACGCCGTCGTCGCTGGTGATCACCGCATGCCGGCGGGAGATGTCCGCCGTACCGCTGTGCCGGCCGGTGTCGAGCAGCGGGCGCAGGCCGGCGTACGTGCCGATCAGGTCCGCGCGGGTCACCGGCTCCTGGACGGCCGCACTGATCGTGTCCAGCAGGAAGTCGATCTCCGCGTCGGTCGCCTGCGGTACGTCGCTCACCGGGCCGGGCGCGTCCTCGTCGGTGAGCCCGACGTACACCCGGTCGTCCGGCGCCGGGATCGCCATCACCACCCGGCGCAGCTCGCCAGGGACCGGCACGGTGAGGACCGCGGACAGGCCGCCGAACACGGACTGCGGCAGCACCAGGTGCGTGCCGCGGCTCGGACGGAGCTTGATGCCGGAGGCAACTTGATCGGCCCAGATACCGGTCGCGTTGATCACGATCCGCGCGTCCACCGAGAGCCTGCCGCCGGTCAGTTGGTCGACCAGGACCGCGCCGTGCCCGGTGACCTCGGTCGCGGCCACGTGGGTCAGGATGCGGGCGCCGTACTGCGCCGCGGTCCGGGCGATCGCGACCACCAGGCGGGCGTCGTCGTACAACTGTCCGTCCCAGGTGAGGAACCCGCCGCGCATCCCTTCCGGACGGAGCGTCGGGGCGTAGCGCAGGAGCTCGGCCGACGACACCCGGCGCGAGTGCGGGAGGTAGTCGTCGCTGGTCCGCGCGAACGTCCGCAGTACGTCACCGCCGAGGAACGCCGAGCGCAGCAGGGCCGCCTGCGCGAACTTTGCCTGCGGCAACCACGGCGCGATCTGCGGGACCGGGTGCACGAGGTGCGGGGCGGTCGTCTTCATCAGGATCCCGCGCTCGACGGCACTCTCGTACGCGATCCCGACGTGCCCGGACGCGAGGTACCGCAGCCCGCCGTGCACGAGCTTCGAACTCCACCGACTGGTGCCGAACGCCAGGTCGTGCTTCTCCACCAGAGCAACGCTCAACCCACGCGCGGCCGCATCCAGCGCCACGCCGGCACCGGTCACACCACCACCGATCACGAGCACGTCGACCGCGGTGAGCGTCTCGAGCTCACGGGTACGGCGGGCCGCGTTCAGGCTCGCGTTGCCGAAGGTGCTCATGGCATCAGGTACCTCGTCAGCATCACGCGGAGCTCCTCGTCCAGCTTCGTGTACTCGTCCTTCTCGGCCATCACCGGACCGGAGACGGCCGACGCCAGCGAGACGAGGATGATCTGCCGGGCCAGCCAGACCGGGTCGCCGGCGCGGATCGAACCGTCGGCCTGTCCTTGGCGGAGGCCCTCCTCGACCAGGGCCAGGTGCGCGACCGTGCTGCTGCCGCGGCGCTCCAGCAGGTACGGCGTGAGGAACTCCGGGTCGAGCTCGATGATCTTGCGCATCAGCGGGTGCACGCGGGTCTTCGCGACCACCTCGACGACGCCCTCGACCAGGCGCGCGCGGCCGTCGGCGGCGTCCGGCTGGAACGCGGACACCAGCGCGATCGTCCACTCCCGGGTCATCAGCGCGGCGACCACGGCCTGGACGTTCGGCCAGCGCCGGTACAGGGTCGCGCGGGAGACCTCGGCGTGCCGGGCGATGTCGGCCATCGTCATCCGGCGCATCCCGATCGCGAGCAGCAGCTCGTACGCCGCGTCCAGGATCCGCTCCTCGCCGATCGCGTTCGCCGGGGTCGGACGGGTGCTGGTCTCTTGATCTGGTTCGCTGCTA
>NZ_DASRVN010000596.1:0-2095 GCF_035655035.1 Kribbella sp. | reverse complement strand
TCGACCCGCCCACCCGGAAACACCGTCATCCCCGCCGCGAACGCCATCGTCCGCTGCCTGCGCAGCAGGTAGACCTCCAGCGGGGCATCCCGCACGAGGATCACGGTGGCCGCGGGGCGGGCGGAGGCCGGCGTACGGGCGCCTTGGAGGTACTCGAGGGCGACCTCGGCCATCCGGCCGGTCATCAGCTGCGAGCTCAGATCCCGCACGAGCGGTCAGCCGACCTCGACGATCAGTTCGACCTCGACGGGGGCGTCGAGGGGGAGGACCGGGACGCCGACCGCGCTGCGGGCGTGGGCGCCGGCTTCGGCGAAGACCTGGCCGAAGAGTTCGGAGGCGCCGTTGGCGACCTGCGGCTGGCCGGTGAAGTCGGGGGTGGAGGCGATGAACGCGACCGCCTTGACGATCCGCTTCACTCCCGCCAGGTCACCGATCTCCGCCTTGACCGCGGCAAGCGCGTTCAGCGCGCACTGCTGCGCGCATTCGCTGGCCACCTCGGGCGTGACGGCGTCGCCGACCTTGCCGGTGGCGATCAGCGTGCCCTCGCGCAGCGGCAGCTGGCCGGACGTGTAGACGAGGTTGCCGGTCCGGACGGCCGGGACATACGCGGCGACCGGCTTGGCCACCTCGGGCAGCTTGAGGCCGAGCTCGGCCAGCTTCTCTTCCGGGTGGCTCACTTGTCCTCGATCTCCCGCTTGAAGTACGCGACCAGGTTCTCCGGGTTCAGGCCCGGTACGACCTGGACCAGCTCCCAGCCGTCCTGGCCGAAGTTGTCCAGGATCTCCTTGGTCGAGTGGACCAGCAGCGGCGCGGTGAAGTACTCGAACTTCTTCATAACAGGGGACTCTAACGGGCGCCGCGGGAGTGTGGTGTGGGCCACGTCCTACCCTGGGACCTATGGCGCGACTGCACGTGGTCACCGGCAAGGGGGGCACCGGGAAGACAACCGTTGCGGCCGCCATGGCCCTGGCCCTGGCCGAGGAGGGCAAGCGGGTGCTGCTCTGCGAGGTGGAGGGCCGCCAGGGCCTCGCTCAGCTCTTCGACGTCCCTCCCCTGCCGTACGTCGAACGCCGCATCGCGCAGGGCCCCGGCGGCGGCGAGGTGTTCGCGCTGGCCGTGGACGCCGAGGCCGCGCTGCTCGAATACCTCGACATGTACTACCACCTCGGCCGCGCCGGGAAGGCGCTGGAGAAGGTCGGGGCGATCGACTTCGTCACCACGATCGCCCCGGGGCTGCGCGACGTACTGCTGACCGGCAAGGTGTACGAGGCGACCCGCCGCAAGGCGCACGGGAAGCTCGCGTACGACGCGGTCGTGCTGGACGCGCCGCCGACCGGGCGGATCGGGCGGTTCCTGAACGTGAACCACGAGGTCGCCGGTCTCGCCAAGGTCGGCCCGATCCGGAACCAGGCGGACGCGATCATGGGCATGCTGCGCTCGGACGTCACCCGGATCCACCTGGTCACGCTGCTCGAGGAGATGCCGGTCCAGGAGACGCTCGACGCGGTCGACCAGCTGGAGAAGCTGGACCTGCGGATCGGGTCGATCGTGGTGAACATGGTCCGGAACAGCCCGCTCGACGACGACGCGCTGGCCCTTGCCGTGAAGGAGAAACTGCCCGCCGCCGAGCTGACCCGCGGACTCAAGGCGGCCGGCCTGACGGTCGGCGACGGCCTGGTCCGGACGCTCGCGGCCGAGGCCCACGACCACGCCGTACGGGTCGGGCTGGAACGCGAGAACCGCGACCGGATCGATGCCCTGGGCAAGAAGGTGACCGAGCTGGAGCTGCTGCCGGAGGGAATCGACCACGGCGCCCTGTTCGACCTGGCCGAGGAGCTGCGGGCATGAGCGCGACGAGCCGAGCGACCGGGGAGCCGGTCCGATGAGCGACCTCGATCTGGACCAGCTGATCGACGACCCCGGGACCCGGATCGTGGTCACCTGCGGCGCGGGTGGGGTCGGCAAGACCACCACGGCGGCCGCGCTCGGGCTGCGGGCGGCCGAGCGCGGGCGGAAGGTCGTCGTACTGACGATCGACCCGGCCCGGCGGCTGGCGCAGTCGCTCGGGCTGACCGAGCTGGACAACGTCCCGCGG
>NZ_DASRVN010000595.1:0-13641 GCF_035655035.1 Kribbella sp. | reverse complement strand
CGAGATGACGATCGGTACGTCGGCACCGCCGACCGGCAGCACCAGCATCACGCCGATCGCGAGACCGACCAGGCAGAGCAGTACGCCGACCCACACGCGCGGGTCCGACACCAGCCAGACGCCGAGCGCGACGCCGCCGATCAGCGACGCGACGAACAGCACCGGCAGCCCGGGGAACGTCACCGGCCGGGTCGTCATCAGCTCCTGCAGCTTGGCGAACGTGACCACCGAGCCGGCGAAGCTGATCGCCCCGACCAGGATCGTGAACGCGGTGGCGATCGCCGCCACGGTCGCGCCGGAGCGGACCTCACCGAGCTCGAGCAGCGCCACCAGCGCGGCCGCGCCGCCGCCGACACCGTTGAACAGGGCAACGAGCTGCGGCATCTGCGTCATCTGCACGCGCCGCGAGCCGATCACACCACCGATGGTGCCGATGATCAGCGCGATCAGGATCGGTGCCAGGTGGTTCGGCTTGTAGGCGGCGAACGTGATCAGCACCGCGAGCACGGCACCGCCGGCGCCGATCAGGTTGCCGGTCCGCGCGCTGCGCGGCGACGACAGTGCCTTCAGCGCGACGATGAAGCAGACCGCGGAGACCAGATAGCCGATCTGGGCCCAGGTGGGGATCACTTGTGCAGCTCCTTCTTGCGAGCCCCCGGACCTTTGAACATCTCCAGCATCCGGTCGGTGACCACGAAGCCACCGACCATGTTCACCGTCGCCAGTACGACGGCCAGCAGCCCGACGATCATCACGATCGTCGAGTCGGTGGCGCCGGTGACGATGATGGCGCCGACCAGAATGACGCCGTGGATGGCGTTCGCTCCGGACATCAGCGGGGTGTGCAACGTGGAGGAGACCTTGCTGATCACCTCCACGCCGACGAAGGCCGCGAGGACGAAGATCGTCAGCAGCGCAATCGATTCACTCATGCCTGGGGTCCTTCCAGGAGGGCACGGGTCGGCTCGTGCAGTACGGCGCCGTCGTGGGTCACGCAGCAGCCGCGGACGATCTCGTCGTCGAAGTCCGGGTCGAAGGCGGCGTTCCGGGTCATCAGCCGGATCAGGTTCGCGATGTTCTGGCCGTACAGCCGGGACGCCGGGCCGGCCATCTGCGACGGTACGTTCGCGCCGCCCCAGACCAGTGCGTCGCCGATCGCCAGTTCGGTACCGGCGACCGAGCCCTCGACGTTGCCGCCCTGCTCCGAGGCGAGGTCGACGACGACCGATCCCGGCTTCATCTGCTCGACCATCGAACGCGTGACCAGCAGCGGCGCGGTCCGGCCCGGTACCGCGGCGGTGGTGATCAGCGCGTCGGCGGCGGCGACGTACGGCGTGAGCAGTTCGCGCTGGAGCTGCGCGCGTTCCGGGGTCATCTCGCGGGCGTACCCGCCGGCGCCGTCGAGCGTCCCCAGCTCGAGCTCGACCGGTACCGCGCCCATCGATGCGATCTCCTCGGCGGCGGCGGTCCGGACGTCGTACGCCTTCACCACCGCGCCGAGGCGCTTGCAGGTGGCGATCGCCTGCAGGCCGGCGACGCCCGCGCCGAGGACCAGGACCTGGGCCGGCGGGACGGTGCCGGCCGCGGTCATGTTCAGCGGGAAGAACCGCGGCAGCCGTTCGGCGGCGACGATCGCGGCCCGGTACCCGGCGACCAGTGCCTGCGAGGACAGCGCGTCCATGGACTGGGCCCGGGAGATCCGCGGGATCAGCTCCATCGCGAACGCCGTCAGCTTGGCCCGCGTTGCGGTGCGGACCACATCCGGCGGGTTCGTCGGCAGGAACGACATCAGCGCCGTACCGGCGTGCAGCCGCTGCAGGCGTTCGCGTTCCAGCGGCTGTACGGAGGCGACGACGGTGGCGGCATGATCGGCGCCCCAGGCAACCTCGGCTCCTGCCTCGCGGTACTGGTCGTCGGAGAACAGGGCGCGTTCACCGGCGGCCGGCTCGACCGCGACCTCGTAGCCGAGCTCGATCAGTTTCGCGACTTGTTCCGGCACCAGCGCGACCCGGCGCTCGGCCGGCCTGGTCTCCCGTACGACTGCGATCTTCACTCGCCGAAACCTATGCCAAACACTGGGTCGCCGGAAAGCCCGGTCACGCTTGGTTTGCGAGGTTCTGCAACAACAGGGCCTCGGCGAGGCAGACCTTGCGGAATTCGGCGAGGTGCAGGCCCTCGTCGATGCCGTGGGCGCGGGTGTCCGGATCCTCGACGCCGGTGACCAGGACGGTGGCCGCCGGGAAGGCCTGCTGGAACTCCGCGATGAACGGGATCGAGCCGCCCATGCCCATGTCCACCGGCTCCACGCCCCAGGCCTCCTGGAAGGCCGAACGCGCCGCTTCGTACCCGGCGCCGCGGGCGTTCACGCTGCACGGCTGGCCGGTCTGCCCCTCGGTCACGGTGACCTGTGCACCCCACGGCGCGTGGTTCTCCAGGTGGTCACGCAACGCGGCACTCGCCTTGACCGCGTCGTCGCCGGGTGCGACCCGCAGGCTGACCTTGGCCCGTGCGACCGGTACCAGCGTGTTGCTCGCCTCCGCCACCGACGGCGCGTCGATGCCGACCACGGCGACCGCGGGCCGCGTCCACAGCCGGTCGACGAGCGAACCCGAACCGGTCAGCCGGACGGAGTCGAGTACGGACGACTCGGCCCGCAACCGGTCCTCCGGGTAGACGACGTCCGCGGCCCGGGACGCGTGCAGCCCGTCGACCGCGACGTCTCCCTTGTCGTCGTGCAGCGTGGCCAGCAGCCGGCACAGCGCGGACAGCGCGTCCGGGATCGGGCCGCCGAAGAGCCCGGAGTGGACGGCGTGATCAAGCGTTCGAACCTCGACGTACGACTCGACCAGCCCGCGCAGCGAGACGGTCAGCGCCGGCGTACCGACCTCCCAGTTGCCGGAGTCGGCGATCACGATCGCGTCCGCGGCGAGCTCGTCGGCGTACTCGTCGAGCAGCTGCAGCAGGGTCGGCGAGCCGATCTCCTCCTCGCCCTCGACGAACACGGTCACGCCCACCGGCAGATCGTTGCCGAAGGCCCGTACGGCGGCCAGATGCGCGGCGATCCCGGCCTTGTCGTCGGCGGCGCCACGCCCGTACAGCCGGTCGTCGCGCTCGGTCGGCTCGAACGGCTCGGAGGTCCACTGCTCGACCGGACCGGTCGGCTGCACGTCGTGGTGGGCGTAGAGCAGTACGGTCGGCTTCCCGGCCGGGGCCGCCTTCTTCGCGATCACCGCCGGCGCACCGTCGCCGGCGCGGACGATCTTGACCGTGAACCCCTCGGCCTCGAACAACGCCGCGGTCGCCTCGGCGGACCGCTGGACGTCGGCCGCACGGGCCGGTTCGTAACTGACCGACGGGATCCGGATGAGGTCCTCGAGGTCGGCACGGACACTGGGCAGAACGCGGTCGATCGCCGCTGACAGATCGGTCATGCGACAACCGTACGGCGTGCGCTCCCGACGCCGGCTAGGACGTCTTGTACTGCACCGAGTTCAGTACGTCGGCCCGGGTCTGCGGGTCGCCCGCCCGGACCTGGACGTGGACCTGTACGTCGCCCTGCTGCCGGTACTGCTCGACGACCGCCGGACCGGCGCCGCAGGTGAGCTGGAAGGTCGCACTCTTGCTCTGCACGTCCTCGCTGCTCACGGTGCAGCCGTCGGGCGGAGTGACGGTTCGCGGCAGCGTACTCGCCCGGACCAGGCCGACGAAGACGCCCTCGACGCTCGCGTTGCTCTGCCAGGCGCGGGTGTCCGAGCTGACCAGCAACGACTGCGAGCCGTTGTCGATCGCCTTCTGCCCCCACGCCCGCGGAACCTCCACGGAGAAAGGCGGATCCGTCACCTTCACCGGCCGGGTCAGCACGTACTCGTACCCGCCGTACCCACCGCCCGCGGCCAGCAGCACCGCGGCGAGGGCCGTGATCACCCCGGCCCGGCGGCGCTTCGGCTTCGCCGCGACCGTCCGCTCGTTGGCGTTGGACAAGGCCGTCGCCTGGTCGACCGGGGCGGTCGTCCCGGTCGGCGCGGGCATCTCGGCGGCCGGCACCAGCCGCGCCGGGAGCTTGCCGGTGCTGTGCGCCTCACGCAGCGCGTCGAGGAAGCTGTCCAGGTCCGGCCAGCGCTGATCCCGGTCCGGCTCGAGAGCACGCCGTACGACGACGTCGATCGCGTCCGGGATGTCCGCGCGCAGGGTGGTCATCGAGGGCGGCGGCTTCTCGATCTGCATCACCGCGCCGAGCGTGGCGACCCCGTGCGGCGCCTGGCCGGTGAACGCGGCGTACGCGACGGCGCCGAGCGAGTACAGGTCGGCGCGGTGGTCGAGGCGCTCGCCCATCACCTGTTCGGGGGCGACGTACGCGGGGGTGCCGCCGGGCAGCGTGATCCGGGAGACCTCGGCCAGCGACTTGCCCAGCCCGAGGTCGGACAGCATCGCGCGGTCGCCGTTCGGGTCGGAGCGGAACAGGACGTTGGCCGGCTTCACGTCCCGGTGCAGGACACCGCGGGCGTGCAGGTGCTTGAGGCCGCGGCCGACCTGGGTGATGACCCGGACCGCCTCGCCGAACTCGAGCGGGCCGGCCTTGATCCGGTCCGCGAGCGTGCCGCCGTCGGCGTACGTGAGCACCATGAACGGGCGGCCGTCGGCGGCCTCGCCGATGTCGTGCACGCCGACCACGTACAGCGAGTCGACCCGGCGCAGGAACCGGCCCTCGGCCAGGAAGCGGCGCCGGACGTCCTCGTCCTCCACCCAGTTCTCGGAGAGGATCTTGACGGCCACCTCGGCGTCGAGCTGCTCGTCCCGGGCCAGCCAGACGGTCGCGAAGCCTCCGGCACCCACCCGGCGGACCAGGGAGTACCGGCCGATCCGGTCAGGCTGGTCCATGGCGCAATTATGCTCGATCCGACCTGCGACCCGTTCGCGGGAGTGAACAAAGCGGCATTTCCGGGCGTCACAATCCCCGTAGCGGGAGCTGACGGCCCGCTCCGACCGTGGTCCGCCGCACGGTCCGTACCGACCGTGACCTGACCATGACCGTGCAAGGAGATCGCCGAATGCGGGTGCAGAACGGCCACCTGGCCGCCCTCGTCGCAGCTGTCGCCGTGGCCGCCGTGACGGGCGGCGGAGCGCTCGCGTATCGCCAGAGCCCGCGGACCGCGGACGCCTCGGCGGCGGTCCCGCTGTCGACGTCCCCCGCGGCGACGACCCCCGCGGCGACGACGGCCGGCACCCCGACGGCATCCGCCAGTACGCCGAAACCGACCGCGGCCCCGTCGCAGACCGCCGCCACGCCCACGAGCACGAGCCGGCCGACGACCAAGATCGACCTGAAGAAGCTCCCCCAGGGCCGGGCGCCGCAGGTCACGTACCTGAGCGGCCGCACGATCCGCGGCGGCGCGGGCAACGACGTGACCATCCCCGGCACCATGGACATCCAGCAGGTCGCCCGGCTCGGCAGCACGTCCCTCGCGGTGGTCACGAAGGGCTCCGGCAACGAGCTCCTGACCTTCGACGACAACGGCAAGCTCGTCCGCCACACCCCCGACGTCACCCAGATCTACACCACCGACGGCGGCACGGCCGCGGCGTACCTGGGCAGCAAGCTGAAGTCCACGGGCGAACCGGCCGGCGGCGTGACCGTGTACTCCGAGGATGCCAAGACCCAGAACGTCCAGAAGGTCGAGGTCCCCGGCCTCTGGAACGCCATGCTGCGCGGCTACGCGAACGGCAAGGTGTACTTCGACGCGTCGACGACACAGAACGGGACCACCACGCTGTACGAGTGGACGCCCGGTGGCTCGAACGCCGCCGAGCTCAAGGCCATCCCCTCCGCGATGGCCGTGTCGAGCGCCGGAACGGCCGGCTCGATCACCACGCAGGCGAGCCAGAACAGCTGCAGCAGCCTGCTCACCGTGCCGGCCGGGAAGCGGCTCTGGCGCACCTGCGACTACATCATCGCGGGCTTCACCCCGGACGCCGCCACCGTGATCGCCGGCCCGAAGTACGAGGACGGCTACGGCCAGGGCATCGCGGCCGCGCTGGACGCCAAGAGCGGCGGCCTGATCCACGAGTGGGCCGGGGTCTTCCGGCAGACGGTTCCGGAGGACGACCAGCACCTCCTGCTGCTCGCCGACAACGGCGAAGGGACCCCGGCCGCGATCGTCCGCTGCACCATCGCCACCGGCGCCTGCGAGCTCGCCACACCTCCCGCGAAGGGCGAGCTGCAGATTGGCGCCTGAGGTGACACCCCTGCCCACGCGGCCCGCCGTCGGCCGCCTGATCGCCCTGGTGGTGATCACGACAGCCGCCGCGGTCGCTGCCGGCGGCCTCGCCGCGCACCGGCAGGGTCCTCGGGCCGACTCTCCCCTGCACGCGACGCCACTCGTCGGGACTTTGAAGGCGACCGCGTCCCCCGCACCGAAGACCACGCCCACCGGCCCGCTCGCACTGGATGTCGCCAAGCTGCCGCAAGGAGCCGATCCACGGCACAGCTACCGCGTCGAACGGTCGGTACGCGGCGGGGCCGGGCAGACCCTGAAGGTGCCGGGCAGCGCGCAGATCATGGACGTCGCAAGGCTGGACGACGGCCTGTTGGCGGCCACGCTGCCCGGCAACGGCGACGCCGAGCTGCTGAAGCTGGACTCGGCCGGCCAGGTCGTCCGCCGCACCAAGCGCATCTACAAGGTTGTCGGCACGCCGGACGGCACGGCGGCCGTGTACGCGGCCGAGGCGCCGCTGGTGAACCACGAGATGACGTACGGCGGCACGCTGTACCTGGAACGGGGCGGGACCGTGGAGTCCGTGGACCTCCCGGCCGTCCGGAGCATCAGTCCGTTGGCGTACGCCAACGGCAAGGTCTACTACCAGGCGTCGGTCAAGGGCTCGGAGAGCATCACGCGGCTCTACACCTGGACCCCCGGCGACTCGGCCGGCGTCCGGGTACCGAAGATTCCGTCGGCACCGACGGCGATCTCGTCCGACGGGCAGCTGGTCGCGTCGCGTCCGCTGGCCGAGGGCGGTCAGTGCAGCACGGTCGTCGAAACCGCCGGCGCCAAGAACCGGTTCCGGACCTGCGATTACGCGATCACCGGGTTCACCCCGGACGGAGCGGTCGCGATCGGCGTCCCGACGTACGGCAAGGGCTGCAGCAACATCGTCACCGCGTTGAACGCGCGGACCTCGGCCGTACTCCGGCAGTGGAGCGGCTGTTTCGAGGGGACGGTGGCCGAGGACGACAACCACCTCCTGTTGCTGGCGATCGTGTCAGGCGGCCAGATGGCGCCTACCACCAAGGCCGCGGTGGTTCGGTGTGCCATCGACACCGGTGCCTGTGAACGGGCCACGCAGGTCCTGACGGCGAAGTACTTCGGACTGGCCGGCTGATCTGCCCTGAGCGAATCCAGCGCTTCTGTGGTGCATTCGGCAGCAGACTGGCGGCATGGAGCGGATTGCTGTGCTTGCGGATGTCCATGGGGTGCTACCTGCGCTGGAGGCCGTGCTGGCCGAGCCGGACGTGCAGGGGGCCGATCTTGTGGTGCTGGCTGGGGATATTGCCAGTGGGCCGATGCCTGTGGAGACGCTGGACGTGTTGACGGGCCTGGGCGACCGCGTGGTGTGGGTGCGCGGTAATGCGGACCGTGAGCTGGTGGAGATGGCCCGGGGCACGTACGACGAGGAGCCGCCCGACGCTGTGTCTCCTTGGGCGGCAGAGCAAGTACGGGCGGATCAGGTGGAGCTGCTGGCAGGCCTGCCGTTGACCGTGACGATCGGGGACGTGTTGTTCTGCCACGCCACGCCTCGGGACGACATCGAGATGGTGCTGGTGGACAGCCCGATCTCCCGGTGGGCCCAGGTGTTCTCGGGACTGCCGGACGAGGTCAGGACCGTTGTCTGCGGGCACACGCACATGCCGTACGCGCGGCAGGTCGACCGGCGGCAAGTGGTGAACGCAGGCAGCGTGGGGATGCCGTACGGCGCTCCTGGTCCCACTTGGGCGCTCTTGTCCGAGAACGGCGTACAACTGCGCTACACGCCCATCGACGCGGTCAAGGCGGCAGACCGGATCGTCAGCGAGTCGACGTACCCAGGGCGTACCGAGTGGGTCGAGGAGTACCTGCTGCACACGTACTCCGACACGGAGGCGCTGGAGGCGTTCAGGCCGCGTGCGGAGGGCTGAGCGGTTACCGTCAGGGCATGTTCGCGCGCCGGCGGAAGCATTTCGGGACCCCGGCCGACAAGGCGACGTATGCGACCCTGCATACCGCCTCGTTGGCCAGTCCACACCTGCGCGAAGGCCTGACACCTGCCGCAGCCGGTAAGGCCAGCCGCCACCTTCGCGACCTCCTGGGTACGGCGGCCATCGCGATCTGCGACGCGTCCGGCGTACTGGCGTGGGACGGCATCGGCGGCCCGTACGAGAGCAACCACCGCCGGGACGCCAAGGACCTGTCCGCGCCGACGTTGCGCTCAGGGCGTACCGCCGTACTGGGTGCACACGACGTGGCCTGTGGCGACCCACAGTGCCCGATCCGTACGGCGGTGGTCGCACCGATCGTCACCGAGGAGCGTGTGGTTGCGGTGCTGGTCGCGTACAGCAACAACACGTCAGCCGCGCTCGTGAGAGCGACAGACGAGGTCGCGCGCTGGGTCTCGGGGCAGGTGGAGCTCGCTGAGCTCAACAAGGAACGGACACGCGCGATGGAGGCCGAGCTGCGGGCGCTGCGTGCTCAGATCAGCCCGCACTTCATCTACAACGCCCTGGCGGCTATCGCCTCGTTTGTGCGCACAGACCCTGAGAGAGCGCGTGAGCTCCTCCTGGAGTTCGCTGACTTCTCCAGGTATGCGTTAAGGCGTGGAGGCGAGTTCACGACGCTGGCGGACGAGCTACGCAACGTAGAGCGGTACCTGGTGCTCGAACAGGCCCGCTTCGGTGAGCGGCTCAAGGTGTCGCTGCAGATCGCTCCTGAGGTGCTGCCGGTGGTGATCCCGTTCTTGGTGGTGCAGCCGCTGGTGGAGAACGCCGTACGGCACGGTCTGGAAGGTACGACGGGGGTCGGCAACATCACGATCCGCGCCCGGGACCGGATCAACGAGGCGGAGATCAGCGTCGAGGACGACGGCGCCGGCAGCGACCCGGAGGTGATCCGGGCGGCCCTGTCCGGCGTCTCCAGCGGCGACTCCGTCGGCCTCGGCAACGTCGACGCCCGGTTGCGCCAGGTGTACGGCGACACGTACGGCCTGATCGTCGAGACCGCGGTGGACGCCGGCACCAAGGTGACTTTCAGGATCCCGAAGTACTCCTCGGGCGTGCACGCCTCGCCGTAGGAAGCTCTTGTTTCGTTGACGGTTCCGGTGCCACGGACTAGCGTCGGCTGCATCCCCCGAGGCTTCGACCGGGGCAGGCGACGACCGGATCGCCTCTTCTCTTCCATGGCGATCGCGGCCCGCGACAGCGTACGTCTCGACCCGTCCCGCGGGTGGAGAAACCTGGAGAGGAGCATCGCTCGTGCCAGGGAACAGGGCAGTCATCTACAAGGGACCAGGCTCCGTGGCGGTCGAGACCATCGACTACCCGGCCTTGGAACTCAAGGACGGACCGGGGGTCAACCCCGCGAACGTCGGCCGGCAGATTCCGCACGGCGCGATCCTGAAGGTGGTGGCGACCAACATCTGCGGCAGCGACCAGCACATGGTCCGCGGCCGGACGACGGCGCCGCCGGGGCTCGCACTCGGCCACGAGATCACCGGTGAGGTGGTGGAGGTCGGCCGGGACGTCGAGTTCATCAAGGTCGGCGACCTGGTGTCGGTACCCTTCAACATCGCCTGCGGGCGGTGCGTCAACTGCAAGGAAGGCAAGACCGGGGTCTGCCTGAACGTGAATCCGGACCGGCCGGGATCGGCGTACGGGTACGTCGACATGGGCGGCTGGGTTGGCGGCCAGGCGGAGTACGCGCTGGTGCCGTACGCCGACTGGAACCTGCTGCGGTTCCCGGACAAGGCGCAGGCGCTGGAGAAGATCCGCGACCTGGCCATGCTGGCGGACATCTTCCCGACCGGTTACCACGGCGCGGTCACGGCCGGCGTCGGCACCGGGTCCACGGTGTACGTCGCGGGTGCCGGCCCGGTCGGTCTGGCGGCGGCCACCGCCGCGTTCCTGCTCGGCGCGGCGGTCGTCATCGTCGCCGATCTGCAGAAGGAGCGACTCGACCAGGCCCGCAGTTTCGGCTGCGAGACGATCGACGTGTCGCAGGGCGATCCGAAGGACCAGATCGAGCACATCCTCGGCGAACCCGAGGTGGACTGCGCGATCGACGCGGTCGGTTTCGAGGCCCACGGCCACGGCAGCGACGCCCAGGCGGAGCGGCCGGCGACCGTGCTGAACACGGTCATGGACGTCACCCGGGCCGGTGGTGCGGTCGGCATCCCGGGGCTCTACGTGACCGGTGACCCCGGGGCCGGTGACGAGGCCGCGAAGACCGGTTCGCTGTCGATCAGGCTCGGCCTCGGCTGGGCGAAGTCGCTGGCGTTCACCACCGGGCAGTGCCCGGTGATGCGGTACAACCGCCAGCTGATGCAGGCGATCCTGCACGACCGGACGCAGATCGCGAAGAACGTGAACGCGACCGTCATCTCGCTGGACGAGGCACCCACGGGGTACGCCGAGTTCGACCACGGCGCGGCCCGCAAGTACGTGCTCGATCCGCACGGACTGATCAAGTAGACCGGCACGCCCCGGCGGGAGCGGGCCACGTCCCGTTCCCGCCGGGGCGAGTCCTTCCGGGAATGGTGCTGCATGACCAGTGACAGCCGGCTCGACCTCGAGTTCGCGTACACGAGCCACGACGATTCCTGCAAGGACCTGTACTCGCCGTACTACTACTGCCGGCGCCCGCGCGGCCACGACGGCGTACACGCCGCGGGCTTCGGCGCGAGCCGGCTGCGCTGGGACCATCAGGCCGGCCACGCGCCCCACATGCTGTCGTAGAGCCGAATCCGGCCGCTACTGTTCGCGTATGGCCGAGACTCCTCTGCGCGCGCTGGTGGCGGACGACGAGGAGCCTGCGCTGGCCGAGCTGGTGTACCTGCTCGGGCAGGACCCCCGGATCGGCGAGATCCGGACCGCCTCGAACGGGCCGGACGCGTTGAAGATCCTGCAGGCGACCGACCTGGACGTGGTGTTCTGCGACATCAAGATGCCCGGTCTGGACGGCATCGACCTGGCGCGGGTGCTGTCCAAGTTCGCCAGCCGGCCGCAGATCGTGTTCGTGACGGCTTACGACGAGCACGCGGTCGCGGCGTTCGACCTGGAGGCCACCGACTACGTGATGAAGCCGGTCCGGCAAGAGCGGCTGGCGGAGGCGGTACGCCGTGTGGTCACGCAGGGCGCTCCGGCCGCCCTGCAGACCCCTGACGAGACGGACGACGAGGTGATCCCGGTAGAGCTGGCCGGCATCACCCGGTTCGTCCAGCGCTCCACAGTCCGGTACGTCGAGGCCCAGGGCGACTACGCCCGCCTGCACACCGGCCAGAACTCCCACCTCGTGCGGATCCCATTGAGCACGCTGGAAGAGCGCTGGCGCGACGCGGGCTTCACCCGGATCCACAGGAGCACCCTGGTCGCTCTGCAGCATGTAGACGAGATGCGGGTGGACGGCGGCCGCTGTGCGGTCCGGGTCGGTGACGACTGGCTCCCGGTGAGCCGACGGCACACCCGCGAGCTCCGCGACCTCCTGGTCCGCTCTCGATGACCACACCGGAAGGACCACGACGGGTCCGCGTCACCAGCCCACGAGCAAGTGCAGCCCGCCGCCCACTGACCCCGACAGGCACCAGAGAGATCGACGAGCAGACAAGGCTCGGCCAGGTCTACATGCAGTCGCTGATCCAGTCACAGCTGCGGCTGACGCTGGCCGTCATCGGCGGCGTACTGCTGGTCCTCGGCAGCATCCCGTTGCTGTTCTGGCTGGTCCCTCCTACGCGCACTCTGTCCGTGCTGGGTCTGCCACTCCCCTGGGTGATCCTCGGCATCCTTGTGTACCCCGTGGTGTACACAGCCGCGCGCGTCTACGTCCGCAACGCCGAGCGGATCGAAGCAGAGTTCACCGAGTTCGTAGGACGGCAGTAGATGTCTCCCGCGCTCAGCGTGGCCGCGATCGGGCTGGTGGTCGTGGCCACGATCAGCATCGGCTTGTTCGGTCTACGGATCTCACGGACCACCAGTGACTTCTACGTCGCCAGCCGTGCGGTCTCACCACGCTGGAACGCGTCTGCGATTAGCGGCGAGTACCTATCCGCTGCGTCGTTCCTAGGCGTCGCAGGACTCGTACTGGTGAACGGCGCCGACATGCTGTGGTTCTCGGTCGGCTACACCGTCGGCTACCTGATGCTGCTGGTCCTGGTCGCCGCCCCGCTCCGCAGGTCCGGCGCGTACACGTTGCCGGACTTCGCCGAGACCCGCTTCGAGTCCGCCGCCGTACGTCGCATCTGCGCCGGGCTCGTGGTCGGTATCGGGACGCTCTACCTCCTGCCCCAACTGCAGGGGGCGGGTCTGGCCGTCCAGACCGTGACCGGTGCACCACCACAGGTGGGGGCCGCGGTCGTCACGGTGATCGTCGTGATCAACGTCGCCGCCGGTGGGATGCGGTCGATCACGTTCGTCCAGGCCTTCCAGTACTGGCTCAAGCTGACCGCGCTCGCCGCGCCGATCTTCGTGATCCTGCTCCTTTGGCACCAGCCGACCGGCGTCCTCGATTCCCTGCACGGCGCCGCTTCCTCGTGGGCCCAGCCGCTGTCCCGCGCGGGCGGGCGCGACCACCCGCTGTACGCGACGTACTCGTTGCTCCTGGCCCTTTGTTTCGGGACGATGGGACTGCCGCACGTCCTGGTCCGCTTCTACACCAACCCCGATGGCCGCGCGGCCCGACGTACGACGGTGGTCGTCCTGGCGTTGCTCGGCCTGTTCTACCTCTTCCCCCCGATGTACGCCGTACTCGGGCGGACGTTCGCGCCGGACCTGGTGAGCACCGGCGGGGACACCGTCGTACTCGAGCTGCCCGGACGGGTTTTCCCTGGTACCGCAGGGGATCTGCTCGGTGCGTTGGTCGCGGCCGGTGCGTTCGCGGCGTTCCTGTCGACGTCGTCCGGGCTGACCGTCGCGATCGCCGGGGTGATCGACCAGGACCTGTTGCGGAGCCGGCTGCACCGCTGGAGCGGCGGCGACTACGTCGCGGTGAACAGCTTCCGGATCGCGGCGCTGATCGCGATGATCGTTCCGTACCTGGCGTTCACGGTCACCGGCGCGCTGAGTCTGGCGGACACCGTCGGGCTGGCGTTCGCGCTCGCGGCGTCGACGTTCTGCCCGTTGCTGGTGCTCGGGATCTGGTGGCGGCGGATGTCCACGACCGGCGCCGCGGCCGGGCTGGTCGTCGGCGGGATCGCGGCCAGTGCCGCCGCCCTGGTGAACGTGTCCGGCGGACCGCAGAGCGGCTGGCCGCACGCGCTCGTCGGCCAGCCGGCCGCGTGGACGATGCCGCTCGCGTTCCTCACCGTGATCGTCGTCTCCAAGCTCACCCCCGGCCGCATCCCGCCCGGCACCGCCCGCAGCATGGTCCGCCTGCACACCCCCGAAGCCGTCGAAGTGGACCGGGG
>NZ_DASRVN010000594.1:0-17918 GCF_035655035.1 Kribbella sp. | reverse complement strand
GGCACCAGGGTCGCGGCGGCCGCGATTCCCCCGACGGCCAGCACGGTCCGGCGCGACACGTTCGACGTACTCATCGCAAATCCTTCCTGATCAGGCGGAAACACAAGGTCACGAGGTCATCAGCAGCCAGCGCCACCAGTGGTTGCTGCCGTCGGCGTTGGCGGTCTGCCACCCGTGGACGAGGTAGCGGTACGGCGTGACCGCGAGGTAGTCGATCAGTCCCGGCGAGCTCCGCACGGCCGGGACGGCGCCGAGGCCGGAGAACGCCAGCTCGGCGTTCGCCCAGGCACCCGAGGGGACGGACTGCCGACGGAACCAGAGGTTCCCGTCGGTGGTGGTGACGAACAGGGTGAGGCGGCCCGCGCTGTCCAGGGTGACGGCCGGGTCGGAGGCGACACCGGTGAGCAGCGTGACCGCGCCGGGATACCAGCCGCCGCTCGCGGTGCCCTGCCAGCGATGCACCAGGCTGCCGTCGGCCTTGCGGACGAACAAGGTGAGCTTGTGCTCGGAGTCCAGACTCACCGCCGGATCCCCGGCCGCGCCGTTGACCAGAACGGCCAGCGCCGGATCCCAGCCGGCACCGGGCACCCCCTGCCAGCGATGCAGAATGTCCCCGTTCGCGGCCCGGACGAACAGCGTAAGCCTGCCGTCGGCGTCCAGCGCCGGGACCGGCTGCCCGCTGACACCCGTCACGAGCTCGGCCGTGGTCGGGTCCCACGGTCCGCCCGCGGCACTCTGCCATCCGTGCCGGACGGTCGCTCCGGTCGTCCGCGCGAACCAGGTCAGCTTCTTGTTCACGTCGGCGATCAGCACCGGGTCGCCGGCCAGCCCGGTGGTCAGGCGCTCGGCTGCGAGGTCGTCGCGCCCGCTCCACAGCTCGCCGCTCGACAGCCGCGCGGCGTACACGACGCGTCCGAGCGAGTCGACGGCGAGCGCCGGATCACCGGCGACGCCGGACAGTGCATACGCCAATCGCCACCCGGTCGGTTGCAGCGCGCCGTACAGCAGCCTGCCGTCGGCGCTCCGGATCGCGAAGTACGGCGTACTTCCGGCCATCACGGTCACCGGATTGCCGCTCACGCCGGTCGCGATCGTTGTCAGGCGCAACATCCCGTCGGCGGTGTACGAGCCGAACCGCAACTCGCCGGCCGTCGTCCGGACGAGGAACCGGCTGTCCGGGAACCAGGCCGCCTTCCCGGTCGCGACGCCCGCGGTCGGCACCACTCCCACGGCGACCAACGAGTCGATCGCGGCGAAGTCGGCGTACGTCCCCGGGTTCGGCGACGCCCAGGTCTTCTGGGCCAGCGCACGCAGCGGCATCCGCAGCCGGTCCAGAAGTTGCTCGTTGGTGTCGAGCGCGGCCTGGGGTCCCTGGTCGCCGAGCCAGACCGCGATCATCCCGCCGGACACGTTGGCCGCGGGGACCGTGTAGCCGGGGAACTGGGTCGGTACGAACTGGTCGTACACCTTCTGCGGATCGACCGAACGCACCGCCATGTCGTAGTACAGCAGATCGTCACGGACGTTCAGCAGCTTGTTCCCCGCTGCGGTGATGTCCACCGGGGTGAGCCCCGCGGCCCGGACCGGCTGGTGCCAGAACTCGACCTGGATGTCGGGGTGCAGGGCGATCAGCGGACTCTTCTCGATGCTGTCGTTCCAGACCCGCATCTTCTTGCCGCGGGCCCTGATCTGGTCGTCGAGCCAGTTCAGGTACCAGATGTAGCCGTCGC
The DNA here is from genome assembly GCF_035655035.1 of Kribbella sp. Lineage (GTDB taxonomy): Bacteria > Actinomycetota > Actinomycetes > Propionibacteriales > Kribbellaceae > Kribbella. The sequence continues at coordinate 16,188 of NZ_DASRVN010000594.1, read as the reverse complement.
GCGCGGTCGCGGCCGGGCCCACCTTCTGCTTGGCGAACGCGTCGAGCTGCGGGTAGTTCGCCCACTGCCCGTCCGTCCAGCCCGGGTACGCGACGAACTCGTCGCCGCCGATGTGGAAGTAGTCGCTGCCCGAGGTCGGGACGTACTGGTCCAGGTACTGCTGGACGACGTTCGGCGAGCTGTAGTCGAGCTTGGAGTAGTCGAGCGACCGGCCGGTCACCGGACGGTTGCCGGCGGAGTCGAAGAGCTCGAGCTCGGGGTGCGGCACGAGGATCGGATCGGCGTGGCCGGACAACGGCACGGTCGGGGTGAACCGCACGTGGTACATGGTCGCGTACGCCGTGATATCGGCGGTCTCCGCCGGAGTCAGGCCGTAGCCGCCGATCAGCAGGCTCTGCAGCACGTTGAGCTTCGCGTACGACAACTCACGGATCAGGTTGTGCCACCACTGCGACGAGAACGTCCGCGGCACCGAGTCGATCCGGATGCCGCGTTCCGGGTAGGCCGGCCAGTCGGTCGCAACGCCGCCCGCGACGGTGAGCGAGCGGCGGAACAACTGGACCAGCGACCTGGTTCCGTTGAAGACGCCGTCCGTCGTGGTTCCGGAGATCGCCACGAAACCGCCGGACTCCAGCTGGTAGCCCTCACTGTTGTGCACGGCAACGGCCGGGTCGACGGTCAGGTAGACGTCGCCGGCAGCCGCCGCTGACCGGACGCCCGTCACCACGGGCGGCGTCGTACCGGTCACCAGCGCGACATCGGCCGCGAACGTCTGCGCGTCCGCGAACAGCGGCGTACCGGAGTTCGCGTTGACCACGATCCGGGAAGCCGGCGAGAACGTGGTCGGGACCGATCCGGCCGACCACTGCTGCAGTGCGGGAACGAGCTGCGGCGCGGCGGCCGCGGTCGCCGCGCCGGACGGTGCGGGGACGAGGAGCGGAACGAGAATCGCGAGCACGGCAACGATTCCGCTGAACGGATGTTTCATCGAAGACCTCCGGCGGTCAGTCCGGCCTGGATCGTGCGATGGGAGAACAGGTACACCGCCAGCACGGGGACGACGGCGATCGTGAGGCCGGCGAACAGGGCGCTCCAGTCGCTCTGGTAGCCCTGGTTCACGGCGAGGGCGGCGAGGCCCTGGGACAGCACGAACTGCTTCTCGTCGGGCATCAGCACGATCGGCAGCAGGTACTGGTTCCAGAGGCCGAGGAAGTTGAAGATCCCGACGCTGACCAGTCCGGGCCGGGCCAGCGGGACCATGATCCGGACGAAGATGCCGATCTCCCCGGCGCCGTCGATCCGGGCGGCCTCGGCGTACTCGTGCGGCAGGTCCGCGAAGAACGGCGTCAGGAAGAAGATCGTGAACGGCAGCGCGTACGCCGCGTAGATCAGGATCAGGCCGTACAGCGTGCCGACCAGGTGCAGGTTCGAGGCGACCAGGAACAGCGGCACCAGGGCGAGGAAGACCGGGAAGGTCATGCTCGCCGCGAACCCGTAGTACACGAGCTTGCGGCCGCGGAACTCGAACCGGCCGAGGATGTACGCCGCCATCGCGCCGAGGGTCATGGTGAGGACCAGCGCGCCGGAGACCACGACGAGGGTGTTGATCGTGTACCGGCCGATGCTCGCCTGCGACCAGGCCCGCGCGAAGTTGTCCCAGTGCAACCGGCGCGGCAGCGAGAACGGATTGTCGACAATCTCCTTGTCGACCTTCAAAGCGCTGAGCGCCATCCAGAGCAGCGGCAGCCCGACGACGGTCGCCCAGGCGAGCAGCGGGATGTGGACCACGGACCGCTTCACCGGCGCACCTCGCGCCGCTTGTACTGCAGGATCACCGCGAGCGTGAGCGTCATGAACAGCATCACCACGCCCATCGCGCAGGCGTACCCGAACTGCCCGTCCGCGAAGGCCCGCCGGTACAGGGTCAGCCCGACCACCTCGGTCGCGTTGTCCGGGCCGCCCGGCCCGACCGTCATCAGCTGGACGATCGCGAACCCGTCCAGCGCGCCGATCGACACGTAGATCAGCCCGACCCGGACCGTGTCCCGCAACAACGGCAGCGTGACCTGGAAGAACGTCCGCCAGCGCCCGGCCCCGTCGAGCGCGACGGCCTCGTAGATCTCCTGCGGGATCGCGCCCATCGCCGCGCTGAACAGCACCACGTAGAACCCGACCGAGCTCCAGATCCCCACCGCCAGCACCGCGGCGAGCGCGGTGTCCGGGTTCCCGAGCCAGGCGTGGTGCGTGCCGAGGATCCCGTTCAGGAGTCCGGAGCGCGGCGTGTAGACGAACTGCCACAGCACCCCGATCACCGCCACCGGCAGCACCTGCGGGAAGAAGTACACGATCTTGTACGCCGAACTCCCCCGGACGCCACGGCCCGCCCGGTCGAGGTTGAGCATCGACGCGAAGAACAGCCCGAGCCCGATCGTCAGCACCGGAAGGACCGCGAGCATCACCAGGTTGTGCCGCAGTCCGGTCCAGAACAGGTCGTCGTGGGCGACCCGGGTGTAGTTCCGGAAGCCGACGAAGTTCAACTGCCGGGCGAAGCCGGTCCAGTCCGTGAGCGAGATGTAGATCGCCTGGACGTACGGCGAGAGCACGAACACGACGTACAGGACGATCGGCAGCGTCAGGAAGCCGGCGATCAGACCCCGATGCCGTGGCCTGATCCGCGGCCGGCTAGCGGCGGTACTTGACGACATTGGCGTCCTTGGCGATCTTGTCGGCGGCGGCCTGGGTCCGCTTCATGAACCCGGCGGCGTCGGTCCGACCGGTCAGCAACTCCCCCATCGCGGTCGAACCGGCGTTGTACAGGTCGCCGTACCAGCCGCCGAACCGGAAGCTGATCGTGTTCTTCCCGGCCGCTTCGACCGCCTTGCGGGCCGAGGTGAGCGCCGGGCTGTTGGTCACGTCCGCGCCGGCGCCCTTCACCGTGGTCATCGACCCGGTCAGCTCCGAGAACTTCGACGCCGCCGACTTGCTGAGCAGCAGCCTGAGGAACTCCAGACCGCCGGCCGTGTTCTTCGCGTCCTTCGGCACGATGAAGCCCTCCGACGAGGAGGCACTGATCGCCGCCACCGGCAGCTTGTCCTGCGCGGTCACCGCCGGCGTCGGGCCGACAGCCATCCGGAACCCCTTGGGCGTGGTCGACTTCATCTCGTTCTCCAGCCACGACCCGCACGGGATCAGCGCCGCCTTGCCGTCGACCCAGGCCTGCTGCGCCTCCGTGTGCGACAGCCCCTCGGAGCCCTGCAGGATGTAGCCGTTCTTGACCAGCTTCTCGATCGCACCGGCCGCCTCCGCCACCGGCTGCGACTGCCAGGCGCCCGGCTCGAGGTTGTCGACGGCAACCATCGTGTCCGCGCCGCCGGTCTTGGCCATCATCTGCATCAGCGGCTCGAGGAAGTAGCCGGGATACTTGCCCTGGTAGGTGAACGGCGCGATTCCGGACGCCTTGATCTTCGCGCAGAGTGCCAGGAGCTCGTCCCACGTCGCCGGGTAGACCCAGCTGTTCTTCTCGAACAGGTCCTGGTTGTACCAGATCCCGCCGACCGTGTACGCATAGTTGACCGAGGCAACGGTGTCGCCCAGGGTCCCCGACTCGATCACGCCCGGCAGCAGGGTGTCGCGGACCTTGACCTTCGGGTCGTCGGCCGACGGCGCGTCGAGCAGCGTCTTCAGATCCAGCAACTGGCCGCCCTTCTGCAGGGTGACCGCGTTCAGCGCGGCAGCGCCACTGTTGTCGATCACGTCCGGCGGGGTCCCCGAGACAAACCGGGGCTGCAACGTCTCCTGCAACTTCTGCAAGCCGGAGTGCTTCACCTGCGCACCGGGGAACGCCTGTTTGTACGTCTCCTCGACCTGCTTGGCGTAGTCGTCGCCGAAGCCGCCCTTGAAGATCACCACGTCCAGCGGTTCGGACGCCTTCACACCGAACGGGTTCTTCGGGTCGTCGCCGGCCACGGCCGGGGTGGCATTCGCCCCGGCGTCCTTGCCACCGGACGGGACGGCACAGCCGGCCAGCAACAGGCCGGTTCCGCCGAACAGCAAGGTACGGCGATCGATTGGGGACATCGAGTTCTCCTCTATCTCCTGCAGATGCTTGAGACAGAATCATTCATCTCAGGAGAGGAGTGTCAAGGTCGTGAGTGAAAATTTTCGCTCACTCCGCTTGACGGACCGTCTCATCGAACGCCACGATGGCGGCGTGAGCGTTCTGTCCCAGCTGGCCACCGCGGCCGACGACCTGCCCGAGGGAATGCGCCGGATCGCGGCGTACATCGTGTCCGACCCGGCCGGCGCCGTCGGCGCGACGATCAATGAACTCGCCGACCTCAGCCACACCTCCCCAGCCACCGTGAACCGGTTCTGCCGGCGCCTCGGCTACACCGGCTACGCGGAGCTGAAGGTCGCCGTCGCCACCGACAACGGCCGCGCCGAACAGGCCAACTGGCAACAGGCCATCGGCTCCGAGGTGCAGCCCGGCGACTCCCTCGAACACACCGCGGCGGTGATCGCCGGCGGCGACATGCTCGCGATCCAGCAGACCGTCGACCAGCTCGACATCACCGCTCTCGCCGCCGTCGTCGACGCCCTCACCACCGCCCGGCGCATCCACCTGTACGGCGTCTCCGGCAGCTCACTGGCCGCCGCCGAGATGCGGCACCGGCTGAACGTGATCGGCCTGCCCGCCTGGTCCTGGTCCGACGTCCACGACGGCCTCGGCGCCGCCGCCGCACTCGAATCCCGCGATGTCCTCGTCGCCTTCTCACACAGCGGCCGCACCCACGAGGCCGTCCAGGTCCTACGAACCGCAGCGGCCGCCGGCGCCGTCACGGTCGCCGTCACCAACTCGGCGGCCAGCCCTCTCGCGACCGCCGCCGACCACCACCTCCGCACCGCCGTCAACGAAGGCTCTCTGTTTCGCTCCCAGGCCCTCGCCGCCCGCCACTCCCAGCTCTTCCTGGTCGACCTGATCTTCGTCGCCGTCGCCAACCAGAACTTCGACCGCTCGCTGACCACCTTCGAGAAGGTCGCCCATGCCGTCCAGCCGCACCTGGTCGACCACCGGCGCCGCTGACCTGCGAGAACGACGTACCGTCGCACCATGAATGTCGCGAAGTCGATCGTCTTGTTCGTGCTGGCCGCCCTTGCCGAGATCGGTGGGGCGTGGCTGGTCTGGCAGGGGTGGCGTGAGCATCGTGGGGTGCTCTGGATCGCCGGCGGGATCGTTGCCCTCGGCGCCTACGGCTTCGTCGCGACGTTCCAGCCGGACGCGCACTTCGGCCGGATCCTGGCGGCGTACGGCGGGATCTTCGTGGCCGGCTCGCTGCTGTGGGGCGTACTGGTCGACAAGTTCCGCCCCGACCGCTACGACATCGCCGGTGCCGTCATCTGCCTACTCGGCGTCGTCGTGATCATGTACGCGCCCCGCAGTACCTGATCCAAGCTCACCGACGAGCTTCTCGACCCGCCGGCGAATCTCGTCGCGTACGCCGCGCACGACCTCGATCGGCTGTCCCGCCGGGTCGAGCAGCTCCCAGTCCTCGTACCGCTTGCCGGGAAAGACCGGGCAGGTGTCGCCGCAGCCCATCGTGATGACAACGTCACTGGCGCGCACATCCTCGGTCGCGAGCAACTGCGGCACGGCGGCCGTGATGTCGATACCAACTTCACGCATGGCCTGCACGGCAACCGGGTTGAGCTGGTCAGCCGGCTCGGACCCGGCCGACCGCACCTCGACGATCTCCCCCGCCAGCTTCCGCAGCCAGCCCGCGGCCATCTGCGAACGCCCGGCGTTGTGCACGCAGACGAACAACACAGTGGGTTTACTCACGAAGATGCTCCCGGTGTGACGAGGTCGTCCGCGCCGCGGACGACCGGCGGATACAGCAGCACCAGTACGCCGACGCCGACGACGGCCCCGACGAGCTGGAAGGCGACGAAGCCCGGGACGGACGCGGGCGCGATCCCGGCGAACGTGTCGCTGAACGCGCGCCCGATCGTGACGGCCGGATTCGCGAACGAGGTCGACGACGTGAACCAGTACGCCGCTCCGATGTACGCACCGACCGCGGCGGGTGCCAGGTGGGATCGCTGAGACGCGGCCAGCGCGAAGATCAGCAGGACCAGCCCGGCGGTCGCGACGACCTCGCCGAGGTAGAGATGGCCCGAGCTACGACTGGTGGTCGACCACGAGACCGCGGCACCGCCGTACATCAGATTGGCCAGGATCGCGCCGCCGATCCCGCCGACGACCTGCGCCGCGACGTACGCCGCGAGCTCCTGAGCCGTCAGCCCTGCTCCGGTACGCCGGCCGAGCCACCAGTCGGCCGCCGAGACGACCGGGTTGAAGTGCGCGCCGGACACCGGGCCGAAGACCAGGATGAGTACGGCGAGCCCGAGTGCGGTGGCGAACGAGTTCTCCAGCAACTGGAGCCCGGCATCGCCCCGCGAGAGCGAGGCCGCGGCGATGCCCGAGCCGACCACGACAGCGACGAGCAGCCCGGTACCAAGCGCCTCTGCCAAGGCCCGCCGCCAGATAGATTTGTGCACGCTCAAACCCATCTCACCGAGTCAATTCAAGGAGAGACGCGGCCCAGCGCAGGCGGTCCGGCACCGGCCAGTAGTAGACCCAGGTGCCGCGCCGCTCACAGTCCACCAGGCCGGCTTCGCGGAGCACCTTCAGGTGATGCGAGATCGTCGGCCCACTCACGTCGAACTGCGGAGTCAGATCGCACACGCAGATTTCGTCACCCGCGGACGTGATCATCGACAGCAGCCGGAGCCGGATCGGGTCGGCCAGCGCCTTGAACACGACAGCGCCCTCAGCCGCCCCGGCCGCGTCGAGCGCGGCCACGGAGATCGGTGCGCAACAGGCGGCGTCTTGTTTCGACATACGTCTATCTTGACTCCTGTCTAATCAACAGGCAAGCTGGACATCGCTGATTAGATGAGCTTCAAGACAGGAGAAGATCGTGGACGACCGAACAGCGGCCCCCGTCGTGGTGATCGGCGCCGGACCGGTCGGGCTGGCCGCGGCGGCACAGCTGGCCGAGCGGCGGCTGGACTTCGTCGTACTCGAGTCGGGCCCGTCCGTCGCGGCGGCGATCGACGAATGGCGGCACGTGAAGCTGTTCAGCCCCTGGCGCTACGACATCGACGCCGCGGCCCGGCGCCTGCTCGAACCCACCGGATGGACCGAGCCGGACCCGGACGCCCTGCCGACCGGAGGCGACCTGATCGACGCCTGTCTCGCGCCGCTGGCCAAGACCCCACAGCTCAACGACCGGATCCGCTACAACTCCACGGTGACAGCGGTAACCCGCGCCGGCTTCGACCGGATCCGCACCGCCGGACGCGAGGCCGCGCCATTCCTGATCCGCCTCGCCGACGACACCGAACTGCTCGCCTCGGCCGTGATCGACGCGGCCGGCACCTGGCGGACACCGAACGTCCTCGGCGCTTCCGGCATCCCCGCCCGCGGCGAGACCACCGCCGACGGCATCGCCCATGCCCTGCCCGACGTCCTCGGGGCGGACCGGGACCGGTACGCGGGTCGCCGTACGGCGGTTGTCGGCGCCGGCCATTCCGCCGCCACCACCCTGCTCGAGCTCGCCGAGCTCGCGCGCCAGGTACCGGGGACCGAGATCGCCTGGGTCGTCCGCGGCACCGACCAGGCTCGCACGTACGGCGGCGGCGAGGCCGACGAACTCCCCGCCCGCGGCGCACTCGGCGCCAGGCTGAAGGACCTCGTCCGCTCCGGCCGGATCGAACTCGTCAGCGCCTTCCGCATCGAGGCAATCGCCCGTACGGCGGACGGCCGCACCGAACTGACCGCCGGCGAACGCACGGTCGTCGCCGACACCGTGGTCAACTCCACCGGCTTCCGGCCCGACCACGCCATGGTCTCCGAACTGCGCCTCGACCTGGACCCGATCCTCGGCTCCACCCGCGCACTCGCGCCACTGATCGACCCGAACGAACACTCCTGCGGCAGCGTCCCACCGCACGGCGCCGGCGAACTCACCCACCCCGAACCGGGCTACTACGCCGTCGGCGCCAAGTCCTACGGCCGCGCCCCGACCTTCCTCCTCGCCACCGGCTACGAACAAACCCGCTCGGTGGTCGCCGCCCTCGCCGGAGACTGGACCGCGGCCCGCGAAGTCCACCTGAACCTCCCCGAAACCGGCGTCTGCTCCTCCAACCCCGACTCCGGCAACTGCTGCGGCCCAAACCTTCTGACCATCGAGCGAGCCTCCTCCTGACCTGACCTGACCGCCACCGTCGTCGTCGGAGATAGTGCTCTGGTGGTGCAACCGGATTCGTTGCCCAGGACTCGTGGGGGCAAAGGGTTCGAGCTGGGGAGTGGTGATGGCTGACGGCGACGCGGTGCGCGAGCTGTACGAGGGGTGTTACCGGCGGCTGGTCGGGCAGTTGTTCGCGGTCTGCGGAAGTCTGGGCGAGGCGGAGGACGCCGTTCAGGAGGCGTTCGTCCGGGCGGTCGAGAAGCCGCGGCGGTTCGCTCAGCTCGACAACCCGGAGGCGTGGCTGCGGACGGTCGCGCTGAACGCCGTACGGCGGCGGTACCGGCGCGCGACCCGATTCCACGGGCTGCTGTCCCGGGCGGGGGTGCCCGAGACCACGATCGCCGGTCTCTCCGCGGACCGGGTCGCCCTGGTCGAGGCCTTGCGGCAGCTGCCGTACGAGCAGCGCGAGGCGATCGTGCTGCACCACATCGTCGACCTGCCGGTGCGGGAGATCGCCGTACAGCTGGATGTTCCGGAGGGGACGGTCAAGGCGCGCCTCGCCCGGGGCAGGTCACGCCTGGCCCCGCTGGTCCACGAGTTCGCCGACGACGCCGAGGAGGTCAACCATGTCTGAGCTGAAGGAACTGTCCTGGGAGATCCAGGAGACCGTCCGGCCGCTGCCCTTCGAGGCTCTGGAGCGGCGCGGCATCCGCCGTCGCCACCGTCGGCAGACGCTCGCCGGTACGGGCGTCGTCGCAGCGGTCGCGATTGCGGTACTGGCGACCGTGCTTCCGTTCGCGAACGTGACCGGTACAGCGAAGGCGCCGGCGGCGATCCCGGTCGACCAGGCCGCGGAGCAACTGGTTCACGACCAGAAGTCGGGTGCCTTCGGCATCGAGTTCGGCACCCCGACGCGGTGGGTGTCGGTGTGGTCGGCGCCGCGGCCGGGCAACACCTTCGACTCCGCGGCGGTGCTGTTCCGTGACGGAGTACGGACCACCGCGCCGGTGCGCAGGAATTCGTACGTCGCGGTGCGCGCCGGTGACGAGGTACTGGCGCTGTCGATGCCGACGAGCATGAAGGGGACCGACCCGACCTGGGCCCAGTCCGTGATGGTCCGCCTCACGGGTCAGGGCCGGATCGAGAAGAAGCTGCGCTGGGCGCCGCCGACCACCGAGTTCGGGGACGGCGACGTCCTGCTCGCGTACGGCACCCTGCGGGCGCTCGACCCGGCGACCGGCGTACTGCGGGAGGTGAAGATCCGCGGCATCGACAACGCCGTCCAGCCGCAGCGCGACAGCACCGGACGATGGTGGGTGGTCGGCGCCAGGAACAGCGGCGTCGGCAACATCTACTGGACCGACGACCACGGCAGGACCTGGGGCCACTCCGTCATCAGCCCCGGCCGTACGGGCGGCCAACTCGCCGTCAGCCCCGACGGCAAGACGCAGGTTCTGATCCCGGGCACCAAACCCGGCGTCATGGACGAACCGGTGCCGCTGCAGTTGTCGACCGACCGCGGCGAACACTGGACAACAGTGGCCACACGAGACGCGCCGTACCTGCAGTCCCCCGTTGCCTTCGACAACGGCACCGGTCTCGCCCTCTACCAGGGCAAAACCCGCCAGCTCCTCCGCCCCGGCGCCGGCGCACCGCTCACCCCACCGACTGACCTGGCCGAGCTCAAAACAGCGGGCAACCTCGTCTACGCGATCCAGTACAACGGCAACCACGCCATCACCAGCACCGACCACGGCAAAACCTGGAAATACTTCGAACCCCGCTAGCCGCGGCGCAGTGGTCTAGCCGGGATGTTTGCCCTCTGGTCGCAAGGCTGACCAGGATGCTGCAAGGACGCGGCAGCAGAGCGGGGCGCAGGAGGCGCATGTGAAACGGGCCCGGCAGCACTGGCGTATGTACCTGTTCGTGGTGCCCGGCCTGCTGTTCTTCGTCGTGTTCGCGTACCTGCCGATGCTGGGCAACCTCGCCGCGTTCCAGGACTACTCGCCGTACCTCGGGTTCGGCGGGAGTCCCTGGATCGGACTGGCGAACTTCCAGCGACTGATCACCGATCCCGACGTGATCCATGCCGTCGGCAACACTCTGAAGCTGTCGCTGCTGCAGATCGTGTTCGCGTTCCCGGTGCCGATCGCGCTGGCGATCCTGCTGAACTCGCTGGCCGCGCCCGGGGTCCGGCGGCTGCTGCAGTCGATCGTGTACCTGCCGCACTTCATCTCCTGGGTGATCGTGATCTCGATCTGGCAGCAGGTTCTCGGTGGTACCGGCGTCGTCTCGAAGCTGCTCGGCACGAACGTCATGAGCAACCCGGACACCTTCGGGCTGCTGATCACCTCGCAGGTGATCTGGAAGGACTCCGGCTGGGGCACGATCATCTTCTTCGCCGCGCTGACGACGATCCCGTCCGAGCTGTACGAGAGCGCCGCGGTCGACGGCGCGAACGCCTGGCGGCGGATCCTGCACGTCACGCTGCCGGGCCTGCTCCCGGTGATCATGCTGCTGCTGGTCCTACGGCTCGGTGACGTGCTGACCGTCGGCTTCGAGCAGATCTACCTGCAGTACAACTCGGTCGGATCCGGCGCCGCCGAGGTGCTGGACACCTTCGTGTACTTCCGCGGCGTGGTCGGCAGCGACTGGGGATTCTCCACGGCGGTCGGGCTGGTCAAAGGCGTGGTCGCCACGATTCTCGTACTCGGTGCCAACTCCCTGAGCAAGCGCTTCGGCACCGAAGGGGTGTTCTAGATGGCAGTGGACCGACCGGTCTGGATGGGCAGGCCATCGCCGGCCGTCCGCGGCGCCAAGGGCCTCGTGGTCGCGGTGATCGGCATCGTGATGCTGTACCCGTTCCTGAACGTCATCGCGACCTCGCTGGCCCAGGACGCCGACGTACGGCACGGCGGTCTGGTCCCGCACGTCTGGTCGCTGGAGGCGTACCGGTCGATCCTGCAGGGCGGCATCGTCGGACGCGCGCTGCTCGTGTCGGCAGGCGTCACGCTGACCGGCACCGTGCTGTCGATGATCTGCACGAGCACGATGGCGTACGGCCTGACCCGCACCCGCGACCTGCCGGGGATGCGGTTCGTCCTGTACCTCGCGCTGTTCACGATGCTGTTCAGCGCCGGCCTGATCCCGAACTTCCTGCTGATCAAGAACCTCGGCCTGCTGAACTCGTACGCCGCCTTGGTCGTGCCCGGCCTGGTCAGCGCCTTCAATCTCGTCGTACTGCGGAACTTCTACCTGCAGATCCCGCGCGAGCTGATCGAGGCGGCCCGGATCGACGGCTGCAACGACCGGCAGATCTACACCAGCATCGTGCTGCCGCTCTCCAAGGCGGTGCACGCCGTACTCGCGCTGTTCTACGCCGTCGGCTACTGGAACGCGTTCTTCAACGCGCTGCTCTACATCAGCGACGCGGACAAGTGGCCGATCCAGCTCGTTCTCAATCTGTACGTCGTGCAGGGCTCGCCGATCCCGCAGGTGGACAACCCGAACTCGGTGGTCCCGACGCCGCAGTCGATCCAGATGGCGGTCGTCGTCCTCGCACTGCTACCGATCCTGCTGGTCTACCCGTTCCTGCAGAAGTACTTCACCAAAGGGGTTCTCACCGGCGCCATCAAGGGCTGATCTCTCGAGGCTTGGAGCACCACCATGACTGATTTCTCGCGCCGCCGCGTGCTGCAACTCGGTATCGCCGGCACCGTGGGGGCCGCCGGAGCCGCCGGCCTCCTCTCCGGTTGCAGTGGAGGTTCGTCCTCCGGTGCGGCCAAGGGCGGCAAGGCTGTCGCCGTACCCAAGCGCTTCCCGGCGCCACCGATCGACGGCGAGTTGCGCAGTACCGTCGACGGCCTGCCGAACGCGTACGCCAAGATCCCGCAGCCGCTGCGCAAGGCCTGGCCGAACAAGCCCGGCGACGGCACCGACATGACGATGTTCACGATCATCTGGGGACCGCCCGCGCCACCGGTGGAGCGGAACCCGTACTGGAAAGAGCTCAACAACCGGCTCGGCCTGCAGCTGAAGATGATCTGGGGCCCTTCGGACTCGTACGACGCGAAGCTCGCGACCCTGCTCGCGTCCGGGGACCTGCCCGACGTGACGGCCCTGCTGCCGAACCCGACCAGCGACAAGGCGCTGCGGCAGGGCGCGTTCGCGGACCTCAGCGAGTTCCTGTCCGGCGACGCGATCAAGGACTATCCGAACCTGTCGAACAACACCCCCGAGGCCGCCTGGAAGAACTCGATGGTCGACGGCCGGATCCTCGGGGTGACCAATCCGGTGCCGGCGGTCGACACGGTCTTCGTCTACCGGCCGGACTGGGCCCGCAAGATCGGGTTCAGCAAGCCGCCGGCGAACGCCGACGAGCTGAAGGAGTACTTCACCGCGATCCCGAAGACGATTCCGCGTGCCTACGGCATCGGCGCCTTCCCCGGCCCGGTGATGGCGCTGGTCAACGCGATGTTCCGGACCGGCCCGCAGTGGCGGCAGGACGGCGGCAAGGTGGTGAACCGGATCGACAGCCCGGAGTACGAGGCCGCGATCAGCTGGTGCCGGGACCTCTGGCAGGCCGGTGGGTACCACCCGGACGCGCTGGCCATGGATGCCCAGGAGATCAAGGCGATCGGGCTGTTCACCTCCGGTCAGCTCGGCATCACGAAGAACGGTGCGATGGCGCCGTTCACCGTCACCAACCCGCTCTACGGGATGGTCAAGAAGGGCCAGGCGGCGCCGCTGCTGCCACCGGGCCACGACGGCGGCAAGGCGGCGTGGGTCAAGACCACTGGGTGGTTCTCCCGCTGGGGGATCTCGGCGAAGCATGCGAAGAATCCGGACCGGATCCGCGCGCTGTTGCGCACGCTGGACTGGCTGAGCGCCGGCTTCGGCACCGAGGAGTACATGTTCAACCGGTTCGGCATCGAGGGCCGGCATTACAACTACAACGCCAAGCACGAGCCGGTGCAGGTCGACAACCCGACGCTGCAGGCCGAGCTCGCCGGGCTCGGCCAGTACCCGCACGCGTACTACTTCCCCGGCAACCCGACCGGCTACAAGGACGTGCTGCACTACTCCGAGGCGATGCTCGACGGCGCCGTCGACGACCCGATCGCCAGCATCCCGTCCACGGTCGGCGACCAGGTGAACGGCGTCCTGGACAAGATCACCGCCGACTACGTCAACCAGATCGTCGCCGGGCGACGCCCGATGAGCGACCTGCAGAAGTACCGCGACGAGTGGCACAAGCGCGGCGGCGACCGGCTCCGCGACGACTACGAACGCCAGCTCGGCAGCCGCTGAGCCACGGCCCGGACGCCCCGCCTCCGAGCGCCGGAGGCGGGGGGTTACTCGGCGACCGCGACGCCGTCTCCTGGCCGGTACTCGACCGCGGGAACGCCGGTGAACGGGGTCTCCCCCACCGCGATCCACGGCGTGTGCCCGCCCCGGACATCGCTCATCGTCGTTCGGTACAGCACACCGTCCGCACCCCGTGCCGACACCACGACCGCCTTCGAGGCCGGGTCGATCGTGACCTGTGGATCGCCCGCGATCCGCAGCTCGCCCACCGGCCGCCATAGCCCTTGGCCGTACTCGTCGTGAACATAACTGTGGTGGAGCAACCCGTCCTTCCCCCGGGCGTACACCTCGATCGAGTCGCGGTGCCGCACCCACGCCGGCTCGCCCTCCGCCAGTACGTCGCCGGCGACCGCGCTCACCTGGCCGACGCCGTCCACGGTCTGCGTCCGCACCACCCGGCCGTCGGAACGCAGCCGGTACGACGTCTGCGCCGGCACCCCGGCCGCGATCGCGTCGAACTCAGCCAGCACCTGCCGGGCGAGCGCGCGGTTCCCGGGCGTCGCGGCGCCGGGATCCGGGAAGATCTCGTCACCGGTCAGCCACATCATCGCGCCGATCAGCGCGGGTCCCTGGCACCAGCCGGTCTCGACACAGTACGGGCCCCAGCCGAGGTCGCAGTTGCTGCCGAAGTAGTCCCACGCCTCGACGTCGAAGGCACGCATCCAGGTGCCGTCGAGCAGCGGATCGCCCTCGTCGATCTGGATCCGTGACAGGAAGTCGAGCACGCCGGTCGCCAGATCGGCGAACACGTCGTCACCGGTGACGTGGTACGCCAGCGGCAGCGCCATCGCGGCGTACGCCGTACCGTAGAGCTGGTCGGTCACCGGGTCGCCGTTCGCCTGGAAGATCGACGCCTCGTCGGTCCCGTACGCCGCGTTGCTGATCGGGCCGCGGCCGTCCCACTCGACGATGCCGCCGTTCACGTCCTGGTGTTCCTTCAGGTACGCCGCGATCTCGCGCATCGTGTCGAGGTACAACGGTTTCCGGGTGTACCGGTACGCCGCCGCCAGCGGGAAGAGGAACCGGACCGCCTCGCAGGTGCGGCTGGTCTCGAGGCGGGTCCGGGGATACGCGGAGGCCATGTGGTCCAGGCTGCGCATCGCCGTGTCGAGGTAGCGGCGGTCGCCGGTCACGCCGTACGCGCAGAGCATCGCGGACTGCGCGGAGCTGTTCCAGTGCGACGAGACATCCAGCGCGTGCCGGAACGGCCGCTTCGACAGGCCCTCCCAGCCGTCCGCCAGCAGCGTCGTCGGGGTCCGCCACGGATTGGTCTGCGCACCGAGCTCGTGGTGGGACGTCCGGATCAGTGCCTCGACGGCGCGCAGCCCGGACGCGGTGTGACCGCTGACCAGCGCGAACATCGCGATCCACCCGTTGTCGTCGGCAAACAAATTGTTGGTGGCACCAAAGTCGCGCCGGTCACCCCGCGGCTCGTACGAGCCGTAGAGCGCGTTCCGGTCGAGGATCTGCATCCCGTCGTCGACGAGACGCATCAGGTTGCCGGCGACGGTCTCGTCGCCGTACATCCGGAACGCGTGGGCGACCTGTACGTAGCCGTCCGCCCGCGGCTGCTCGCGGAACGGCGGAACACCGTCGGGACCGAGCTCGTTCGAGAAGCCCTCGGCGACGCCCTTCGAGCCGTCCGGAGCATCGAAGAACATGCCTGCCCGGTCGAACCAGGCGATACCCCGATCCACCATCCGGCGGTACCGATCCGCCCGCGGGCCGATCAGCAATGTGGTGGTGGCGCCGTCGATGCTGAACTCGTGCGTACCGTCGGGCAGGTCGAGCGGCTCCGACGCGTACCGTCCGGGCGTGGTCTCGCGCAGCGGAATGTTGCCGTTGGCGACGATCGCCCGCCCGGCGGCGGCAGTTGCCCTGAGCAACGGCTTGGTCCCGGTGACGGCCCAGACCCGCGGCTCGGTGAACAGGGCGACGGGCGTCGGCGCGGTACCGGCTCCGGTCAGCGCGGCGACCACCGAGTCGAGAAGCAGCTCCCAGCGCGCGACGGGTTTGTAGCGGCCGCGGACGGCGTTGCTCAGCGCGGTAGCGGCGTACAGCAGCCGTCCGGAGCCGACGGGAATGTCCAGAAGCGCAGGCCACGACTCCGCCGGCGGACCGAAGACCGCCGTGTGCGTGCCGGCGACCGTCCCGTAGCTGAGTACTTCGGTGCCGCGGGCGGAGACCGGCAGCATCACCGAACTGTGCTCGTCGAAGACGGTCAACGGCGCGAAGTGCGCGGTGATTTCGTTGCTCGCGGCCACATAGATCCGCTCGAAGTTGGCGGTCCGGGGCTCACCTGACGGCCGCGGCATGATCCCGGCGCGATCGGTGGCGAACTCGGCGTACACGCTGCCACCGGCATCGAGCATCGCGGCGACCGCCTTCGCGGTGGCGTCGTCGAACTCCTGAACGGCTGGATAGTCATTCGCCAGGATCGCCAGGCTGTCGTGCTCACCGACCACGACATCCTCGATGCGGCTGTACCACTGGTACGCCGCGGCCGACCGATCAAGCGCGGCACGGAACGCCGACACCACGGACGAGGACCCGACGACCGCACACGACT
>NZ_DASRVN010000593.1:0-12438 GCF_035655035.1 Kribbella sp. | reverse complement strand
CAGGACGAGGAGTTCGCCCGTACGACGGGACTCCGGGTGCAGCTGCTCAATCTGGTGATCGCTGTGATGGCCGCGGTCACCGTGACGGTGGCGATGCGCACTGTCGGGCTCCTGCTCGTCAGCGCGCTCATGGTGGTCCCTGTGGCGACAGCGCAGCAGGTGACGCGCTCGTTCCGCAGTACGTTCGTGACAGCGTGCATCATCGGCGTACTGGCGTGTCTGGCCGGCATCGTCACCTCCTACAACGCAAACGTGGCACCTGGCGCGACCATCGTCGTACTGGCGCTGGCAGGGTTCGTAGTGGCGGCCATGGTCGGGACGGTGCTTCGGCGTCGTTCCGCGCGCCCACTGGCGGACGAGGAGCCCGAGATCGGCGTACCGGCGCCGGAGCCGCATGTGGTGAGCGCAGGGCACCCACACGCTCACACCCCCGAGTGTGGTCACAAGAAGGTCGAGCACGGCGACCACCTGGACTACGTGCACGACGGGCACCTGCACGCGGCACACGGGGATCACTGGGACGAGCACTGAGTTGCCGGTATCTGAGAGAATTGGGTTGGTGGTGATGAAATGACAGGAGGAATGGTGGCTATCGGAACACGCTCGACCCGTCAGCGCGCGGCGGTCGCGTCGGTGCTCGACAACATCGACGACTTCCGGACGGCCCAGGAGATCCACCTGGAACTTCGGTCCGCCGGCGAGAACGTCGGGCTGACCACCGTCTACCGCACCCTGCAGGCGCTCGCGGATTCCCGCGAGGTCGACGTACTGCGCACCGCCGAGGGCGAGACGGCGTACCGGCGCTGTTCGAAGGGACATCACCACCACCTGGTCTGCCGCAACTGCGGCCGCACCGTGGAGGTCGAGGGGCCGGCCGTCGAGCGCTGGGCCGACAAGGTCGCCGCGGAGCACGGCTACACCGACATCAGCCACACCCTGGAGATCTTCGGCACCTGCGCCGACTGCCAGAAGTAAGCCGTCGGGTGACCCAGGTCACCTTTGCCTTTGAGCGCGCTCTAAGGCGTACGGTCATGGACATGACCACGATCGAGCTGCACGCGCCGGAGCTGGAGCCGGTGGATCCCGATCTGCTCTGTCTGCTGGAGCTGCCGGACGACCTGCCCGACGACCTGTCGATCGCCGAAGCCGCCGAGCTCACCGGGCTGACCGCCCACACCCTGCGGTACTACGAACGCATCGGTCTGGTCGACGTACGCCGGGACACGGCCGGGTACCGCAGCTACAACCGGCGCGCGATGTCGCGGATCGTGTTCATCAGCCGGCTGCGCGCCTCCGGGATGTCGATCGCCGCGATCAGCCACTACCTGGAGCTGGTGCTCGAGGGCGACCACACCGAACCGCAGCGGCTTGCCCTGATGCAGGAGCACCGGGCGCGGATCCACCAGCAGCTGCGTGACCTGCAGCTCGCGCTCGCGGTGACTGACTACAAGATCGCCGCGTACGGCGGCACCGCCGCACCGTAACCAACCACCCGGCTCAGCCACTCACCTGGCGGAGCTATGCCTTCTTGACGGGAGATCTCTGATGAAACTGGGCACCCAAGGCGCCGAAGTCAGCCGGCTCGGACTCGGCTGTATGGGAATGAGCTTCGCGTACGGCGAGGCCGACGACACCGAGTCGGTCGCCACCCTGCACCGCGCGCTCGACCTCGGCATCACGTTCCTCGACACCGCCGACCTGTACGGCTTCGGCGCCAACGAGGAACTGGTCGGCAGGGCGATCGCAGACCGCCGCGACGAGGTGTTCCTGGCGACGAAGTTCGGCATCACCGGCGATCCGCGCAACCCCGCCGACCGCGGTGTGAGCGGCGCGCCGGAGTACGTCCGGTCCGCGATCGACAGGTCCTTGCGGCGGCTCGGCACCGACCACGTGGACCTGTACTACCAGCACCGGATGGACCCCGCCGTACCGGTCGAGGAGACCGTCGGCGCGATGGCAGAGCTGGTCCGGGCCGGGAAGGTGCGGTACCTCGGGCTGTCCGAGGCGTCCGCGGAGACCATCCGGCGGGCGCACGCCGTACACCCGATCACCGCCGTACAGAGCGAGTGGTCGCTGTTCAGCCGGGACATCGAGGAGTCGGTGCTGCCGGTCTGCCGTGAGCTCGGCATCGGGATCGTCCCGTACTCGCCGCTCGGCCGCGGCATGCTCACCGGCGCGCTGCCGGCGGAGCTCGCCGCCGACGACTTCCGGCGTACCCTGCCGCGGTTCTCGGGGGACAACCTCGACGCCAACCTGCGACTGGTCGAGGAGATCCGCGCCGTCGCGACCCGGTACGACGCGACGCCCGGCCAGGTCGCGCTCGCCTGGGTACTTGCGCAGGGCAACGACGTGGCACCGATCCCGGGCACGAAGCGGCGCAAGTACCTCGAGGAGAACTGGGCCGCCGTCGGCGTCGCGCTGTCCGCGGCCGACGTCGAGACGCTCGCGAAGCTGACCCCGGCGGGGACCCGGTACGCCGACATGGCCTGGGTCGCCGGGCGGTCCGCACCGCAGAGCTGATAAACTGTCCGCAGTAAGCCTTCCTACCGGACTCTTCCGGCGGAAGGCTTTTCTGCGTTCTGGATCCCTTTGTGAGGAGAACTATGGCCGACCTGCTGGTACGCCGTGTCGAGGCGTCCGACCGCGTCCTGATGGAGCGCCTGTGGCTGATGTTCCGCCACGACCTGTCCGAGTTCCAGGGCCAGCTCCCGCGGCCCGACGGCAGCTACCGCAGCGAATGGCTGGAGAAGGTCCTCACCGGTGACCCGGAGTGGGCCGGGTACCTGGTCTCGCTGGGCGACGTACCGATCGGGTTCTGCTTCATGCGTGCGCTGCAGCAGCCCGTGCATGTGCTGAACGCGTTCTTCCTGGTCCGTCCGGCCAGGCGGCGTGGCTACGGGCTGAAGGCGGTGACGGAGGTGCTGTCACACCATCCCGGTCCGTGCGACGTCGCGTTCCAGCGCAACAACGAGACCGCGGTCCGCTTCTGGCAGCGGGTCGCGACCGAGGTCTCCGGCGACGCGTGGACCCAGGAGGAGCGCCCGATCCGCGGCAACCCCGACGCGACCCCGGATCTCTGGATCTCATTCAAGGTGTAGGGGCAGCCCGAAGTAGTCGAAGAGTTCCTGGTCGAAGAAGACGACGTTGTGGGTAATGCCGGCCTTGGTGACGGTGAACACCTGCAGGCTGTGCGCGTGGAAACGTTCGTCGTCCCCGCGCACGTAGGCGCCGATGGCCGGCTGGTCGTTGGCGACCGTCGGCAGCAGCCGCCAGGCCGGGCCGCGCATCGCGTACACGCGGGCCATGAACTCGCCGTACGCGTCGCGGCCGACGTACCAGAGCGGCGCCGGCGGCATCTCCAGGACGACCTGGTCGGTGAGCAGCCGGGTCAGGCCGCTCACATCGGCGGCCTCGAACGCCCGGATGTAGTCGTCGATCACCGCTCTGATCGCCCGGTCGTCGGGCTCGTCGACGTCGTCCTCGGTGATGCCGATCTCGGCGAGCCTGCCCCGGGCCCGCTGCAGCGCGCTGTTCACACTCGCTGACGTCGTCCCGAGCGCCTCGGCGATGTCCGCGACCGGCCAGTCGAGGACGTCCCGCAGTACCAGGACCGCGCGCTGCCTGGCCGGGAGGTACTGCATCGCGGCGATCAGCGCCAGCCGCAGGCTCCCCTGCGCGACCATCGCGGCGGCTGGGTCGGTCGGGAACGGCTGCAGCCACGCGACGTCGGTCGACAGCTCGATCGCCGCCTGGGCGTCCTCGGTCGCACTCACCAACCCCGAGGGCAGCGCCCGACGGCCCTTACCTTTGAGAGCAGTCAGACACGCGTTTGTCGCGATCCGGTACAGCCAGGTCCGCATCGACGCTCGCTGCTCGTCGTACGTGTCCGAGGCCCGCCACGCCCGTAGCAGGGTCTCCTGCACCAGATCTTCCGCGTCGTGGATCGATCCGAGCATGCGGTAGCAGTGCACCACCAACTCGTGCCGGTGCGGCTCGGTCCTCCGGTCGAACTCGTCGCGGTCCATCGAGGTCACCCTCCCACAGGTTGTGGGCGTACGTACTGCGCAGCCCCCGGAAAATCATCGCTCGATCGCCGATGAATCCACCGGCGGAGACAGGTATACCCCAAGTCCGCTGACAAGGGAGGAACCTGATGGCAACCGTGCTGACCGATCGCCCCGTGGAAACCCGCCGTGGGCTGATGCTCGCCGTACTCCTGCTCGGCCAGTTCATGGCCCTGATCGACACGTCGATCGTGAACGTCGCGATGCCCGTGATCGGCGCCGGCTTCCACGCCTCGGGCGCCTGGCTGCAGCTGATCGTCGGCGGCTACCTGGTGGCGTACGCGATGACGCTGATCACCGGCGCCCGGCTCGGTGACCTCTACGGCCGCCGCCGGATGTACCTGACCGGCGCGATCCTGTTCACGCTCGCGTCGCTCGCCTGCGGGCTGGCGCCGGCGGTCCTGCCGCTGGTGCTGTTCCGGTTCGTGCAGGGCGTCGCAGCGGCGGTCATGGTGCCGCAGATCATGAGCCTGATCCAGGTCCACTTCTCCGGCCCGGCCCGCGCCAAGGCGTTGTCGGCGTACGGCGTGACGCTGTCCGCGGGCCAGATCGCCGGACTCGTCGCCGGCGGCCTACTCGTCGCCGCGAACCTCTTCGGCTCCGGGTGGCGCCCGGTGTTCCTGGTGAACGTGCCGGTCGGCATCGTGCTCGCGGTCCTCGTGCCCCGGTCGATCCCGGCGGACCGGCCGACCGCGACGCGTCGGCTCGACGTGACCGGGCTGGCGTTGTCGACCTGCGCCGTCCTGCTGATGGTGCTGCCCGCGGTCGTCGGTCACGAGCTCGGCTGGCCGCTGTGGACCTTCGGCTGCATCGCCGCGGGTGTGGTGCTGGCGGCGGTGTTCGTCCGGTTCGAGCGGCGTACGGCCGACCCGTTGCTCAACCTCGAGGTGTTGCGTGCGCGCGGGCTGCCGTCCGGCCTGCTGACGATGGTGTGCCTGCTGCTCGCGCTCGGTGGGTTCCTGTTCGCGTTCACGCTGCACCTGCAGACCGAGCTCGGCGAATCGGCGATGCGGACCGGCCTCACCTGGCTCCCGTTCGCGGTGGTCTTCGGCCTGGTCGGGTACTGCTGGCGCGCGATCCCGGTCCGGCTGCAGCACCTCGCCGTACCGGCCGGGCTCGTCTTGTGCGCTGTCGGCTACGCGGGCGTGGGACTGCTTCCCTGGCTCGCGCTGGTCCTGGCGGGCGCAGGCATGGGTCTGTCCGCGAGCCCGCTCGTCACCCAGTCCCTGCGCCACGTCCCGCTGGCCCGCGCCGCCGACGCGAGCGGCATCCTCACGACCGTCATGCAGCTGAGCCAGGTCGGCGGCGTCACGATCTTCGGCACCCTGTATCTGTCGGCGCACTCGTTCTCGGTGACGAGCGGGGCGATCGCCCTCACGGCGGCGACCGGCATCGTCGCCGCCGGGGCCCTCGCTAGAACAGGACGACCGACCGCAGTACGTCGCCGTGGTGCATCTTCGTGAACGCGTCCTCGACGTCCTCCAGCGCGATCGTCTCCGACACGAACCGGTCCAGCGGCAGCCGGCCCTGCAGGTGCAGGTCGATCAGCATCGGGAAGTCGCGCGACGGCAGGCAGTCGCCGTACCAGCTCGACTTCAGCGAGCCGCCGCGGCCGAAGAAGTCCAGCAACGGCATCTCCAGCCGCATCTCGGGCGTCGGTACGCCGACCAGGACGACGGTACCGGCCAGGTCGCGGGCGTAGAACGCCTGCTTCCAGGTCTCCGGGCGGCCGACCGCGTCGATCACCACATCCGCCCCGAACCCGCCGGTCAGCTCCTGCACCGCCTCGACCACACCGTCCTGGTCGAGGCCCGTGGAGTTGATCGTGTGCGTGGCGCCGAGTTCCCTCGCCGTACCGAGCTTGCGTTCGTCGAGGTCGAGCGCGATCACCTTCGCCGCCCCGGCGAGGCGCGCGCCGACCACGGCCGCCGTACCCACGCCGCCCGCACCGATCACCGCGACCGTGTCACCGCGGCCCACGTTGCCGGTGTTGAGCGCGGCGCCGAGGCCGGCCATCACGCCGCAGCCGAGCAGGCCCGCCACCTCGGGCTTGGCCGCCGGGTCGACCTTCGTGCACTGCCCGGCCGCGACCAGGGTCTTCTCCGCGAACGCCCCGATGCCGAGCGCCGGGCTCAGCTCGGTGCCGTCGGCGAGCGTCATCTTCTGCTTCGCGTTGTGGGTGTTGAAGCAATACCAGGGCCGGCCGCGCAGGCAGGCGCGGCAGTTGCCGCAGACCGCCCGCCAGTTCAGCACCACGAAGTCACCCGGCCGTACGTCGGTCACGCCGTCGCCGACCGCCTCCACGATGCCGGCCGCCTCGTGCCCCAGCAGGAACGGGTAGTCGTCGCTTATCCCGCCCTCCCGGTAGTGCAGGTCCGTGTGGCAGACCCCGCAGGCCTGCACCTTCACTACCGCTTCACCGGGACCGGGGTCCGGGACCGTGATCTCCTCGATCGACACCGGCGCACCCTTGCCCGCCGCCACCACACCACGCACCGTCTGACCCATCCCCCGACGCTATCGGCAACCGCCGTACCGCGTCATCACCCGGCGTGCCGCCTCCGCCCACCGGCCCGCTCCTCCGCCTCTCGTGGCCGGCCGCGTCCCGGCGTACACCCACCAGAGTCGGCAGGGCTCCGGCGTACGTCGGCTGTCCACCGGTCGGGGGACAGGGGGTCCGCCGGGCGGTGCTCCCGGCGGACCGGGCCGCGGAGCGAGAGTTGAGGCATGGAGAACGACAACGCAGTGCGGGTGCGCGGCCTGGTCAAGCGGTATCCGGACAAGGTCGCGGTCGACGGTGTCGATCTGGACATCCACCGGGGCGAGGTGTTCGCCCTGCTCGGCCCGAACGGGGCCGGTAAGACGACGACCGTGGAGATACTGGAGGGGTATCGCCACGCCGACGAGGGAGAGATCAGCGTGCTCGGGTCGGACCCGGCGCACGCGGACCGGGTCTGGCGGTCCCGGATCGGGATCGTCGCGCAGACCACCCGGGACGAGGCGGTGCTGTCGGTCGCCGAGATGGTGACGCACTTCGCCGGCTACTACCCGAACCCGCGCGACCCCGAACAGGTGATCGCCGCGGTCGGCCTGCAGGAGAAGCGCAAGGCCCGGGTCCGCAGCCTGTCCGGCGGCCAGCGGCGCCGGCTGGACGTCGCGCTCGGCGTGATCGGCAACCCGGAGCTGCTGTTCCTGGACGAGCCGACCACCGGGTTCGACCCGGAGGCGCGCCGGCAGTTCTGGACGCTGATCGAGGAGCTCCGCACCGAGGGCACCACGATCCTGCTCACCACCCACTACCTGGACGAGGCCGAGCACCTGGCCGACCGGGTCGGCGTGATCGCCGACGGCCGGATGCTCGAGGTCGCGACGCCGGAGACCCTCGGCGGCCGTGGCGCCCGCACCGCGCGGGTCTCCTGGCTGGCCGCGGACGGTCAGCACGAAGTACGCACCGACCAGCCGACCGCCGAGGTGGCCCGGCTGATGGCGGAATACGGCGGCTCGGAAGTGCCGGAACTGGAAGTACGCCGGCCGAGCCTGGAAGACGTCTACCTGGAACTGATCGGGTCGGTCACCGCCGCCCCGGTACTGGAAGGAGCCTCGAAGTGAGCGCCGTACTCCCCTCGCCGCTGAAGGTCGGGCTGTCCCGCACCGGGATCGAGGTGAAGGAGTTCTTCCGCGAGCGCGAGCAGCTGATCTTCACGTTCTTCTTCCCGGTCATCTTCCTCGGCATCTTCTCCGCCGTGTTCAGCGGCACCGACTTCTCCGGCGGCGTCACCGCGGCCACCTACTTCACCCCCGGGATGATTGCCTCCGGCATCTTCCTGACCAGCTTCCAGTCGCTGGCCATCGCGATCGCGATCGAGCGCGACCAGGACGTGCTGAAGCGGCTCCGCGGTACGCCGATGTCGCCGCAGTCGTACTTCATCGGCAAGATCGGGATGGTCCTGATCACCTCGATCCTGCAGTTCGCGCTGCTGCTCGCGATCGCCGGCCTGGCGCTCGGCGTCGACATCCCGACCGCGCCGTCGAAGTGGCTGGACTTCCTGTGGATCTTCGTCCTCGGCACCGCCTCCGGTTCGGTGCTCGGGATCGCGTTCTCCGTGGTCCCGAAGTCCGGCCGGGCCGCGTCCGCGGTCGTCACCCCGGTCGTCCTGCTACTGCAGTTCATCTCCGGCGTGTACTTCGTCTACAGCAGCCTGCCGGCCTGGATGCGGACCGTGGCGGAGTTCTTCCCGCTGAAGTGGCTCGCGCAGGGCATGCGCTCGGTGTTCCTGCCGGACGGCTTCCAGGTGCACGAGCCGGGCGGGTCCTGGCAGCTCGGCACCGGCGCGATCGTGCTCACCGTCTGGCTGGTCGTCGGGCTCTTCCTCGCCCAGCGGCTGTTCCGCTGGACCCGGCGGGACGCCGGCTGATGAACGGGCTCCCCGCGCGGCGTGCTGCCGAGGAGCCCGTGTGGAGCGGGCCGCGTCTGTGGATCCTCGTATGGAGGAAGATGGGGTCCGTGCAGAACTCACGCGGCGGTGCCGGGCAGCCCGTCTGGACCCGGACGCTGGCCGGCTGGCACATCGTGTTCTGGGTGCTGCTCGGGATGACGCTGGCGCTGTCGTTCCTCGGTCACCTCGGCACGGTGCGGCAATCGGCGTACGTCGGTACCGTCCTGGTGCTCGCGGCGGCGTACCAGTTCATCGGGCTGCCCGCGATCCGGTCGCGCCGGGCGCTCCCGTCGTACACCTATCGGCTGTTGCTGATCGCCTGCCTGGCGGTGCTGATCGGGATCTACCCGCAGTCGGTGTTCCTGATGTTCATCGCGTCCGCGCAGATCTGGCTGCTCTGCGAGGACCTCCGCGAGGGCATCGCGCTCAGCGTGCTGCTGGTGCTCGGTGTCGGTGCGGCGCAGCTGTGGAGCGCGGGGTGGGGCTGGAGCGCGTTCTGGCAGATCCTGCCGTGGATGCTGGTCAGCCTGGTGGTCAGCCTGCTGTTCGGGATCTGGATCGAGAAGGTGATCACGCAGAGTCAGCAGCGCGCGGAGCTGATCGAGCAGCTCGAGTCGGCCCGCGACGAGCTCGCCGACGCGCACCACAGCGCGGGCGTGATGGCCGAGCGGGAGCGGATGGCGCGGGAGATCCACGACACGCTCGCGCAGGGGATGACCTCGATCGTGATGCTGGCGCAGGCCGCTGCCGCCGAGCTTTCGCAGGGTGGTGATCCGGCCGGACGTCTGGCCGCCATCGAGGACACTGCCCGGGAGAACCTCGCCGAGGCGCGGGCGCTGGTGGCGGCCTTCACGCCGGTCGCGTTGTCGGAGGCAACCTTGGCCGAGGTACTGCGACGGCAGGCGGAGCGGTTCGCCGCCGAGACCGGTGTCGACGTACAGGTGTCGCTCGATCTGCCGGACGACGAGGTCGCGGCTCTACCCCAGGCGCAGCAGGTGGTGTTGTTGCGGTCGGCGCAGGAAGCGCTGGCCAACGTACGCAAGCATGCGGCCGCGACGCAGGTCCTGATCACGCTCGGGTTGTCCGACAGCGGCGTGTGGATCGAGATCCGCGACGACGGGTCCGGGTTCTCCCCCGGTGTCGCCTCGGCCGGCTTCGGCCTGAACGCGATGCGCGGCCGCGTCGAGGAATCCGGCGGTACCGTCCAGATCGACAGTGCTCCCGGCCACGGCACGCGAGTCCAGGTTCTGATCCCAGCTGTGCAGGAGGACGTGTGATTCGGGTACTCGTCGTCGACGACCATCCGGTGGTGCGGTCGGGGCTGTCCGGCATGTTGTCGGTGACCGAGGACATCACGGTGGTCGGCGAGGCCGGCGACGGCTCCGAGGCGCTGGCGCTCGTCGAGTCGACGAAGCCCGACGTCGTACTGATGGACCTGCGGATGCCCCGGATGGACGGGGTCGCCGCGACCGGGGCGATCGTGTCCACGTACCCGTCGACGCGGGTCCTGGTGCTGACGACGTACGACACCGACACCGACATCCTGCACGCGGTCGAGGCCGGCGCCGCCGGCTACCTGCTCAAGGACACCCCGCACGCCGAGCTCCTGAACGGCATCCGCGCCGCCGCCCGCGGCGAGACCGTGCTCGCGCCGCCGGTCGCGGCCCGGCTGATGTCACGCCTCCGTACGCCGGCCCCGCCCGCGGCGGCGCAACCGTCACCGCGCGAACTCGAAGTACTCGCCGCCGTCGCCCGCGGCCTGAGCAACGCCGAGATCGGCCGCGAACTGTTCATCGGCGAGGCCACGGTGAAGACCCACCTGCAACGGCTCTTCGCCAAACTCGACGTCGACGACCGCACCCGGGCCGTCACCGTCGCCATCGAACGCGGCCTGCTTCCCTCGCCGGGTCGCTAGCGCTGCACGCCCACGTCCGTCCCGGGACGCGTGACCTGCGGCCGGGCCTGGTCGACCACCGTCCGACGGGTCTGCGGGGTCGGATTCGTTGCCGCCTGCATGCTCTTCGCCAGCTCCGCCTTCTCGATCAGACCAGGAGCCGCCTGCCGCGCGGCGTCGACGTACTTCAGATTGTCCGCGACCGCGGTCCGCGCCTCGGCCATTCCCCGATTGGCATCCAGCAGCCGGTCGCGAATCCCGTCACTCGTCGACCGAACGGTGGTGGCGATCTGGCCACTCCTCAGCGCCGGCAGATTCCGGTCGAACCCCGAGGCAACCCGCCGCGCGCCCTCCACCTGATCCGCCACGCCCTGAACGTTCTTCTCGGCGCCTTCGACGATCAGCTTGACGTGCTCCACCTGCTTCCGCAGCGACTCGTCCTGCACACCGCCCAGAGCAGTCCGGAGTTTCGCAGTACTTGCCTGCAAACCGGCGAGCGTACTGCCGGCCAGGTCTCGTCCTAGCTGCCCGAGGTTGGACGCGATCCGGTCCATATGCCGATGGGACTCCTGCTGGGCGTGCACCAGGCCCCGCGGGATCTCCTGACCACCGTCCCGCTCGTACCTGGCAACATCAGCGGCCGATTCGAAGGCTCGATCGGTTGCCTTCACCTGCTGCTGGAGCTGCGGGTCGAACTGCGGATCGGTCAGCACCCGCCGTAGCGCGGTGTCGGCCTCCTCCAGCGCCTGCAGGATCTGCGCAGTCCGCCCGTTGTTGTCCACCATCAGCTCTCCCTTTGTGCTCAGGGCCGCTCGTCCAGCTGCCACGCCGTACGGTGCACGTCGGGCTCCTCGTCCACGTGCTCGGTCACCGTACTCTCGTCGTCGGCCAGCCTGGCGCGCATGTTCTCCGTCAACTGGCGGACCTCCTCCCGTACGGCTCGCAGCTCCCGTTCCGCCGCTTGCCGCGGGGTCTCGCGCTCCGGCACGTTCCAGCTCCCGTCGTCGGTGATTCCTGACCGTAGACGCGAGCGGGTCCTTGTCCGGTTCCCTGCTTGTTGGGGTGCCGGTTCAGGTCGTGGGGGTGACCTCGTTCGGTACGGCGCCGCCGTACCGCCGGTCACGCTGCGCGTAGAGCTCGATCGCCCGCCACAGGTCGCGCCGGTCGAAGTCCGGCCAGAGCGTGTCCATGAACACCATCTCGGCGTACGCCAGCTGCCAGATCAGGAAGTTGCTGGTGCGCTGCTCCCCGGACGGCCGGATATAGAGGTCCACCTCGGGGATGTCCGGCGCGTACAGGTGCCGCGCGATCGTCTTTTCGGTGATCCGGTCCGGCTTGATCCTGCCCTCGGCCACCTCCCGCGCGATCGACCGCATCGCGTCCGCGAGCTCCGCCCGGCCGCCGTAGTTCACGCAGAACTGCAGCGTGATCGTGTCGTTGTCCTTGGTCCGCTCCTGCGCGTACTCCAGCTCGTCGATCACGCTCTTCCACAACCGCGGCCGCCGCCCCGACCACACCACCCGCACCCCCATCGCGTCCAGCTCGTCGCGGCGCCGGTGGATGACCTCCCGGTTGAACCCCATCAGGAACCGGACCTCCTCCGGCGAGCGGGCCCAGTTCTCGGTGGAGAACGCGTACGCCGAGATGTACTTCACGCCGATCTCGATCCCGCCCTTGATCACATCGAGCAACGAGGCCTCCCCCGCCCGATGCCCCTCGGTCCGCGCCAGCCCCCGCTGCTTGGCCCACCGCCCGTTCCCGTCCATCACGATCGCCACATGCCGCGGCACAAACTCCTTGGGCACGAACGGCACCCGAGCCCCCGAAGGATGCGGCTCCGGCGCCACCACACCCTTCTCGCCGCGCCCCTCCCCACCAACCGACCCCAACCCCCGACCCGAACCCCGACGACGACCAATAGGCGACATACCCCGCAGTCTCCCACCCCGCACCACCACCCAGACCGCCCCACCCACCCCTCTGCAAGAACCTGCAACCCTGTGGATAACCCGCCCCCGAACACCCTCCGTATGCAACCCTTAAC
>NZ_DASRVN010000592.1:0-5389 GCF_035655035.1 Kribbella sp. | reverse complement strand
GCGCCTGCTGACCCCGGAGAAGGCGTCAGGCAACGAACCACCGCGTCGATCACGGAGCCGCGCCCAACACTTCACGGGGGGCGTCCCTCGCCGAGGCAACCAAAACAGTCTACCCACGAGCCTGGCCAGACGGGAAATCCGTCGGACCACGCCACTTTGCTCCGCGGTCGGCTCGCGTCGGCGTCACCGGTTTCCGGACCGGGACTTCGGTACGTTGCCAGAGTGATCTCGCCGTTCGCCGTTCTCAGTCTGCTGCCGCTGCTGGCCCTGATCGCGGGGCTGGTCTGGCTGGTCGTGTGGACCAACCGTCGCGGGCGGGCTGCTGCGATGCGGCGGCTGGCGCAGGCGCAGTCGGCCGGCTGGTACCCGGTTCCACCCAACCCGTGGCTGGCGCAGGTGGCCGCGAACCTGTTCCGGGAAGGCACTCCCGGCCAGTCGTTCGCCGGGGTGTACGACGGCCGCGGACTGTGCGTCCTCGACTACACGTACGTCACCAGCAACGGCAAGACCACCCAGACGCACCGGGTCAACCTGGTCGCCCTGCCCCTGCCGGTCGCGCTGCCGCCGGTCACCGTGATGCGCGAGAACGGTCTGTGGCGGGTGTTCCGCGGCGGCGACCTCGAACTCGAGAACGAGCAGTTCAACGAGCAGTTCCGGGTCGAGTGCCTGGACGACCGCTACGGCTCGGCGGTGATGCACCCGCGGATGATGGAGTGCCAGCTGCGCAACCCGGGCCTGGAGTGGCAGATCGCGGGCAACGCGTTCGTGTCCTGGAGCCGCGGCAGCTTCGCCGTACCGGACGTCTTCGCCCGGCTGCAGGCGATGACCGAGCTGATCGACCTGCTGCCGCCGTTCGTACTGCGCGACTACGGAGGCCCGGTCCACCAGTGATCACCACGCTGATCGTCCTCGGCCTGATCGCGGTCGGCCTGCTGCTGCTGTACGCGCGGTCCGTACGCCGCCGTCGTACCTTCTTCGACCGCCGCCTGCGCGAGGCCGCCAAGCTCGGGTGGTACCCGGCGGCCACCGACCCGTGGCTGGCCGCCGTCGCCGCCCGGCTGTACTCGCCGCAGGGCACCGCCGAACGGATGGTCGCCGGCTTCGGGATCCGGGCCCTCGACTTCACCTACACGGCGAGCAGTACGTCGACGGCGGCGAAGTGCCACGTGATCGCGTACGACCTGCCGTACGCGCTGCCGCCGCTGACGGTCGGGCCGAAGAACCCGCTGGTACCGGGGCAGGAGTTCGAGAGCGCGCGGTTCAACCAGCAGTTCACGGTCGAGTCGGCCGATCCTCGGTACGCGAGCGCAGTACTGAATCCGCGGATGATGGCGATGCTCGTGGACGACTACAACCACGTGTCCTGGCGGATCGAGGGGCGGACGCTGGTCACCTGGGGCGTCGGGTACTGGACGAAGCCGATGGTGTTCGAGGCGAAGTACCTGTTCGAGCGGATCGTCGAACTGATCCCGCCGTTCGTGATCGAGGACTACGGGGCCAGGTGAGTCCAGACCTGGCGGAGGGCCCGGGCAGCATCGCCTTCCAGGCCTGCCTCGTCGAGGGTTTCGGCGAGTTCGTCGAACTCCGGGCCCCAGCGCCAGGCGACCGCGCGGAGCTGTTCGGGCAGGTTCGGGTCCTTCAGGGAGCCGCCGTCCGCGCGGGTCTGCTGCGCGACGAGCGCGTCGGTGACGCCGTACTTCTCGGCGAGCTGGAACGCCAGGACGGCAAGCGCCGCCTTGCCCTTGTTGTAAAGCGCGTACGACGATTTCGCCGCACTGGCCGCGCCCGGTTCGGTACCGACCACCATCGGGGTGACCGCGGTACCCGTCCACCACGCCGCGACCTGGTCGGCCGCCGTACCGGACAGCATCAGGTGCGTCGGACTCGGCCCACCGACCGGCGGCGGCCCGACCACCCCGGCGTCCACGAACGTCGCATCGGGTACGGCGGCCTGCGCCTCGCGGAGCGACACCGGCGACAACGGGTTCGCCTCGACGTACACGCCGCCGAATCCCGCACGCCCGACCTGCCGCGCGATCTCGACGGCGCCCTGCGGCGCACACGAGCAAAGCACCGCCTCCGCCTGCGCGACCGCCTCGGCGAACGGCGTACCGATCAAACCAGCCGCGTCCGCCCGTGCCTTGCTGGCATCGCTCCGGCCGTCCGGAACCCAGTGGACCTCGTGACCGGCCGCAACCAGCTGGGCAGCAAGCTGCGAGCCCATCGCCCCGGGATGAAACACAGAGATCCGCATGCGGTGTCCGATCGTTCGATCCGGTCAGTCACCGCCAAACCTATGTCAGTGATCGTTCGCACCGAACCGTTGCCAACGCACCGGATCCGCGTGCAGCGTGGAACAAACAGCGGCTCTCAGGGGGAGGGTTCCATGAGTGAGAACGCAATCGGGCGCCGTCAGGCGCTCAGGGGTGCGGGGATCGCAGCAGGTGGAGTGGCGGTTGCCGGTCTGGCTGTTACGCCGGCGCTGGCGGACGGCCGTGACAGCAACGGGTTACAGGGCAGCTGGATGTGCGTGCGCCAGGACACCGGATCACCCGACAAGATCCGGTTGGTGCTGAGCTTCGCGGGTGGCGGTGTGGTGCTGTCGCACGACATCAGCCCGGCCGGTCCACCGTTCACCGGCGCGTGGTCGGCCGACGGGGAGTCGTTCCGGCTGACCATGTGGACCGGGCAGGCCGGTGCCCAGGGACCGAGCTCGGTCGGGCCGACGATCCGGGTCCGGGCGTGGGGCTCGGTGTCGCACGGGCAGCTCACCGCGAAGTACCAGGTGACCGTGTTCGCACCGATGAGCCAGACCCAGGTCGTGGACTCCGGCACCGGCACGGTAACCGGCCGCCGAATCACCGCCTGACGGCTGTCGACCGGTTGTCCACCCGTGTTGGGGGTTCTCCGCTGGTGTGCCGGCAGAGAACCCCCGGCACGAGTGGATATCCACTCGCGTCGGGTGGTGGTCAGGCGCGGCCGTCGAAGAGGCTGGTGACCGAGCCGTCCTCGAAGACCTCGCGGATCGCGCGGCTGATCAGTGGGGCGATCGAGAGCTCGGTGAGCTTGTCGAAGCGGCGGTCCTCGGCGATCGGCAGCGTGTTGGTGACGATCACCTCGCTGGCCTGGCAGTTCTTCAGCCGGTCCACGGCAGGACCGGACAGGATCGCGTGAGTCGCGGCGATCACCACGCCGGCGGCGCCCTCGGCGTACAGCGCGTCGGCGGCCTTGGTGATCGTGCCCGCGGTGTCGATCATGTCGTCGACCAGGATGCAGACCCGGCCCTTGACCTCACCGACGACCCGGTTCGCGACCGTCTCGTTCGGGCGGTCGATGTCGCGGGTCTTGTGGATGAACGCCAGCGGCGCGCCGTTCAGCCGGGCCGACCACTGCTCGGCGACCTTGATCCGGCCGGCGTCCGGCGACACCACGGCCAGCTGCTGGTCGCCGTACTTCTCGGCCACGTAGCCGCTCAGGATCGGCAGCGCCATCAGGT
This sequence comes from Kribbella sp., assembly GCF_035655035.1. Taxonomy (GTDB): domain Bacteria; phylum Actinomycetota; class Actinomycetes; order Propionibacteriales; family Kribbellaceae; genus Kribbella. Next base: position 1,893 of record NZ_DASRVN010000592.1, on the reverse strand, counting down.
GGTCCACCGGGCCGTCGAAGAAGCCCTGGATCTGCGAGGTGTGCAGGTCCACGCAGATCAGCCGGTTCGCGCCCGCGGTCTTGAACAGGTCGGCCATCAGCCGGGCCGAGATCGGTTCCCGGCCGCGGTGCTTCTTGTCCTGCCGGGCGTACCCGTAGAACGGGAGCACCACGGTGATCCGCTTGGCCGACGCCCGCTTCAGCGCGTCGACCATGATCAGCTGCTCCATGATCCACTCGTTGATCGGCGAGGTGTGGCTCTGGATCACGAACGCGTCGCTGCCCCGCACCGACTCCTCGAACCGGACGTAGATCTCGCCGTTGGCGAAGTCGTACGCCTGGGTCGGGACCAGCCCGGACCCGAGCTCGGTGGCCACCTCCTCGGCGAGACCGGGATGGGCCCGGCCGGAGAAAACCATCAGGTTCTTCTCGGTGGTTCGTTTCATCCCGCTCATCGCCCGCGCCTCCCGTTGTCCTCGCGTGTCCTGCTGCTCAGGCCTGCTGATCGGTCTGGCCCGGCTTGCCGGCCGGCCCGTCGACCGGCTGGTCGGCCGGCGTTTCGGCCGGCTTCTCGGCCAGCGCGGCCTCGGCGGCCGCGGCGGTCTTGGTCCCGGCCCGCTTGCGCGCGACCCAGCCCGCGATGTTGCGCTGCCGGCCGCGGGCGACCGCGATCTCGCCCGGCCCGACGTCCTCGGTGAGCGCCGTACCGGCCGCGAGATACGCACCGTCCGCGATCGTCCGCGGCGCGACCAGCACCGAGTTGCTGCCGATGAACGAGTACTTGCCGACGTGCGTGGGGTACTTCGAGACGCCGTCGTAGTTCGCGAAGATCGTGCCGGCGCCGATGTTCGCGCCCTCGCCGATCGTGGCGTCCCCGGCGTACGTCAGGTGCGGGACCTTGGCGCCGTCGCCGATCGTGGAGTTCTTGGTCTCCACGAACGTGCCGATCTTGCCCTTCACGCCGAGCTTGGTGCCTGGCCGCAGGTACGCGAACGGGCCGACGCTGGCGCCGTCGCCGATCACCGCGAGTGAACCGTGCGTGCGGATGATCGTGGCGTTCTCGCCGATCTCGACGTCGGTGAGCGTGGTGTCCGGGCCGATCGTCGTACCGCTGCCGGCCACGGTCGCGCCGTGCAGCTGGGTGTTCGGCAGCAGGGTGACGTCGCGGGCCAGGTCGACGGTCCGGTCGATCCAGGTGGTGTTCGGATCGACGATCGTGACGCCCTCGCGCATGTGTTTGACGAGCGTACGGCGGTTCAGCTCGGCGCGGAGCGTGGCGAGCTGGACGCGGTCGTTGACGCCCTCGGTCTGCATGGCGTCGTCGGTGACGTGCGAGCCGACCCGCTTGCCGTCGTTCCGGGCGATGCCGAGGACGTCGGTCAGGTACAGCTCACCCTGCGCGTTGTCCGTGGTCAGCCGGCTCAGGCCGTCACGCAGCGTAGCCGCGTCGAACACGTAGATGCCGGCGTTGATCTCGTCGATCGCCCGCTGCTCCGCGGTCGCGTCCTTGTGCTCGACGATCGCGGCGACCGTACCGTCCGGGTTCTGGATGATCCGGCCGTAGCCGGTCGGGTCCGGGACCCGCGCGGTCAGCACGGTGACGGCGTTCCCGTCCTTGTCGTGGGCGGCGACCAGGTCGTGCAGCGTCTCTGCCTCGAGCAGCGGGACGTCACCCGACGTGACGATCACCGAGCCGTCGAAGCTGTCCGGTACGGCGGTCAGACCCGCCCGTACGGCGTCACCGGTGCCCAGCTGCTGCTCCTGGACGGCGGTCCGGGCCTCCGGGTCGACGGCCCTCAGGTGCTCCTCGACCAGTTCGCGGCCGTTGCCGACCACGACCACGAGGTGTTCGGGGGTGAGCGCCCGGGCGGTGAGCACGGCGTGACCGACGAGA
>NZ_DASRVN010000591.1:0-5489 GCF_035655035.1 Kribbella sp. | reverse complement strand
CGGAGTGGTACGACGAGCGGTTCGTGGACGGGGACGACACCCATCAACCCGGTCTGCTGGAGTTGCTCGGGACTGGTTCGGGGCCTTGTCTGGACATCGGCTGCGGCACCGGCAGGAACTTCGAGAGCATTCGTGCCAGTGGCCGCTCGGTGGTCGGGCTGGACTTCTCGATCGACCAGTTGCGGCGGGCCCGGCGGCGTACCGATGGTCCGCTGTTCCACGGTGACGCGGCGGCCCTGCCGTTCGCGGACGGGTCGTTCGACGCCGCGATCACGCTGTGGATCTCGACCGACGTGGACGACTTCGGCGCGGTCCTGCGCGAGGCGGCGCGGGTGCTGCGGCCCGGCGGGGTGTTCGTCGCGTACGGCGTCCATCCGTGTTTCAACGGGCCGCACGTCGTGTACGAGGAGGACGGGCGGCGGACGGTGTACCAGACGTACCGGCAGACGGGCTGGCACACGGACCTGCCGTGGTGGGGCGAGGACGGGATCCGCCGGCGGATCGGGATGTCGCACCTGACGCTGGCCGATTACCTGAACGCCGTGGTCGCCAGCGGGCTGGTCGCGGAGCGGTTCGAGGAGCCCGCGGGCCACGACATCCCGCATGCGTTGGCGTTCCGGGCGCGGAAGCCCTAGGCCGCCTTGCGGTTGCCGACCGGGGTGACCGGGTCGGTCAGGATCGCCAGGTGCGGGGTCGCGGTCTGCCTGGTGGTGCTCGCGTAGGCGGCGGGGGTGAAGGCGACGGCGGCCAGGCCCAGGGTCGCGATGGTGCCTACGGCAACGGTTTTGACGATACGGATCGGCATCGGAAGCCTCCTTCAGGTCGGTGATTCCATCCTGGAGGTCCGGACTGCGACGGCCCTGGAAGATTCCTGGGAACCGGCTGGGAGCGCGAGGTAGCGTGAAGCTCATGGCGTACGTCGTGTTCCTCGCGGGTGTCGTGGTGGTGCTCGCGGGCCTGACCTGGTTCGCGTCCTGGGCGAAGCGCCGGGGTCGCGGGTCCGGCGTGGCGGGCGCAGTCGCGGCGTACGAGGAGGCGTACCGGACCACCGCCCACCAGTCCCATCACGAGCTACGCCAGCAGTCCGGCCGCACGTCCGAGACCGGTTCCCCGGACGACCTTTAAGAGAGGTAGTCGGCGACTGGTCCGAGGGTGACCAGGCCGCTGCCGGCCGCGTGTTCGTCGGCCGCCGGTGCCAACGCCTGCTGGGCCACCGCCAGGAGCTCGCCGTCACCGGACTGGCGCGCCGCATGTGCGGTGAGCGCCCAGTGCACCTCCAGCAGCAGCCCGGGCGGCGGCTCCACCAGTCCGTGGATCTGCCCATCGACCCAGGGAGTGTGGGGCCCGTAGTCGGCAGCGGGAATGGGCTCGTCGTGACGTACGGCGTGCGCGGCCAATGCGAGCGGGAGCAGGCCCTCGCTCAGGCCGGGCATACCTGCGCCGTCGAGCAGTCCGGCCGCGGCACGGTACGACTCGGGGGTGTCGGTGCGAAGCGCGGCGTACCACCGGGTGAAGACCTCGACGAGCGGAAGCTCGTGCCGTGCCGCGAGGGCGTCGGCGGACGCGGCGTGGTCGTCGGCGGCCGTGTGGTCGGCCCGAGCACACGCCGACTGCAAACGGACCAAATGCCCGAGAACCTCATAAGTAAAGAGGTTGTGGCGCTGCGACAGCGTGACGAGCTCCGCTCCGATCGCGTCCCGCTCCCCCGCCAGCCCGGCCCGGTAGCACGTCTGCAGGAACACACCGTTCAACGTGAACGCCAGCAGCGCCGGATCGTCCAACCCGCGCGCGAGCTGCTCGGCCTCCAGCGCGGCCTCCCGGCCGCGGGGTGCACGCGAACCCCGCGACTCGAGCGCGATCGTCGCGAGCAGCCGGGCGCGGATGCTCGGGTGGTCCTGCGTCGGCAGTACCCGTTCCGCGGCCGCCACGATCGCCGCCGCCTGCGCCTCGTCGTCGGATCGGGTCCAGATCGCGGGTACGTCGTACGCGCCGATGATCCGGGCGGTGACGTCGGGGTCGCCGAGCTCCTCCGCCGCGGCGACGGCAGCGAGCCGGTGTCGGCGGGCGGCCTCGAGACCCCCGCCGCCGGTGACCGCGAGATTGCGAAGCAGCCCGACGGTGGACTCGATGCGGGCCCGGGTGCCGCCGACGGCCCGGTCGTACGCCGCGGCGGTCTCGGCCCAGACGTTACCGGCCGGGGCGAGATGTGTTGCCTGGTTGAGGATGTCGTGCTCGAGACGGGTCAGCGCGCGACCGGGATCCACCCCGAGCCGACCCACCAGGGTCTCCCGGGCACGTCGCAGTACGGCGAGCGCATCTCCTTGCCGATCGCTCCGGTACAACGCCAGCGCGAGCAACCGCCACGCGTCCTCACGCCACGGATGCTCGGTCACGTGCGCATCCAGATCCGGCACCGCCTCGGCCGCGAGTCCCATCGCCAGCCGCGTCTCGCCGACCCGCTCCACGGCACGCAACCGCAACTCGGTCAGGCGCGCACGTTCGGCCAACGCCCACGGCTCGTCCGCGAACTCGGCGTACGCCGGCCCACGCCACAACCCCAGCGCATCCTGCAGCTCGGACAGCGTGGGCGACGCCGCCTGCAGGGTGTTCTCGAACCGCCACGCATCCACGGCCTCGGTCCGCAGCGCGTATCCCGGCCCGTCGGTCACCAGCAGCCGCGCCGGTGTCCGCGGCGCCCGATCCGGCTCGATCGCCCGGCGCAGCGCCGCCACGAACGTCCGCAGCGCGCTCAACGCTCCTTCCGGCGGGTCGGCCCACAGGTCGTCGACCAGCACCTTCGCCGGTACGACGCGCCCGCGCGCCACGATCAGCCGCGCGAGGACCGCCCGGTGCCGTGGCCCCTTCAGATCGACCTGCTGCCGATCCCAGGCCACGACCGGCCCGAGTACGCCGAACTCCACCCGGCCACGGTAGCGCTCATCCGTTGCTCATCCGCCCGCGCGACGCTGGGGGCATGAAGATCGAGGGATTCGAGTACGCCCGGGTGCGCGGGGTGGACGATGTCGAGCTGAACGTCGCGTTCGGAGGTTCGGGGACGCCGGTGGTGTTGCTGCACGGGTTTCCGCAGACGCACTTGATGTGGCGGCACGTCGCGCGGGACCTGGCCGCGGACCACACCGTGATCTGCCCGGACCTGCGCGGGTACGGCGACAGCGACAAGCCGGCGGACGGGTACTCGAAGCGGGTGATGGCGGCGGACGTGGTCGCGGTGGCCGCCGCGCTCGGGCATTCGCAGTTCGCGCTGGTCGGGCACGACCGGGGTGCGTTGGTGGCGTTCCGGGCGGGGCTCGACCACCCGGACGCGGTCACGCACCTGATGAGCCTCGACGTACTGCCGACCCTCGACATGTGGGACGTGATGCACGGGGCGAGCGCCGCGGTCGGGTTCCACCTGTACCTGATGGCGCAGCCGCCCGGGCTGCCGGAGCGGATGATCGCGGGCGCTGCGGACGAGTTCTTCGGGTACTTCCTGGACGTGTGGGCCAACGATCCTGCGGCGATTCCGGCCGACGTGCGGGCGGCGTACCTGGAGGCGTCGCGGAACGCCGTACCGTCGATCGTCGCGGACTACCGGGCCTCGGCGACCGTCGACGTCACCGACGACGAGGCAGACCTTGCCGCGGGCAACAAGCTCCGGATGCCGGTGACGGTGATCCAGCAGGACTGGGGCACCGCCCTGGGCTTCGACGCCGCCGCCCGCTGGAAGACCTGGACCACCGACCTCCACCACCGAACCACCACCGCCGGCCACTTCATGGCCGAAGAGTCCCCCACCGAAATCACCACCGCCCTCCGCACGCTCATCACGCGGTAGGTCATCCCCTCAACTGGAGGGTTGCCCTGCGCGGGCTCAGGACATGACGAAGGGGCCGGTCCAGTGGATCCGGCCCCTTCGTGTGTGTTGTTATCCGGCCTGGAAGAAGGCGCCCTTGAGGTAGTCGTGCACGGCATCCTCGGCGACCCGGAACGAACGACCCACCCGCACCGCGGGCAGCTCACCGGAGTGCACCAGTCGGTACACCGTCATCTTGGACACGCGCATGGCCGTGGCGACCTCCGCCACGGTCAGGAACTTCACCTCGGCGAGCGGCTGCTCACCACCGGACTTCTTTGATGCCATTGCGCACCGCACTTCCAGCACGGATCGTGCGCCGGCTTCCCCTCCGGCACCTCCGTCCGTGCATGCAACGAGCGTAGTGGCTGTTGGTACGAATGGGAAAGAGGGGGACTCCTGTGACTCATCGCGTCCCCTGGAGTTAAGTCCCCTGGAGTTAATAGGAAGGATCAAGCCCGAGGAGTGGGAAACTCGCGTCGCGGGTTGCCTTGATGGCGCGGTCGAGCCAGGTGTCGGGGTTGTAGCCGGTCGACCAGTCCGCGTACGTCGGGTCCCGGCCGTCGGTCATCCGGGCCGGCGCGACCCGGCCGAACCGCAGCTGGACCTCCTCGCGCCAGGCGGCAGGCACCGGCGTGGCGGGATCGATCGGGTTCCCCGCGACGATCGCCAGCAGATGCGTCCACGCCCGCGGAACAACGTCGACGATCGCATACCCACCCCCACCGGTAGCGATCCACTTGCCACCGGTCAACTCATGCGCGAGATCGTGCAGTGCGACGTACGCCGCCCGCTGCCCGTCGACGGTCTTCGTCAGATGCGCGAGTGGATCCTCCACATGCGAGTCACACCCGTGCTGCGTCACAAGCACCTGCGGCCGGAACGCCTTCACCACATCCGGTACGACGGCGTGGAACGCCCGCAACCAGCCCGCATCCCCGGTCCCGGGCGGCAGCGCGACGTTCACCGCCGTACCTTCCGCATCCGGCCCGCCCGTCTCGCCCGCACTACCGGTACCCGGGAAGAGCGTCGTCGGCGACTCGTGCAGACTGACCGTCAACACACGCGGATCGTTGTAGAAAACGGTCTGTACGCCGTCCCCGTGGTGCACGTCCACGTCGACGTACGCGATCCGCTCGGCACCGTGGTCGAGCAGCCACTGGATCGCGATCGCCGGGTCGTTGTACACGCAGAATCCGCTGGCCTGGTTGGGCATCGCGTGATGCAGACCGCCGGCGATATTCGCGGCGTGCAGTACGTCGCCCTCCCAGACCGCACGCGCCGCCTCGACCGACGCGCCGACGATGTGCGCGGAGACCTCGTGCATGTGCGGGAAGCAGTACGTGTCCGACGTACCGAGTCCGTGCTCCGGGTCGGCGTCGTCCGGGTGCTCGCCCGCCCGCTTCACCGCGGCGACGTACTCCGCGGTGTGCACGGTCTCCAGCAACGCGTCGTCCGCGGTCGGCGCCGGCACGATCTTGAGCTGATCGAGCACCCCGAGCTCCCGGGCGAGCTTGATCGTCAGCTCCACCCGGATCGGACTCATCGGATGCCCACGCCCGAAGTCGTACGCCGTCAACCCGTCGTCGAACACCAGCAACGCCTCACCACTCATGCCCTTGACCTTAACCTTCAG
>NZ_DASRVN010000590.1:0-13421 GCF_035655035.1 Kribbella sp. | reverse complement strand
ACCAGGATCGCGGCCAGCCCGAACGACAGGTAGATCAGCCGGTCCAGCAGCCCGTCCAGCAGGAAGAACAGCTGCCGTAGTCCGAGCAGGCTGAACGCGGTCGCGGTGAACACGACGTACACGTTCTGGGTCAGGCCGAAGATCGCCGGGATCGAGTCCAGCGCGAACATCAGGTCGGTGGCGCCGATCGCGACCATCACCAGCAGCATCGGCGTCAGCATCCGGCGGCCGTCGACCCTGGTGATCAGCCGGTCGCCGTCGTACTCGTCGGTGGTCCGGAACAGCCGGCGGGCCAGCCGGACGACGATGTTCTGCGCCTGGTGGGACTCCTCGGTTTCCGGTTTGAGCATGTTCCCGGCGGTCAGCAGCAGCGCGATCCCGAACAGGTAGAACACCCAGGAAAACGTGTGCAGCAAGGCGGAACCGACGAAGATGAACGCGGACCGGGCGATCAGGCTGACCACGATCCCGACCAGCAGCACCTTCTGCTGGTTCTCCCGGGGCACCCGGAACCCGGTCATGATGATCAGGAAGACGAACAGGTTGTCGACCGACAGCGCTTTCTCGGTGATGTACCCGGCGAAGTACTCCGAACCCATCCCGGTGCCGCCGATCACGAGGGTCCCGAGCCCGAACAGGATCGCTATGCCGACGTACAGCGCGGACCAGACGGCTGCCTCGCGCAGCGTCGGGACGTGCGCGGACCGGACGTGGAAGAAGTAGTCGAACAGCAACAGGCCGACGATCGCCAGCAACGTCAGCACCCAGACCAGCGGGGACACCGTCATGCCCTAACCCAACCATGGCGGATCGGCCCGGCTGCCCTCGTTCGATGAAATTGCCTAAACGGCATCTTTGCACTTTAGGCAACTTCTGCTACGGTCGAAGACATGGCCGACGGGTTGCGGGAGCGGAAGAAGCAGGAGACACGGATCGCGCTGAGCTGGGCGGCAGTCCGGCTCGCGGTCGAGCGTGGGTACGGCAACGTCCGGATCGAGGACATCGCCGCCGAGGCCGGGGTCTCGCTGCGGACGTTCCGGAACTACTTCGACAGCAAGGCGGACGCGATCGCCGCCCGCGAGGTCGACCGCAGCCTGCGGATCGCCGAGGAGCTCCGGGACCGGCCGGCCGCGGAGCCGTTGTGGGTGGCGATCCGGGCGGCGATCGAGAAGCACTTCGCGCTCGGCGAGGAGGGCCACGGCGGGCAGCGGCCGCCGGACGACAAATGGCTCGCCGGGATCCGGTTGATGATGACCGAGCCCGCGCTGCAGGGTGCGGTCGTCCGCGCCTATGCCCGGGCCGGCGAGGAGCTCGCGGCCGCGATCGCCGACCGCACCGGGACCTCGGGGCTGTACCCGCGGCTGGTCGCCGAGGTGATCGGCGCGACCCGGACGGTGGTGATCGGGGAGTGGTTGCGGGCCGATCCGCCGCGATCGGTCGCCGACCTGCTGGCCTCGGCGCTGGACCAGATCGAAGCCGGCCTGCCGGTTCCCGAATAACGCCGGTTCCCGAATAGCCGGGCCTGCCGGTTTCCGAATAACGCCGACTCGGCAGCGGCCTGCTCGTACTCGCAGCCGATGCAGTTGCTTCACCTCGGCGAGCCGCCGAGGTGGTCAGTCATGCCTGAACGGAGGGGTGTCATGGACACGGATGTGGTGATCGCCGGAGCCGGACCGAACGGCCTGATGCTGGCGAGCGAACTGGGGTTGGCCGGTGTCCGGCCGATCGTGCTGGAAAGACTGCCGGAACGCAACACGGTTCCGCGCGCGAACGGGCTGGTCGGACAGGTCGTCCGGATGCTCGACCGCCGTGGCCTCTACGAGCGGTTGAGCAGTACGCCGGGAGCCCCGCGACCGACTCCTGGTTACGTGTTCGGCGCGATGCCGCTGCACCTGGAGCTGCTGGCGGAAAACCCGATCTACACGCTTCCGGTACCGCAGGCGCGGATCGAAGAGGTGCTGCAGGAACGCGCGCTCGAAGTCGGGGCGGAGCTCCGGCGCGGGCACGAACTGCTCGGGTTCACCCAGGACGCGGACGGAGCAGCGGTGTCGCTGTCCGGGCCGGACGGGGAGTACCAGCTGCGGACCCGCTACCTGGTCGGCGCGGACGGAGCGCACAGCCAGACGCGGAAACAGGCCGGAATCGACTTTCCAGGCGTTACCAACGACTCGATGGTGTCCCGCACCGGGAGCGCTTCGGTGCCGCCGGAGTGGGTCGAGGGCGGGATGCTGAAGATTCCCGGGTACGGCGCCGTCCCGCCGTTCCTGCACCAGCGGACGGAACGCGGGCTGTTCGTCTGGGCGCCGTTTCCGGGACGGCTGCCGGCGATCAACACGGGGGAGTGGGACACGCCTCCGGACGGTGAGATGACCTTCGAGGAGCTGCAGGCGAGTGTCGACCGGGTGCTGGGAGTGCACCTTCCGCTGGCGGTGCCGACAGGCGACGGCGTGCGGCAGCTCCGGCGAGTGGTCGGCGGAAACAGCCGGCTGGCGTCGAGTTTCCGTTCCGGACGCGTGTTCCTGGTCGGGGACGCCGCGCACGTGCATTCCGCGATCGGCGGTCCGGGACTGAACCTCGGCCTGCAGGACGTGGTGAATCTCGGGTGGAAGCTCGCCGCCGAGGTGCGGGGGTGGGCGCCGCCCGGTCTGCTGGACACGTACGAGGCCGAGCGCCGGCCGGTCGGCGAACGCGTGCTGATGCTGGCCCAGGCACAGTCCGCATTGGTTGCACCAGGCAACGACGTGACCGCGTTACGGAAACTGTTCGCCGAGTTTCTGAACGATTCCGGGAATGTGCAGCGGATCGCGGATCTGATGTCCGGCGCGGACATCCGGTACGCCGCCGGCGCGCATCCGCTGGTGGGGCGCTGGGCACCCGATCTGCAGGTGGGCGACGTACGGCTGGCCGACCTGATGCGTTCGGCCCGTCCGCTGCTCGTCGACCTGACGCCGTCCGGCGCGTTCGCCGGAACACGTGTTCCGCAACAGGTCGACGTACATTCCGGGCAGGGCGAACAAACGCTCGCGCTGCTGATCCGCCCGGACGGGTACGTCGCCTGGGCCGCCGAGCAGGACGGTGATGCCGAGCGTGACGGTCTGCGGGAAGCGCTCGAGCAGTGGTTTCAGCCGCGACCCTTGACCAGTGCGACCAGGTAGCGGCAGGGCGCAGTACCCGGATTGTGGAACGTCGTCGGCAGGGGTGCGCCGAGTTGCAGGCAGTCGCCGGTCTGCAGCTCGTGCACCTGTGATCCTTCGTGGAAACGCAGGTTTCCGTCCAGGATCCAGAGCTGCTGGTACTTGAAGATGTACGCGTCGGCCGGGTACGACACCGAGGCCCCCGGCGGCAGTTCCACCTCCACGAGCTCCAGCGGACCATCCGTCACCGGGGACACCGCCCGCCGGCGGTAGCCGGTAGCCGGGTCCGTCCAGACCGGCTGATCGCTGGCCCGGCGGAGGAGATCGCCGGTGTTCTCCGCGCGGGCGATCAGTTCGGACAACGTCATCCCGAGCGCGCCGGAAAGCTTCCCGAGCAGTACGGCGGTGGGCTGCGCCTCCCCGCGTTCGACCTTCCCGATCATCGCGCGTGAGACCCCGGACCGCTCCGCCAGCGCGTTCACGGACAGGTCCTGCGCGACCCGCGCCTGCTGCACGGTAGCGGCCAGAGAACGAGACAGGTCGTCGATCACGTTGCCACTATAGCGGCAGATGTGGCTACTATCGTGTCATGGTTCAGGTCAGAGACGCTTCGGCCGCGGATGCCGAAGCCTGCGCGGCGATCTACGCGCCCTATGTCACCGGCACCTCGATCACGTTCGAGCTCGACCCGCCGACGGCCGCCGAGATGGCCGAGCGGATCACGAAGGCGGCCGCCACCCACGCCTGGCTGGTGCTCGAGGACGACGGCCAGGTGGTCGGCTACGCGTACGGCGGCCCGGTGAAGCCGCGCCCGGCGTACCGCTGGTCCTGCGAGGTCAGCGTCTACGTGAATCCGACGCACCACCGCACCGGGGCCGGCCGCACGCTCTACGACGCGCTGTTCGAGCGCCTCATCGCCCGCGGCTACCGGACCGCCATCGCAGGTGTGACCCTGCCCAACGCTGCGAGCGAAGCCCTGCACAAATCGCTCGGCTTCGAACCGATCGGCGTCTACCGGAACATCGGCTGGAAACACGGCGCCTGGCACGACGTCGCGTGGTCCCAACGGACACTGTCCGAGCTCCCGGACCCGCCGGAGGAGCCCCGCTAGCGCCGCTACTTCGTGGGGTCGGTCATCGGCGGGCAGGTGCCGCCGGGCTGGGTGACGAGTTCGAAGTGCCAGATCTCGTTGGTGTACGTCCGGCAGAGGCCGAAGCGGTTGCCGTTGCGGTCCAGCCAGTAGTCGGCGTCGGTGGGGCCGATGTCGACGGCGTGGCCGGTGATGTGGTGCGACTGGTCCGGTTCGGCGACGTACTCCAGCGCTTTCTTTCTGCTGCCGTACTTGCGGATCGCCTTCTCCAGCAGCTCTTCCTGGTACTTCTTGCTGCGCCAGCCGGTGGTCACCTGCATCCGGATCCCGTCCGCCTTCATCGCGGTCTCGGCCTCCTGGACCGCCTTGAGCAGCGCGGGATCGAGCTTGGCGATCCCCGGCAGGCTGGTGTCGTACGCCGACGTGTGGTCGGGCAGTACGCCGTCCTCCGCGTTCGGCGGACCCTGGTGCGTCGGCGCGGATCCGGTCGGCAGTCTGCCGGCGGAAACCGGTTGCGTCCGGGGGGAAACCGATTGCGTCTTGGTGGGTGCCGGTTCCTTCTGTGCGGAAACCGCAGTACAGGCGGCGGTGAGACTGATGACGGCGGCAACGATCGCGAGGCCGGCCAGCACGCTCGACCGGCGTTCGCGCCTCCTGCGATCGGTGATCATGCCGACAGTTCATCCGAGGCGATGTTGCGAGAACGTCTGCCGTTTCCGATACGTTCGCGATACCTCTGAGCCGGCGACGGCTGACCCCGCAGGCAGTTGGCCCGGTGCGCGGGTGAGGATGGTGCGGTGACTGACGAGCGCGGGTCAGACGACCATCAGGTGACGGTACGGCAGGCTGTCGAGGAGGACGATGCGGTGTTGCTCGCGATCGAGCGGGTCGCGTGGGACGCCTCGTCCGGTTTCCCGTCGTACGGGGAGACCTTGCAGGACACGTTCTTCACCCGGAGCGGGCCGGACGCGCATCTGGTGGCGGAGTACGACGGGGTGGTGGTCGGGTATGTCCGGCTCCAGGAGAAATACCCGTTTCCGGAAGGTTCCGGCGTACTGGCGATCAACGGGATCGCGGTCGCGCCCGACGCCCGCCGGCTCGGCGTCGGCAACGCGCTGATGACGGCCACCACCGACGAGGCCCACCGCCGCGGCGCCCGCAAGATCACCCTGCACGTCCACGGCGTCAACGCCCCGGCCCGCCACCTCTACGAACGCCACGGCTACGTCGTGGAAGGCACCCACACCGCCGAGTTCATCATCGAGGGCGCCCCGGTGGACGCCCTCGACATGGCAAAGTTCCTCTAACGACTGATCACCGGCGTGTAGAAGTCCCAGACAGAGGTGGACGCGGGCACGTACACCCGATACCTGCGGGTCCGTCCCGGGTAATAGGTGTACGCGGCCTGCCCGGACGCGTTGGTGGTGGCGTACGCGAGGCCCTTCCAGGTCGTCGTACCGATCTCCTGGTACTGAATCAGGAGGCGGCGGCCTGCCCAGCGCGCGTAGGTGTCGGTCTTCGGATTGAAGTACCAGACGGTCGTCAGGAAGGCCGTCCGGGCGCCCTTCCGCCCGGCATTGACGCTTGCCGACGACGCGTACCTGACCTCCGTGTACGCGGGCAGGAGGGTCGCGACCTTGTTGCCGTCCTTGTCAGTGCCGCCTCCGGCCTCACCGACCCAGGTGACCTTGCCGACCGGCACGTACTTCGTCTGCAGCGAGATCCCAGGGCAATGACCTTGCTGGCACTGGACGGACTCGGTGAAGCCGTTCTTCCAGGTGGCCGTCCAGACGGCGTTGTACATGGTCGACGGGCAGTCGCTCCCGAGTGGGACGGCGTACGTCGTCCACGCCTTGTTCATCGCCAGTTTCGGCGGGACCTTGAACGAGCAGGTCGCGGTTGCCTGTTGCGGGGCGGCCTGGGCGGGTTGGGTGACGAACAGGCCGGCCGCCACGAGTGTGGCGGCCGACGTGATGGTTCGGAGCTTCAAGAGTTCCCCCTCTTCGAAGTGTTGGGGGAACGGTAGCGGTTACGGGTTCAGGCCGTGCGCCCGGAGCCAGGGCTCGGGGTCGACCGGGGCGCCGCCGCCGGGGAGCACCTCGAAGTGGACGTGCGGGCCGGTGGTGTTGCCGGTCATGCCGATCCGCCCGACCATCGAGCCGGCCTGGACCGAGTCGCCGACCGAGACGTCGAACTCGGACATGTGGCCGTACGACGTGACCGTGCCGTCGGCGTGCCGGACCTTCACCTGGCGGCCGTACGCGCCGGCCCAGTCGGCCTGGATGACCTGGCCGGCCATCACCGACAGAACCGGCGTACCCATCGGGGCCGCGAAGTCGAGACCGGTGTGTTTGTGCGCCCAGCGGCCGCCGGCCTGGTTGAACCGGGCGGTCAGGTGGTAGCCGGTGGTCGGCAGCACGATCTTCGGCGCCGCGGCGGCGATCGCGGCCTGCTTGGCGACCTCCGCCTGCTTGGCGACGGCGGCCTGCTTGGCGATCGCAGCGGCCTTGGCGACCGCGTCCGCCTTCGCGGCCGCGAGCGCCTTGGCGTTGTCGGCGGCCTTCTTCGCGGCGGCCGCCTTCGTCGCGGCCAGGGCCAGCGCCCGGCGCTGCGTCAGCGTTGCCGCCGCGGCCAGCTTTTCGGTGCGCTGTTTGTTCGCGTTCGCGACCGCGGCCTTCTGGGCGGTGGCCAGTGAGAGGTCGATCCGGGACAGGTCCCGGGAGCCGAGGTCGCGGCGGTCGATCCGGGCCGCGGTCAGGGCGTCGGCCTGCGCGGCGCTCAGGCGGGGGGTGTCGCTTGCGGTGGCGGGGCCGGTCGCGGACGACGCGAGAGCGACGGTCGTGGTCCCGGCGGCGGCCGCGAGCGCGGCGGTCAGACCGATCAGGTGGTTACGGCGAGTGAAACCGCGACGGGAGAACCGGTGCTTGGCCACCTGGCGCGAGGCAGCCGGGCGACTGGACGCCTGCCGATCTGCGTTCGGCGCGTCGTGGTGAGTGGGCACGAGAAGCCTTCCAGGGGAGGGGAATCCGTCGATGAGGGGGTTCGACGGCTCAACGACCATAACGACGAGATCTCGGCGCGCCCAAACACAGGTTGCGAAAAGTTGAACGAAAACGAACACACTCCGTGAGTGGTTCCTGTCGCCTGGTGGATGCTCAAGCGTGATCGCGGCAGGCAACAAATGAGCAGAAAGCGTGACACGGATCACCCCGCGTTTGGCGCGGAGCAGGCCTCCGGGACCGGTATAAGCCGTCCACATATTGAGAGCTTTGTCGACCCACTTACTATTCTTTCGAGCTCGTCCCATACTGAAATGACACGAGCGACGAGAGGGGACGGGCATGACGCGCAAGCCGCCGTACTACCGCCTCCACATCGACCTGCTCCGGGTCTCCAGCGCCCTCTGTCTGCGCTGACCCGCGCCGTCACCTCCATTCCTGCCCTTCGCCGCCGAAGGGTCCGCGAAGCCTGCCCACCGCCAGGGAGCCATCGTGTCCACCACTTCAGTCACGCCTGCGTCCGGTACGACCGGACCGCCGGCTCTGTCCCTCGAAACCGACCTGCCCGTGGTCGCCCGCCGGCATCCGTGGCGCTGGGTCGGCGTCGGCGCCGTACTGGTCCTGCTCGCGATGTTCGCGCACGGCCTCGCGACGAACCCCGGCTGGGACTGGCCGACGTTCTTCCAGTTCTTCGCCACCCGGACGGTCTTCGCCGCGCTCTGGGTGACCGTTCAGCTGACCGTGTACGGAACCGTTCTCGGCTTCGTGCTCGGCGCCGTACTCGCCTCGATGCGGTTGTCCAGCAGCCCGTTCCTGCAATTGGTTGCCTGGGGCTACATCTGGGCGTTCCGTTCGATCCCGTTGATCGTGCAGCTGTTGTTCTGGTTCAACATCGCCTACCTGTACAAGGAACTCAGCCTGGGTATCCCGTTCGGCCCGGAGTTCGTGCACTTCAGTACGAACGACCTGTTCGGTCCGCTCGGCGCGGCCGTCCTCGGGCTGGCGTTGCACCAGGCGGCGTACGCCGCGGAAATCATCCGGGGCGGGATCATTTCCGTCGACGCCGGACAGACCGAGGCGGCCGCCGCCCTCGGTATTCCGAAACTGCGGCAGTTCTTCCGGATCGTGCTGCCGCAGGCGATGCGCTCGATCCTGCCGAACGGCGCGAACGAGGTGATCAGCCTGTTCAAGGGCACCTCGATCGTCTCGGTGATGGCGATCCCCGAGCTCTTCTACCAGGTGCAGGTGATCTACGGCCGGAACAGCCGGGTCGTACCGCTGCTGATGGTCGCGACGGTCTGGTACATCGTGCTGACCACGCTGCTGTCGATCGTGCAGTACTACGTGGAGCGCCGATTCGCGCGAGGTACGACGCGATGATCGACGTCCGTGGGGTGCACAAGAACTTCGGGGAGCTCGAAGTACTGAAGGGGATCGACCTGGAGGTACCGGCCGGCGACGTGACCGTGATCCTCGGGCCGTCGGGGTCCGGGAAGTCGACGCTGCTGCGGTCGATCAACCACCTGGAGAAGGTGGACCGCGGCCTGATCCGGATCGACGGCGAGCTGATCGGGTACCGGCGGCGCGGCGACAAGCTGCACGAGCTGCGCGAGCGGGAGATCCTCCGGCAGCGCTCGCAGGTCGGGTTCGTGTTCCAGACGTTCAACCTGTTCGCGCATCTGACCGTGCTGGAAAACGTTGTCGAGGCACCGGTTTCCGCGCAGCGCCGGAAACGCGGCGAGGTCGAGCGCGAGGCACGGGAGCTGCTCGAACGGGTCGGTGTCGGCGACAAGGCCGGCGTGTACCCGCGGCAGCTGTCCGGCGGTCAGCAGCAGCGGGTCGCGATCGCGCGGGCGCTGGCGCTGAAACCCAAGGTGCTGCTGTTCGACGAGCCGACCAGCGCGCTCGACCCGGAACTCGTCGGCGAGGTCCTCGACGTGATCAAGGAACTCGCCCGGGACGGCGCCACGATGGTCGTCGTCACCCACGAGATCGGTTTCGCCCGGGAGATCGCCGACACGGTGGTCTTCATCGACGACGGCCGGATCGTCGAGTCGGGTCCGCCGCGCGAGGTGCTCGACAACCCTGTCCACGAACGCACGCGTGCGTTCATCTCGAAGGTGCTCTGATGAAACGCGTTTTCCTTCCTGTTTTCCTGCTGCCGCTCGCTCTGCTGGCAGGCTGTGGTGCCGAGCCGGCCGCAACCGCGGCCTCCGATACCGGCGTGAACACATCTGCCCAGCAGAACCGTGTGACCACGACCAAGAACGACGCCGCGGCCGCGTTGCTGCCGGCCCGGGTCCGCGACCGCGGGACCTTGGTCGTCGGCGCCGGGTTCGGCAGCGGCAGCGTTCCGCTCGGCTTCTACGCCGACGACAACAAGACCCCGATCGGGCTCGAGGTGGACATCGCGTATCTGGTCGCGGGCGCGCTCGGGCTGAAGCCGCAGATCGAGGTGACGAGCTGGGAGAACCTGTTCGTCGGCCTCGACTCGGCGAAGTACGACGTCGGGTTCTCGAACATCACCGTCACGGAGAAGCGCAAGCAGAAGTACGACTTCGCGACGTACCGCAAGGACGACATCGCGTTCGAGGCGAGGAAGGGCGGCAGCTGGCGGGTGACCAGCGGCAAGGACATCGCCGGGAAAACGATTGCGGTCGGTTCCGGAACCAACCAGGAGAAGATCCTGGTCGACTGGAACGAGGCGAACGTCAAGGCGGGGTTGCCCGCGGCAACGATCAAGTACTTCCAGAAGAACACCGACACGTACCTGGCACTGAGCTCCGGGCGGATCGACGCGTACTTCGGGCCGAACCCGTCGATCGCGTACCACGTCAAGACGTCCGGCGAGACCGAGACGATCGGGAAGTTCTCCGGCGCCGGGCCGAAGCTGCAGGGGCTGATCGCGGCCACCACCAAGAAGGACGACGGGCTGGTGAAGGCGTACCAGGCGGCGCTGAACGCGGTCATCGCGGACGGCAGCTACGCCAAGGTGCTGGCCCGCTGGAACGTCTCCAGTGAGGCGGTCGCGAAGTCCGAGATCAACCCTCCCGGCCTCCCACTGACGAGCTGAGGACGACTGATGAGAAAACGTTTGATGCTGGTTTCCGCACTCGTTTCCGGGATGGCTCTGCTACTGGGGGCCTGCGCCGACCCGCAGACCAGTACGTCGTCGAAGGCCTCCGAGGTCGCGTTCGACACGTCGGCGAAGCAGCCGCACATCACCTCCGCGAAGGTGGACTCGATCGCCGCGGAGCTGCCGCCCGCAGTGCGGGACTCCGGGAAGCTGGTGGTCGGCAACGGGTCGGCCGGTGGCGGGCAGCCGCCGCTCGGGTTCACCGCGGACGACAACAAGACACCGATCGGTGTCGAGATCGACATCGCGTACCTGGTCGCGAGCGTGCTCGGGCTGCAACCTGACATCGAGACGACCAGCTGGGAGAACCTGTTCCTCGGGCTGGACTCCGGGAAGTACCAGGTCGGGATCTCGAACATCGGGGTTTCCGAGTTGCGCAAGGAGAAGTACGACTTCGCCTCGTACCGGCTCGGGCTGCACGCGTTCGAGGCCAAGAAGGGCTCCGGCCTGAAGATCAACGGCCCGGCCGACATCGCGGGCAGGACCGTCGCCGTCGGGTCCGGCACGCTCCAGGAAGCAATCCTCGTCGACTGGAACAAGCAGAACGTTGCCGCGGGCCGGAAGCCGGCCACGATCAAGTACTACCAGCAGTCCGCCGACACCTACCTCGCGCTGCAGTCCGGCCGGATCGACCTGTACCTGGGCCCGAACCCGAACGCGTCGTACCACGTCGCCACCCAGCACCAGACCGAGATCGTCGGCACCGTCTCGTCCAGCTACCCGGTCCAGGGTCTGGTCGCGATCGCGACCAAGAAGGACGACGGCCTCGTGAAAGCGCTGGCCGACGCGCTGAACGCGGCGATCGCCGACGGCAGTTACGCGAAGGTCCTGGCCAAGTGGGGCCTGCAGGCCGAGGCCGTCCCGAAGTCGCTGATCAACCCGCCCGGTCTGCCGAAGAAATAGGAGAACTTCATGGCAATCATTGCAACGATCTCCAGCAGTCCATCGTTTTCCTCGCGTACCGACGCGGTGCTCGACCATGTCGGAAAACGCTTGATCGGCCACGGCCACACCGTGACCCCGATCGTGCTGCGTGACCTCCCGGCCGAGCCGCTGGTACGTGGGCAGGCCGATCATCCGGAGATCGCCGCCGCGGCCGCGGTCCTGGATGCCGCGGACGCCGTCGTGGTCACGACACCCGTGTACAAGGCGGCGTACTCCGGTTTGCTGAAGGTGTTCCTCGACCTGCTTCCGCAGTACGCGCTGAAGGGCAAGACGGTGTTGCCGTTGGCAACCGGTGGTACGCCGGCGCACGTGCTGGTGATCGACTACGCGCTCCGGCCGGTACTGACCAGCCTTGGCGCGGGGGCGATCGGGCAGGGGTGGTTCGTGCTGTCGTCGCACATCCACCTGTACGACGGCGGCGGGCTGCTACTCGATCCGGCGGCGTCCGTACCGCTCTATCAGGTGACGGAAGCGTTCCTTGCGACCGTCGAGGGTGAAGCCGTGGTCGAGAGCACGCCGTTGCAGCTGGGCGCGGTGGAGGCGGTCCGGGTACGTCCGGACGATCCCGAGGCGGCGCCGTTGCTGGCGGATCTCGTCGTCGAGTACAGCACGCGGTACGGGCGGACCAACGAGAACACACAGCTCACCGAAGTACCGCCGTCGGACTTTCATGCCGAGCGTGGTGGGGCGTTCCTGTTGCTGCGAAACGGCAGGGAAACGGTTGCGGGCGGGGCGATCCGCCGGTACGACGACGAGACCGCGGAGGTGAAGCGGATGTGGACGTCGCAGTTGCACCGACGGCAGGGGCTCGGGCGGCGGGTGCTCGCGGAGCTGGAGGCGGTGGCGGCGGAGTTGGGGTATCGACGGTTGTACCTGACGACGGGACCGCGGCAGCCGGAGGCGGCCGGGTTGTACGTGGCTGCTGGGTTCGAGCCGCAGTTCGACACCGCGGCGGATCCGGAGGCGATCGGGCCGTTGGCGTTCGTGAAGGACATCCCGGTGGCATTGAAGGTGGCGTCATGATCGTCGGCCTGGAGATCGACGGCGCGGGTGCGGATCCGGCGGCGTGGCGTGGGGCGGAGGTGGATCCGCGGGCGATCCTCACCGGTGCGCTCGCCGTACGTGCGGCGCAGCGGGCGGAGGCGGCCGGGGTGGATCTGCTGACGTTCGCCGATGCGTTGGAGGCACCGGAGGACGTGCCGGGTCGGGTGAGCGTGCGGCTGGATGCGCTCGGGCTGGCGGCGCGGGTCGCGCCGGTGACGGAGCGGATCGGGTTGTTGCCGGTGATCACCGTGACGCATACGGAGCCGTTCCATGTGCAGGCGTCGGTGGCGACCCTGGATCACATCTCGGGTGGGCGGGCCGGGTGGGTCGCGGAGGTTTCTACGTCTGGCGCGGCGGCCGCGGTCGTCGGGCGGCGCGAGCCGGTGCCGGCGGCCGAGACCTGGCGGGAGGCGCGGTACGTCGTCGACGTGAGCCGCCGGTTGTGGGACTCGTGGGAGGACGACGCGATCATCCGCGACGCGACGACCGGGCGGTACGTCGACCGGGACAAGTTGCACTACGTCGACTTCTCGTCGACAACGTTTTCCGTCAAGGGTCCGTCGATCGTTCCGCGCCCGCCGCAAGGGCATCCGGTGACGGCGATCCGGCTGAACTCCCTGGAGGCGATCGAGGCAGCCCGGGACGCGGAGTTGGTCCTCCTGCCGTACTCGGACGACCTGACAACCCAACTCCAAGCGCTACGCGACACCAACCACCGGAGCACCGACGCCAGCGAGAGCACCAGCAGCCGCTGGAGTGCTAGCGGCGGTGAGGGCGCCGGCAGCCGCGGGAGCGGCCGCAGTGGTGAGAGCGGCCGCGCGAGTGGCGGTGGTGATGAGAGGGCTGGCAACTGCGGGAGTGGCGGTGGTGAGGGCACCGGTAGCCGTGGGAGCGGCCGCGGTGGGGAGAGCGGCGGCGGGCGCCGTGCAAGTGGTGGCGAGGGTGAGCGTGGGGGCGAGGGCGCCGGCAGTTGGCGGAGGGCAAGCGGCGGCGAGAGTGAGCGCGGGGGCGAGGGTGAGCGTGGGGGCGAGGGCGCTGGCGGTTGGTGGAGGGCAAGTGGTGGTGAGGGTGAG
>NZ_DASRVN010000589.1:0-8283 GCF_035655035.1 Kribbella sp. | reverse complement strand
GGCGGCGCTGCCGTCGCCGGCGTCCTGCACGGTGATCCGCAGGCCGCGGCCGTCGGGGGCGGCCGACAACGAGTACGGGTTCGCGCGCGTCCAGCCGGGGCGGCCGAGGAAGCGCCACGAGAAGAACTGGCCGGCCTCGGCGCGGAGCCGGTTGAGGTGGTGCCCGCCGACGTACACCGAGACCACGCCGTCGGCCTCCGGTACGACGGCCGTCACGCGGAGCCGGTGCCACGCGTTGCGCCAGACCGGTAGGCCGATCCGGTAGACGACGACGGTCGCCGCGGCGACGGCCCACGCGGTCCACCAGAAGACGGTCCGGCCCGTCGACGCGAGGAACTCCTGTCCGGTCCACAACTGGTGCGGGAGCGCGAGCCCGACGCCGAGGTACGCGTACAGGTGGAGGAGATGCCACGACTCGTAGCGGAGCCGCCGGCGCGCCGCACGGATGCTGGTGACCACGGTCAGGCAGAGCGCGATCGTGCCGCCGATCGCCAGCACCATTCCCGGGTAGTGCAGGGTCAGGTCCCACAGCGTCGCGGGCGTCCGCCGGAGCTCACCGGCGGCGTAGCCCCAGGTGATCGCGACCAGGTGCGCCAGCATCAGGTCGAACGACGTGAACCCGGTGATGCGATGCAGCCGCGCCAGCCGGTCCTGCCCGAAGGCCGCCTCCAGGATCGGCACCCGGGCCATCAGCATGACCTGCGCGAGCAGCAGTACCGCGGAGCCGAGTCCGGTCAGGCGCCCGATCGACGTCAGGCCGGTCGCCCAACCGCCCAGCTCCTGCACGCCGCCGCCGGCGACCCACCAGTACGTGACGAGCAACAGGCTCAGCCACAGCGCGGCAAGGGCACCGAGCCGTACGGCGCCGTCGGTGCGAGCCCGCCGGCCTGGCAGCACGGCGACGGGAACTCCGGTCATGGGGACTCCTAGCGGGATGACGAACTCAACTCAGTGTCGAGTCGCCCGCTGAGCAACGGCTGCAGCTTTCCTGGGAGTCCGCTGTGAAGCGGTTGTTTGCGACCGGCCCATTGCCGACAGTCACCGGAAACGGTACTGTCGGGTATTTGTGCCGGGAAATAAAAAGAAGCCCTCTTCGGGCTTCCACAGTCAGAATATCAAAGCTTTTCGGGCAACGCAAGACAATCGATCGGGGGCAACGGTGCTGGAGCAGGAGATCGCCGCTGAGCAAGGGGAAGTGACGGCGATGTACGAACGGCTCGACGTATTACGGGAAAAGGCCCGCGGCGAACTCGGGCGGGTCCAGGCCGAGGAAACCGTCGGCACCGATCAGGCCGCGTCCGAACGCGAATCCTTCACCCGGCTGTATTCCGGCCGGTTCACGCAATTGTCGTCGGTCGAGCGCGGACTGTGCTTCGGCCGGATCGACGAGACGGCCGGCGAACGGTTCCACATCGGCCGGATCGGGCTGTTCGACGACGACTACAACCCGCTGCTGATCGACTGGCGGACACCGGTCGCGCAGGTGTTCTACCGGGCCACCTCCGCGGAGCCACTCGGCGTCAAACGCCGGCGCCACATCCGCCTGAACGGCCGTACCGTGGTCGGCGTCGACGACGACCTGCTCGACGTCGACGCGCTCGGCGACAACGAACGCGGCACGCTGATCGGCGAGGCCGCGCTGCTGTCGTCGCTCGGGGCGAGCCGGACCGGTCGGATGAACGAGATCGTCGCGACGATCCAGTCCGAGCAGGACGAGATCATCCGCTCCGGGCTGCCCGGCGTACTCGTGGTGCAGGGCGGCCCCGGTACCGGCAAGACCGTGGTCGCGCTGCACCGGGCGGCGTACCTGCTCTACACGCATCGCGAGCAGCTCGGGCGGACCGGCGTACTCGTCGTCGGGCCGAACCCCACGTTCCTGCGGTACATCGACGAGGTCCTCCCCTCGCTCGGCGAGAACGACGTCGTACTCGCGACCGTGAGCGAGCTGTTCCCGGACGTGACCGCGACCGCGCCGGAGTCCGCCGAGGCGGCCCGGATCAAGGGCGAACTGGCGATGGCCGAGGTGATCGCGCAGGCGATCGCCGGCTTCCGGATCGTGCCTGCCCAGCCGGTCCGGCTGAAGCTGAACTCCGAGGAGCTGGTACTGCGCCCGGACGCGATCCGGAAGGCCCAGCAGGGCGCGCTCGCCGCCCAGCCGCTGCACAACCGGGCCCGGCCGCTCTTCGTCCGCCGCATCCTCAAGACGCTGACGAACCAGGTCGTCGAACGGATCGGCAAGCAGTACGTCGGGGACGCGGACATCGAGGACATCCAGCAGGAACTGTTCGACGACGACCAGGTACTGGAGCTGCTCGACCGGTTGTGGCCCGAGCTCACGCCGCAACTGCTGGTCTCGGTGCTGTTCTCGTCGGACGACCGCCTCGAGGCCGCCGCGCCGTACCTCACCGCGGCCGAGCGTTCCGCCGTACTGCGGCCGCTCTCGGCGGACTGGACGCCGTCGGACGCGACGCTGCTCGACGAGGCCGCTGAGCTACTCGGCGAGACCGCGGCGGTCGTCGTCGGCCGCAAACGCGAGGCCTCGGAGTCGGCTGCCGCCGAGGAGGCCAACCGGGAGTACGCGAGCGGGGTCGTCGACATCGAGCTGACCGCCGAACGGATCGACGTCATGCCGTGGGAGATCGAGCAGTTCCGCGACCTGATCGCCCAGCGCACGCAGCAGCTCGCGAACCCGGCACCCGACGACCGCGGTTTCGACCGTACGTCGGTGTTCGGCCACGTGATCGTCGACGAGGCGCAGGAGCTGTCCGCGATGGACTGGCGGATGCTGATGCGCCGCGCCCCACGCCGCTCGATGACCCTGGTCGGCGACATCGCCCAGACCGGCTCCGCGGCCGGCGTCCGCTCCTGGGCCGAACTCCTCGACCACTACGCCCCGGGCCGCTGGCGCACCGCCGAACTCACCGTCAACTACCGCACCCCCGCCGAGATCATGACCGTCGCCGCCGACGTCCTGGCCGCCATCGACCCCACCCTGCAACCGCCCACGTCCGTCCGCGCCACCGGCACGCACCCCTTCATCGACCCGGTCCCCGCCGCCGCCCTCCTCGACACCGTCCGCGCCACCCTCGCCACCACCCACACCGACGGCCGTACGGCAGTCATCGTCCCCACCTCCCGCTACGACGAATTCGCCGCCGCCCTCCCCCATCTCCCCCACACCCACGACCCGTCCGTCCTGGACGGCCCGGTCGCCCTCCTGGACGTCCCCCAGTCCAAGGGCCTCGAATTCGACACCGTCCTGATACCCGACCCCACCACCATCCTCACCGACTCCCCCCGCGGCCCCTCCGACCTCTACGTAGCCATCACCCGAGCCACCAAAACCCTAACCATCCTCGGGCCCCTCCCACCCACCCCGAGGCACCCGTGAGAACCGGCGACCGCTACCTGCAGCACGCCCGGGTGTTGTGGGCCGCGGCGCCGGTCTGGTCCACGCTGGCACTCGCACTGACGTTGGCGGAGGCGACTGTCCGGACCGGTCTGATGATCGCGATCGGCCGCTTCGCCGGCTCCCTCGTCGAGCCGGAGCGGCAGACGACCTGGCAACGCTTCTGGCTGGTCGCCGCGCTGCTCGTCACCGGACCGATCCTCCAAGCAGTGCTGACCGTGGTGACGGCACGTTGCTCGGTCGCGTACCTGCGCTACACGTTCGACCTGGTGGCCGAGGTCGGCCTGCAGCCGCACGGGATCGGGCACCTGGAGACCCCCGACGTCGCCGGGCGGCTCCGGACGGTGGTGACCGCCGTACGGGACTGGTCGTTCGTGACCGGTGTCGACGCGACCTGGTCGATCATCGGCACGCGGCTGGCCGGGCTCGGCGCGATCGCGGTGCTGGCTCCGTGGCGGTGGTGGGTTCCGCTGGTGGTCGCGGCGTCGTTCTTCCTGGTCTCGAAAGTCTTCACGGACTGGATCAGTCTCGCGTTCGACCAGTTGCTCGCGACCGCCGGAGACGGCCGGCGCCGGGCCGGGTACCTGCGCGGGCTCCTCACCCGGTCGGACTCCGCGAAGGAGATCCGCCTGTTCGGTCTGGTCGACTGGCTGTCCGATGTGTACCGCATGACCTGGTACGACGCGATGGCGCCGCTGTGGATGGCCCGCCGCCGCGGCCTCGGCCCCGTACTGCTCGCGTGCCTGGTGATGGCGGTGATGGTCGGCGGCGCGCTGGTACTGATCGGGTTCGACGTCGCGGCGGGGGCGGTCGCGCTGGGCGGCGCGGTGACGATGGTCCAAGCGGTCCTCCGCCTGCAGAGCTTCGGCGTACTCGGAGACGTCAGTACTGCGCTCGCACGGAACACGTCGGCGCTGCGCGCGCTGACAGGGCTACGACAAGAGCTGGGCCTGCCCGCGACCACACCGGTCCGCCCCTCGAGTGACCCGCGGCCGCGATCGGCAGGCGCCGCGGAGGTGTGCCTGCAGCAGGTCAGCTTCGCTTACCCGGGGAGATCAGACCGCGCAGTCGATCGGCTGACCATCACGATTCCTGCCGGCCAATCGGTCGCTCTCGTGGGCGTCAACGGCGCCGGCAAGTCGACCGTGGTCAAGCTGCTGTGCGGCCTCTATGCGCCGGACGAAGGGACCGTACGGGTCGACGGCGGCGACCCCGCGCTCGACGAGGCCACCCGCCGCCGGGTCGCCGTGATCTTCCAGGACTTCGCACGCTATCCGCTGTCGTTGCGCGACAACGTCGTACTCGGCGCCGCGGACCATGCTGCGACCGAGCAGGCGCTCATCGATGCCGGCGGTGCGGCCCTGCTCGGCCAACTGGAGCAAGGTTGGGACACCGTGCTCTCTCCGGAGTACGACGGCGGGACGGATCTGTCCGGTGGGCAGTGGCAGCGGGTGGCGCTGGCTCGTGCGTTGGCCGCCGTAGCCGACGGGGCCGCCGTACTGGTGCTGGACGAGCCCACGGCAGCGCTCGACGTGCGCACCGAGGCAGCGCTGTTCGAGCGGTTCCTGGAGGTCACGCGCGGCGTGACTACTGTCCTGGTCAGTCACCGGTTGTCGAGCGTTCGGCACGCGGATCGGATCCTCGTGCTCGCGGACTCCGGCATCGTCGAGGACGGCAGCCACGACGAACTCCTCGCGCTGAACGGCCGCTACGCCGAGCTGTTCGCCTTGCAGGCGCGTCCCTTCACGGAGGTCCGATGAGCCCGGCGCTGCGGGGGACGGTCCTGGTCCTGAGCACCACGATCAAGACCGCTCCGGCACAGTCTCTGCTCTGTCTGTTCGAGATGTTCGGCAAGGTACTGGCGGCATTGGCGCCGCTGTTCGTCGGGATCTTCGCCGGCGCCGCGGTCGACCGGGATCTGGGCAAGATGGTCTTTGCGGCGGTCGCCCTCGTCGGTTCGACCGCGGCGAACACCGCGCTGCAGGCCATCGGGGTGAACGCGCGCGTCCGGCAGATGGAGGTGCTCGGTCATGTCTTCGATGCGCAGATCGCGGAGCTGACGGCCCGCGTACCCACGCTCGACCACCTGGAGACCGCGCAGTACGCCGACAAACTGCAGATCCTGCGGGACAACGAGAACGTGCTCGGCGGCGCGCTGAACACGTTCATCAACACGTTCAACACCATGGCGTACGCGGTGAGCGTCCTGCTCGTCGCGATCACTGCGGACTGGAGACTGTCGATCCTGGTCGCGCTCGGCGCCACGCGACTCCTCACTGCGCGTTGGCCTGTGCGCTGGGAGGCCGCGGCCGAAGAAGTCAGCGCCGCGCCAGGCCGCCTGACCCACCAGCTGCTCGAGCTGACCACCTCACCCACGGCAGGTGCGGAGGCCAGAGTGTTCGGTCACCAGCACGAGCTCCGACTCCGGATCAGCAACGCCGTTGCTGGTTGGCGACGGCCGCTCGCACAAGCAGCCGGTCGCAAGGCTGTGCTCACCGCCGCGCACTCAGTCGTGTTCTTCGGTACTGCGATCCTGCTGCTCGCGTGGATGACGAGAGACGTCCTGGGCGGGACCGTCTCTGTACAGTCGCTGGTCGTCGCAGTCGGCGTACTCCAGGGCCTGCAGAGCGTGAGCTCGTCGTTCGCCGGTGCCATCGGCGGAATCGGCAAGGTCGCTCGCAACTGCGGTCGCTTCGTCTGGCTCCGCGACTACGCGACCGCGGTGGCCGTGGGCCATCAGCTGCCCCCACGTCAGCTGGCCGACGGCATCCGCCTCGAACACGTCAGCTACCGGTACGGCGACTCGCGGCGGGACTCGCTGTCCGATGTGACGCTGCACCTGCGGCCCGGTTCCGTCGTCGCTCTCGTCGGGGAGAACGGTGCCGGAAAGTCCACGCTGGTGAAGCTCCTGGCCGGTCTGCACCGGCCGGTCTCGGGCCGGATCCTTGTCGATGGCAACGATCTGTTCGACCTCGACCCGAGCGCCTGGCGATCCCGGATGTCCGGGGCCTTCCAGGACTTCGTCCGGTTCGAGTTCACCGCCCAGCACGCCGTCGGCGCGGGCGAGGTCGCCGTACTGGACGATCGCCCGCGGGTGCTGCAGGCGGTCCACGACGGCGCCGCCGACGACGTCGTCGCGAGTCTGCCGGCCGGGCTCGACAACCAGCTGGGAACGGCCTGGCCCGGTGGCGCCGAGCTGTCCGGTGGCCAATGGCAACGGATCGCCATCGCCCGCGGGATGCTACGACGCTCGCCGCTGCTGCTGATGCTCGACGAGCCGACAGCCGCGCTCGACGCCGTCACCGAACACACCCTCTTCGAGCGGTACGCCGCCGCGAGCCGGCAGACCCGACGCAACGGTGGGGTGACCGTGCTGGTGACACACCGGTTCTCTACCGTCGCGGCGGCCGACCTGATCGTCGTACTCGATCAGGGACGGATCGTCGAGAGCGGATCGCACACCGAGTTGCTCGCTCGCCGCGGGCAGTACGCCGAGCTGTACGAGCTGCAGGCCCGCGGTTACCGCTGATCGGGTTCCTTGTCCTGGGCAACGGTTTGTTGGGTGGCGGTCCAGCTGGCCAGGAGTTTTAGGGCGTCGGCGGTGGGGGTGCCGGTGGGGGCGGTGTAGACGACCATGGTGAGGCCGGGGTCGGAGGGGAACTCCATGGCTTCGAAGTCGATGTCCAGGTCGCCTACCACCGGGTGGTGGAGTTTCTTGCGGCCGGAGCGGTGGAAGCGGACGTTGTGGTCGGCCCAGCGGGTGCGGAAGGTTTCGCTGCGGGTGGAGAGTTCGCCGATCAGGTCGCTGAGGGCCTTGTCGTGCGGGTTCTGGCCGGCTTGGAGGCGCAGTACGGCGGCGATGTCGTCGGCTGCGCGTTCCCAGTCGACGTAGAACTCCCGGGCGGCCGGGTCGAGGAACGTGAAGCGGGCCGTGTTCGGGTTCGGGTCGGTGAACAGGGAGGCGTACAGGGCGCGGGACAGCTGGTTCGCGGCGAGGATGTCGAACTGGGCGTTGCGGATCCATGCGGGTGCGTCGGTGATCGCTTCGAGGACCTGTTGCAGGGCGGGACGGACGCCTTTGGTTGCGGTACGTCGGCGTACCGGCGTGGCGTCGGACTCGCGGGCCAGGGCGAACAGGTGGTCCCGTTCGGCGTCGTCCAGCTGTAGCGCCCGCACCAGCGCCTCCAACACGCTCTCGGACGCTCCTGCGAGGTTCCCGCGCTCCAGCCGTACGTAGTAGTCCACCGAGACGCCTGCCAGCAGGGCGACCTCCTCGCGGCGCAGGCCCTTCACGCGGCGGTTGCCGCCGTACACGGGGAGCCCGGCCTGCTCAGGGGTGAGCCGTGCACGCCGGGAGCTCAGGAACTCCTTGATCTCCGCCCGGTGGTCCATGTGTTCCAGCCTACGGACCGGTACTGCGGCAAGGGAGGCACTGGCATTACCTGGAACGACAGGCACTGCCAAGGCTGATCAGCACCGCCTTCACTGGAGCCATGCGAGCGACTTACATGTACGGCGCCGGAGATGTGCGTGTCATCGACGTACCGGATCCGGTGATCAAGCAACCAACAGATGTCGTGGTGCGAGTAGTACGGTCCTGCGTCTGCGGGAGCGACCTGCACCCGTACCACAACCTGCCGGACACGCCCGGCGGACAGACCATGGGACACGAGTTCGTAGGAGTCGTGGAGGACGTCGGACGCGACGTCAGCACGCTGCGGAAGGGCGACTTTGTCATCGCGCCGTTCGCGTGGTCGGACGGGACCTGTGACTTCTGCCGGGAGGACCTGCAGACGTCCTGCCGGCACGGTGGGTTCTGGAACGCGAACGGCGTGGGCGGGTGCCAGGCGGAGGCGGTCCGCGTACCGCAGGCG
>NZ_DASRVN010000588.1:0-5638 GCF_035655035.1 Kribbella sp. | reverse complement strand
CCCGGTCGCCAGGTCGTACTTGTCCCGCTGCGCGACCAGCGAGGCCATCGCGTACGGCGAGGAGCAGTCCATCCGGATCTTGCCGTCGTGGTCCAGCGTCATGAACGACCAGGCCGGGTCCACCCGCGGGTTCACCACGGTCAGGTCGAGCCCGTGCCGCTCGGCGATCGCGGCCCAGTAGTCCACGCTCGCCCCGCCCAGTGGGTCGGCGCCGATCTTCACACCGGCGTCCCGGATCGCGGCCAGGTTCAGCACCGACGGCAGGTCGTCGACGTAGTGCCCGAGGAAGTCGTAGTCCCCGGCGTGCTGACGCGCCTGCTCGAACGGCTTCCGGCGTACCTCCCGGTTGCCCGCGGCGATCAGGGCGTTGGCCCGGTTCGCGATCCAACTGGTGGCGTCGGAGTCGGCCGGGCCGCCGTGCGGCGGGTTGTACTTGATGCCACCGTCCCGCGGCGGGTTGTGCGACGGCGTGATGACGATGCCGTCGGCGTCCGCGCCACCACCGCGGTTGAGCCGCAGGATCGCGTGTGAGACGGCAGGCGTCGGCGTGAGCCGGTCCGCGCTGTCCACGAGCGTCTGTACGTCGTTACCGGCCAACACCTCCAGCACGGTGCGCCAGGCCGGCTCCGAGAGCCCGTGGCTGTCACGGCCGACAAGCAGCGGCCCTGTCGTACCCTGGCCGGCCCGGTACTCGCAGACGGCCTGTGTGATCGCCAGGATGTGCGCCTCGTTGAACGCACCGTCAAGACTCGAGCCCCGGTGCCCCGACGTACCGAAGACGACCTTCTGGGCTGGGTTCTCGACGTCCGGGGTGATGTCGCCGTACGCCGCCAGCATGGCGTCGACGTCGACGAGGTCCTCGGGCTGTGCTGGCTGACCTGCGCGTGGGTGCATGCCCACATGCAACCACAAGACCGCCGAGCGTCGTACGGGGTGACAATGGTTCGGTGACGGACCCCAGAAGAAGCGTCGAGCTGTACCACGCAGGGCGTCAACGGATCGCTGCCGCGGTGCAGGGCCTCAGTGAAGAGGACCTGGATCGGCAGGTGCCCGCCTGCCCGCAGTGGAGCGTGCAGGATCTCATCGCGCACCTCACCGGCGTGGCGGTCGATCTCGCGGCCGGTAACGTCGCCGGTGCGCCGCACCCGCCGTGGACCGCGGCCCAGGTGGCAACGCGGCGGAACCTGCCGCTGGCCGAGGTCCTGGACGAGTGGGCGACCGCCGGATCGGCCCTGGAGCACGTGATCGTCGGCGGCACCACCTCGCACCCACTGGTGTGCAACCCGTACGCCGACGCCGCCGTCCACGAGGCCGATCTGCACGGGGCGATCGGCAGCGGACGCCCGCCCCGCCGAGCTCTGGCTGGCCACACTGGACTGGATGCTCGACGGACCCGGGCCGCTCACCGTCATCACCCCGGACGGCACGTACTCGGTCGGCACCGACGAGCCCGAAGCGACCGTCCGCACCAGCTCCTACGAGCTGTTCCGGGCCATCTTCGGCCGCCGTAGCAAATCCCAGATCCAGGACTGGGACTGGGACGACCCGGCGCACGCCCTCAGCTGGCCTCCGGCACCGTCGTGGTTGCCGCAGACGTCGATCCCACTGAACGACTAGACCTGGTCCAGGCGGGCGATGAGGGTCTTCGGGGCGATCTGGCGGTAGGCGTTCTCGACCAGGTCCTCGAAGTGGTCCCAGTCGACGTCCACGTCCAGGAACACGCCGAGCCAGCCGCGGTGTCCGACGTACGGCGGTCGGTAGAAGTGCTCGGGGTCGTCCGCGACGAGCGACTCCTGGACACCGGGTGGTGCCGCCATCCAGACGCCGAGGCGGTCGTCGTGGTGGTGATCGGCGTACATCACGAACGTCTTCTTGTCCCGGACGAACCAGGTGGGCTCACCGTGGCTCGGCCGCTCGGTTACTTCGGGCAGTGCAAGGCACAGGCTGCGTACGCGTTCGAGAACGTCCATCCACCTAGTGTCGCGGACCAGGGACCACTACGCCGGATTCATACGCGTACACGACAGCCTGTGCGCGGTCCCGCAGGTCCAGCTTGGTCAGCACGTTGCTGACATGGCTCTTGACGGTCTGCTCGGCCAGCACGAGCTCCTCGGCGATCTGCCGGTTCGAGAGCCCTCTTGCGACCAGCCGCAGTACGTCGGTCTCTCGTGGCGTCAGCCGGTCCGGTGTCACCTGTACGACGGGTTGCGCGCGAGCGAAGTCCTCTACGAGCCGACGGGTGACGGACGGAGCCAGCAGTGCGTCCCCGGCAGCGACGACCCGTACTGCCGCAGCGAGCTCGTCCGGCGTCGAGTGCTTCAACAGGAACCCGCTGGCACCAGCCCGGAGTGCGGCGTACACGTAGTCGTCCAGGTCGAACGTTGTCAGCATCACAACCCGCGGTGGCTCGCCAGGCGTGGACCCAGCGAGGATGCGCTGCGTAGCGGCGAGACCGTCGAGTACAGGCATCCGTACGTCCATAAGAATCACGTCAGGCCTCAACTCGGCGGCCAGCTCAACCGCCTGGGCACCGTCACCAGCCTGCCCGACCACCTGCATGTCCGCCTGCGCGTCCAGCAGTGCGCCGAACCCGGCCCGCACCATCTCCTGGTCGTCAACCACCATGACCGTGATCGTCACCCGCCACCTCCTCTCCGACCGGTATCACTGCCTGCACCAGATAACCGCCTTCAGGGGTCGGACCGGTGCTCACAGTCCCGTCGACGAGCGCTACCCGCTCCCGCATCCCCGCCAGCCCCTGACCGCTCCCAGGAGCCGGTACGACGGGACGCGGGGGCTTCGCGTTCTGCACCGTGACCTCCAGCTCCCCCGCGGTACGGCGTACGGCAACCTCTACAACCGCGTGCAGCGCATGTCGTACAGCGTTGCTGAGCGCTTCCTGCACAACGCGGTACGCCGTGAGCTCCACAGCCGGGTCGAGCCCAGTCGGGACGTCACCTGTCAACCGCACGTCAGCCCCAGCACGCCTGGTGCTCTCCACCAACTCAGAAACGTCCAGGAGACCGGGCTGCGGTCCTAGCTCCTGCGGCTGGTCCACGGGCTCCCGCAGCAACCGCAGTACGCGACGCATCTCAGTCAGCGAGGCACGTGCCTCGTCTGCGATGCCCGTGAACTCAGTACGTACGTCATCCGGTACGTCGGGCAGCCGGTGCGGCGCACTGTCCGCGCGGACGACCACCACGGACAAGTGGTGCGCCAGGACGTCATGCAGTTCCCGGGCGATCCGGGCGCGCTCCTGCAATCGCTCCCGCTCCGAACGCTCCGCCTTGCTGATCGTCTCCTGTTCCGCGAGCAGGCGGTTCGCCTCGCCGCGAGAGCGAAGCAGGTCACCCACCACGACTGCTACCGCCGACAGGACGGCCATGGTGATCAACCCGCGCCAGCTGCCACGGTCCGGCGCAAGAGCGACCGCACCGACCCCAAGGGCCTGCGTTGCTACCCACCAGCCCACCTGCTCGCGACGACCGAGCCCGCGCGCACCTGCGATCGCTACGACGAGCGAGTGACCAAAGGCGGCTGTAGTACCCCACGGCCACGGCTCACTCGCGCTGACCGGAGTTGTGACCGCTGCCGTGACAGCCGTGGTCGCAAGCGAGACGACCACCGCCAGCCGCGGCCGCAGCCACGCCAGGCTCAACGCCAATGCCCGCGCGATCGCCAGCGCCAGTACAGCCCCGAGGGCCACCGTGTAGTGCTGCGAGAGGTCCAGGACCGTCAGGAACAGCAGAGCGGCAACGCCAAGCCACGACCACCTGTTCGGCATCTGCACAGTTGGACCCTACTCACACCTGCTGTAGCCAGGCCCAGAAGAACGCGAGCGTACCGGCGGCTACCGTAATAGTTGCCGGAAGCACCCACCTGCGCGTCCCCTGGACCAGGAGCATCTGCAGCGCGGCAATGCCACGCAGTACGAACAAGAACGCGACTACGCACGGCAGAGCGAGCAGGCCGTGCGTAGCCCAGGCACCGGCGCGGGTTGGACCGCCCCACGTACCCGGCTCGACAGGACCGTGCTCGACGAGTCCCCAGAACGGTCCACGGACCACGGCTAGCACGGTCAGGAACAGCACGAACAGGCTGGCCAGTCCGAGTACTGCGCTGAGCAGACCGTCACCGAAGGTACGGGCGTTGGTCTTTGGAGTCGCAGCCGCACCCAGGCGGCACCAGCGCCGCGCCGCGGTCGCCGGCTCGTCCAGAATCGCGTCCGCCATCGTCAGCAGTCCGGCCGGCAGCAGCAAGGCGTCGTACACCAACCAACGTCCCAACCGCCGCGCACGGTGCTTCCGCACCTCCGCGACCGGCCGGGTCAGCGTCTCAGTCATGGTCTCTCCTCCGTCTCGATTACCGAGATCGAGCGTAGGAATCGGACGCCGCCGGCACCTCCAGCCAGAGAACCGAACCCGGACCGGTACCCGGGTAGGGGGTTTCTGTGATCCAGCTCACAGTGACCACGATACGTGCCGCCGCGTTACACGGTCAGTGCCGGACGGGCGTGCGGATAGCGCCGGCGGCGCGAGGACGGGGATTTTCGTCCAACAGGAGGTGTTCATGCGCAAGCGGGACCTGGCCGCGGCAGCCACGCTGCTCCCGGTTTTGCTGCTCCAGGGGTGCGGTACCGACAGCGGGATCGCCGCGGCGGCGCCTGCCGCCCACAAGGCCACCCGGGTCGCGAGCGGCGGCATCGGCTCCGACGACCCGGTGCTGAACGCCTACTACACGTACCGCGTCGCGCTCGACGTGATGATGCGCAGCGGCGGCAGCAAGACCAAGCAGCTCGAGTCCGCGATGACGCCGAAGATGTACCAGGCGATCAGCGCCCAGGCGAAGTACTTCCGGACCAACAAGCTGCACAACACCGGGCTCACCAAGGTCGTCTGGGCCAAGCGCACCCTTGCCTCGAACGGCGTCCTGGTCAGCGCCTGCTACGACACCACCTCGGCCCGCACCGTGAACGTCCGCGGCCGCGGCGTCCTCCCGAACACCACCCCGACCCGCTGGCTCGACCAGATGCGCGTCGTCACCCAGGACTCCCGCTGGATCGTCGACGGCGGCACCACCACACCAACCGCTTGCTGATTTGTGCCAGTGCGATCACGATCGCGCGCACACCGGATTCCCCCACCCCAGCCTGGGCACACTCACCGTTGAGTGTTGGCTAGGTCGAGGGGTCCACCGATGATCGACACACATATTCGTGGTCTGCTGCCGTCATGGCTCGGCGGGCGCGCGCCGGAGGAGTTGCGTGCGCGCGGTACCGGTTCGCGGGTCAGCCGACTCGCGGCGCAGTACGACGCTGACGTCGACGCCGCGCTGCAGCGGCTCTGGCCGAAGGCGCGGATCTATCACGATCGCGAGTTCACCCGGGACCGGGCCGACTTCCTGCTGGTGGTCCGCGGTCGCGGCGTGATGATCGAGACCAAGGTGAAGAGCGATCCCGGCATCTTCCGCGGCTCCACGCTCCCACCGCTGCTGGACCGGCTCCAACGCGACGGCCGGCGACTCGTCGTACTCGTCAACCAGGGCGATCCCGCGCCGGCCCGCGACCTGGTCAGCACCAAGCTCGGCGACCGCGGCCGGATCGTGGTCTGGTCCGGACCGCACCACGACACCGACCTCC
>NZ_DASRVN010000587.1:0-4582 GCF_035655035.1 Kribbella sp. | reverse complement strand
GTTCGACGGCACCGACATCTGGTCGATGAAGCGCGGCGACTTCACCACGTTCCGGCGCAGCGTGCAGTACGTGCACCAGGACCCGTACGCGTCGCTGAACCCGACGCGGACGATCCAGCAGACCCTCACCGCGCCGCTGCTCAAGCACGGCATCGTGAAGAACAAGAAGGACGCCGCCGACAAGGCCGCCGAACTGCTCACCAAGGTCGACCTGACCCCGGCCGAGAACTACCTGCCGAAGTTCCCGCACCAGCTGTCCGGCGGGCAGCGGCAGCGGGTCGCGGTCGCCCGGGCGCTGACCCTGGACCCGAAGCTGATCATCGCCGACGAGTCCACCTCGATGCTCGACGTGTCGATCCGGATCAGCGTGCTCGCGATGCTCGGCCGGCTGCGCGACGACCTCGGCGTCGGGTTCCTGTTCATCACCCACGACCTGGCGATCGCGAAGTACTTCGGCTGGCGCGGCAAGACCGCGGTGATGTACCTCGGCCGGATCGTCGAGTTCGGGCCGACCCCGAAGATCATCAACGCGCCGACGCACCCGTACACCCGGGCACTGATCGACGCGATCCCGGAACCCGACCCGGACCTGACCAAGACCAAGGGCCGGGAATCGCTGCGCAGCCTGGAGATCCCGAGCCTGGCGAACCTGCCGTCCGGGTGCTCGTTCCATCCGCGCTGCCCGCAGTTCGAGGAGGGGCTGTGCGACGGGAAGGTGCCCGAGCTGATCGAGATCCGGTCCGGGCAGTCGGCCGCGTGCCACGTGGTCGCGCGGGACGGCGTACCGGAAAAACCGGCAGCTGAATGACCCCGCAGATCGGGCGGGCGGCGCTCGGCTGGGCAGCATTTCTCGTGCTGGCCAGCGTGGTCCTGCTGCTCACCCTGACGCCGGGCACCCCGGAGTTCGTCGTCACCCTGTTCACCTTGTGTTTGGGCCTGCTACTGGGCCTGGTGGTCGTCGTCGGCGTGATCGTCACGCGGCGGCGGGAGAAACGCGAGGGCGGTAGTTAGTCCCCACCAGTAAGTAGTACCTGACCCACATGGGCGTGTGGTCAGTCCAGAAAGGACGAAGGATGAGTCCCACCGATTCCGGCAATAACAGTTCGGGCGCCAGCGCCCGGACGAACGCTGTCTCCCGCCGGCACGTGCTCCAGCTGTTCGGTATCGCCGGTGTCGGCGTGGCCGGCATCGGGTCGCTCGAGGCCTGCTCGCCGAGCAAGCCGAACGCCGGCGGAGGTGGCAGCAACGGCGGCAGCAAGGAGTTCCACGGCGCGTACCCGTACCAGCTGCCGCCCAAGGGCCACTTCAACCTGGCCGCCGGCGTCACCGACGGCATCCAGGCCAGCACCAGCCCGTACTTCGACCTCGTCTACCCGAGCGCCGGCCTGTACTACTGGGCCGACAAGAAGTGGGAATGGATGATGGCCGAGTCCGGGACCCTGGACGAGGCGAACAAGACCTACACGCTGAAGCTGCGCTCCGGGCTGACCTGGAGCGACGGCAAGCCGGTGACCGCCAAGGACGTCGTGTCGACGTTCAACCTGCACTGGCTGATGCGTCAGCAGGCGTGGACTTTCCTGTCCGACGTCAGCGCCAAGGACGACACCACGGTGCTGTTCACGATCGGTACGCCGTCCACCGTGCTGGAGCGCTTCATCCTCCGGGCCGGCATCCTGCCGGACTCGGTCTACGGCGAGTGGGCGACCAAGGCCGAGACCATGCGCAAGGCCAAGACCAGCCTGGACAGCGCCGCGGGCAAGCAGCTGAACGGCGACTTCCAGAAGTTCCGCCCGCAGAACCCGGTCGTCTCCGGCCCGTTCAACTTCGACGTCAAGAGCATGACCAACTCGCAGATGACGCTGGTCAAGAACGACAAGGGCCTGTTCGCCGACAAGATCGGCTTCGACAAGGTCGTCCTGTACAACGGTGAGACCTCGGACGTCACCCCGGTCGTGCTGAACAAGGACGTCGACTACGCCACCCACGGTTTCGCGGTGGCCACCGAGAAGACCCTGCTCGGCAGCGGCTTCCGGATCCTGCGGCCGCCGGTGTACTCCGGTCCGGCGCTGGTGTTCAACTACACGGCCCACCCGGAGCTCTCCGACCCGCGCGTCCGGCAGGCGATCGCGTACGTCCTGGACCGCAACGAGAACGGCACCGTCGCGCTCGGCGACTCGGGCAAGGCCTGCAAGTTCATGGCCGGCTTCTCCGACATCCTGGTGCCGGACTGGGTCTCCGACGCGGACCAGAAGAAGCTGCAGGCGTACGACAAGGACGAGGCCAAGGCCACGTCGCTGCTGCAGGCAGCCGGATGGAAGAAGGCCGGCGGCAAGTGGATGCTGCCGAACGGCAAGCCGGCCGCCTACGACATCAAGTTCCCGACCGAGTTCGCGGACTGGAACCCGGCCGCCACCAACGCGGCCGACCAGCTGAACAAGTTCGGCTTCAACATCACCAAGCGGGGTATCACCTTCACCCAGCTGAACCCCGACGTACTGGCCGGCAAGTTCGACTTCGCGATCCAGAGCTGGGGCGCGTCGAACCACCCGCACCCGTACTTCTCGTACGTCCAGGACCTCTACACGTTCAACTACGTGATCGCGGCGAACTCGGGCGGTAAGGGCATGAACTTCCCGCTCAAGCAGACCACCTCGACAGGTCCGATCGACCTGCAGGCCGTGGTCGACAAGTCCGCGCAGGGCCTGAACCTCGACGAGCAGAAGAAGAACGTCACCGCCGCCGCGGTCGCGTTCAACGAACTGCTGCCGATCATTCCGCTCTGGGAGCGCTACGGGAACAACCCGGCGCTCGAGGGCAAGCGGGTGGCGAAGTTCCCGGCCGACGACGACCCGATCCTGAAGAACGCGCCGTACGCGGACAACTTCGTGATCATGTACATGTACCAGGGCAAGGTCGCGCCGGTCTAAAGGACTGGCGTTCTGACCTGATTGTTTGATTGGGTCGGCCGGGTGATCGTGATACGCGAGATCGACCCGGCCGACCTGGCCCTGTTCGACGAGTGGTACGACGCCTTCCACGCCGGCGCGGTCGCCGGGCGGGAGGCCGCGCTGGTGGAGAGCCGCGAGGCGCTCGGGTACTCCCTGCGCAACCCCGGTCCGTTGAAGACCCGGCGCGCGGTCGGCGCGTTCGAGGACGACCGGGTGCTCGGCGCGATGCTGTTCGAGTACCGGCTGGCCGACAACCTGGACGCGGTCGAGGTCGAGATCGACGTACCGCCGCAGCACCGGCGGCGGGGGATCGGCACGGCGCTGTGGCAGTGGGCCGTGACCCGTTCTTCCCAGCTCGGGAGGACGATCGTGCAGACGGAGCTCGGCGTACCGGCGGATCCGTGGCCGGGTGCGGAGTTCGCCGCGCGGCTCGGGTTCGCCGTGGAGCATGTCGAGGAGCATTTCGTCGTACCGCTGCCGTACGACGAACTTCGCCTGGAGGAGCTGCGGTCGGCCGGGCGGCCCGACGGCTACCGGCTGACGTCGTGGGCGGGGGTGTGCCCGCCGGAGCACCAGCAGGCGTACGCGGATCTGCACAGCGCGATGGATCTCGACGTACCGACCGGTGGGATGACGCGTGAGGTCGTGCCATGGACGGTCGAGAAGCTGGAGACGAGCGAGGCGCGGGTCGATCGCAACTACCTCGCGCTGGTGACGATGGCGCACACGTTCGACGGAGCGCCCGCCGGGTACACGCTGATCTATCTCCCGCGTGCGGACGCCGGGCACGCCCAGCAGGACGACACGCTGGTACTGCGGGAGCACCGCGGCCACAACCTCGGCACGCACCTGAAGCTCGCGAACCTCGCACAGCTGGCCGAACACCGTACGACGCAACGCTTCCTGCACACTTGGACGGCGCTGACGAACGCCCCGATGCGCAAGGTCAACGCGCGCTTCGGGTTCCGCGCCGTCGAGCAGCATCGCGAACTCGAACTGGAACTGCCGAGGCTGCGGCCGGCGGCGCGTGGCGTGATCGTGGATCCTGCCGATCGCGTGCTGCTGGTCCGCTTCGAGTTCGCCGACGGACCGGTGTGGGCGACTCCCGGAGGCGGTCTCGAGCCCGGCGAAACCGTACTGGAAGGGCTGCGCCGGGAACTTGTGGAGGAGGTCGGCCTGCGGGACTTCCCCGATCCACCACACCTGTGGCACGAGGAACACGTCGCCGAAGGCCACGCCACCGGGTACGACGGCGTGCTCAACGACTACTTCCTGATCCGTACGGACGCCTTCGACCCGGCCGGCTCCCTCGGCGCGGACGAACTCCGCGCCGAGAACGTCCACGCCCTCCGCTGGTGGACCCCCGACGAGCTGGACAAACACGACACCCGCTTCGCCCCGGCCGACCTCCCCGCCCTACTCCGCGACACCCTCCACTCCGGACCCCCACTCACCCCACGCACCCTCTAGGTCACAGTCGTCGTACCCACCCTCAGCGTCCGTGTCGCCCGCCGAATGTACGGAAGGTTTCGGCGACTGTGCCGGGCGGCGGGAAAATGTCACATCAACGTTGTCCAGACAGGAATCCCGGTGCCCCTTTGGCCCGCCGGGCGGCCGCGGCGGTAGGTTCGGCA